>NZ_JBFAQY010000009.1:0-1107 GCF_040678965.1 Streptosporangium sp. NPDC049248
GGAGAGTAGGTCGCCGCCGGACAATCTTTCATGTGGGCCCTCACCTTTCGGTGGGGGCCTTCGTGTTTTCCGAGGGGGTTCCGGAAGGGGCTTGCGGGGTTTCCTTCCGGAGTTTTCAGTGAGTTTCCGTGTTGAGGGCCGGCATCGGCTTCTACCGGTTTCGTAGTGATTTCCAGAGAGCCTCCGAACAAGGGGTTGCGGCTGGATCTCAAGACTTCCGATGGGCCGCTGGAGTCCTTTTGCCGTCAGGAAGAGCCTCCGCTGAGCGACCCCCCTGCTCCACCGAACCTGCGGTGGCAGGCGGGGATCGGACTCCGCAGCACTCTGAAATCCGGCTTCGTGATCATTTGCGGGTGTGGGTGAAGGGCGTATGGAGTTTCAATGGCTTGCTAGGCTGGAGAGGCCGGGCCACCCCACCAGCGGGTGGCCTTCGTCGCGCCAGACCACGATAGGGCGGGGCAGCGATAGCGAACGGGGCGCACCCCGCGGCCGGAGACCGCCCGCACAGCGACCGTCCCATCCGATCGAGGAGATGGGACGCGCTCGCAGAGTGAGCCAACGAATGGACCAGAAGTGAACAGTGACAACCGGCCTGAAGGCGCGGGTCGACGCGAAGAGGGCGAGAACCGCGGATCTGGCGGTCAGGGAGGTCACCGCGGCGATCGCGCAGGTGGCTACAGGGGACGTCCGGGAGACGGCCCCCGATATGGTGAGCGCCGAGAAGGGCGCCCGGGCGGTTCTTACGGCTCTCGTGACCGCGGCGACAGGCCGTCCTACAACCGTGACGACCGTGGTTCCGGTCGTCCTCCCTTCAATCGCGACGACCGGCCGGGCGGTGGGCAGAGGTCTTCGGGACCGCGTGCTGACAACCAGCGTTCCTACGGTGATCGCGACCAGTCCCGAGGCGGTTCCTACGGAGCCCGTGACCGCGGGGACAGGCCCTCCTACAACCGTGATGATCGTGGTGAGCGCAGGCCGTTCAACCGTGATGAGCGTCCCGGTGGGGACAGGCCGTCGTTCAACCGTGATGACCGTGGTGAGCGTAGGCCGTTCAACCGTGACGATCGTCCCGGTGGGGACAGGCCGTCGTTCAACCGTGATGATCGT
>NZ_JBFAQY010000009.1:1205-303000 GCF_040678965.1 Streptosporangium sp. NPDC049248
GGGAGATCGTCCGTCGTTCAACCGTGATGACCGTGGTGAGCGTAGGCCGTTCAACCGTGACGATCGTCCCGGTGGGGACAGGCCGTCGTTCAACCGGGACGATCGTGGTGAGCGCAGGCCGTTCAACCGTGATGACCGTCCCGGTGGGGACAGGCCGTCGTTCAACCGTGATGATCGTGGTGAGCGCAGGCCGTTCAACCGTGACGATCGTCCGGGTGGGGAGCGTCGTTCGTACGGTGACCGTGATCAGGCTCGTGGTCAGTACGGTTCGCGTCCCGATCGTGGTGAGCGTAGGCCGTTCAACCGTGATGACCGTCCCGGTGGGGAGCGTCGTTCGTACGGTGACCGTGACCAGGCTCGTAGCCGTTATGGTTCGCGTCCTGACAGCGGTGAGCGCAGGCCGTTCAACCGGGATGACCGTCCGGGTGGGGACAGGCCGTCGTTCAACCGTGACGATCGTGGTGAGCGCAGGCCGTTCAACCGCGACGACCGTCCCGGTGGCGGTTACCGGGGAGACCGCGATGGCGAGGGGTCACGCACCCGTTATGGCCGGGATGACCGGTCCGGTGGCCGTGACGAGGCTCCCGGTCGCCAGCGTGAGGAATTGCCGGAGCTCGCCCCGGACATCACCGCGGAGGAGCTCGACAAGGAGATTCGCGAGGAGCTCCGTTCCCTCCCGCTCGACCTCGCGGAGCTGATCTCCCGCCACCTCGTGGCAGCCGAGAGGGCTCTGGGCGAGGGCGACGCGGAGCGGGCGTACGAGCACACCAAGGTCGCCCGCCGCTTCGCGGCCAGGATCGGAGTGATCCGCGAGGCGGTCGGCATCGCGGCCTACCATGCCGGCCACTTCTCCGAAGCACTCAGCGACCTGCGCGCGGCCCGCCGGATGACGGGTTCTGACTCGTTCCTGCCGATCATGGCGGACTGCGAGCGTGGCCTCGGCCGCCCCGAGCGCGCCCTCGATCTGGTCCGCTCCAAGGAGGCCGAGCGGCTCGACCGTGTCGGCAAGATCGAGCTCGCCATCGTGGAGTCCGGCGCCCGGCGTGATCTCGGTCAGCACGATGCCGCGGTCATCACCCTCCAGCGCCTGCCCGAGCTGCGCGACACGCGTCCCCAGCCCTGGTCGGCCCGTCTCGCCTTCGCCTACGCCGACGCGCTGTTCGAGGCGGGTCACGAGGGGCCCGCCACCGAGTGGTTCGGCCGGGCGATGGCTTTCGACGAGGACGGTGAGACCGATGCGGCCGAGCGTTACGCGGAGCTGACCGGGGCTGTCATCGAGGATCTCGAAGAGGACGACGATTTCGAGGACGAGGAAGCCGACGACGACCGCTTCCTGGACGACGTCGACGATGATGACGATGACGAGATCGACGCCGATCTCGACGACGTGGCGACGCTGGACGCGGACATCGAGGACGAAGACGATCTCTACGAGGAGGCGTTCGGCACGGGAAAGCCCGTGATCGGTGATGCCCTGGACAACGGCACTGCTGACCCGAACGGAACGGCCGGTACCGAGCGGAAGATCCAGGAGGCTGTCGAGCCGGCCTTCATCGAACCTGACTTCGGCGACATCCTCCGGGACGCCCCCGACGTCAACGACGATCGGGACGAGGACGACGAGCAGGGCCAGAATCGCCGGAGCAAGCCCGAGGAGAAGTAGTTCCCCGGGGGACTTCGCGGTATTTCGGGGGAGCGGGCGAACGGCCCGTTCCCCCGAAACGGCGATTCCAGCGCGGTCCTGGCTGGTAAGGACGCGTCCTTACGACTCCGTCCGGTCCAGCCAGTGCAGGATGCCGGCCACGTTGGACGGGGCGCCGCTCAGCAGTTCGAACTGCTCGGCGGTGGCCTCGTCCGCCTTCAGCGCCGCATAGCGGTCGCGGGTCCGCTCCCTGACCATGGCCACCGCGTGGTCCAGGTCCATGGCCTGTGAGCGAGCCTGACGGGTCAGGTCGACCCAGACGCGCAACTCCTCGGCGGAGCGTCCCAGAATCTCCTCCACGTCCGTGACCGGTCCGTAGTGGCTGAAGAGCAGCCGTTGCGGGCCCAGCGCCCTGAACAGGGCGATCGAGTCCAGCGCGGTCTGCAGGTCGAAGTCCGGCGGGGGCGTGGCGGGGCGTAGGTCGCCCGTCTCCGGAAGGTAGACCCCGGCCGCGTCGCCGACATAGAGGTCACCGGTACCGGAGTCGATGAGCCCCACGTGATGTTTGGCGTGTCCCGGGGAGTAGTGGCTGCTCAGCGTGCGTCCGTTGCCGAGGTCGATGGTGCCTGTGTCGCCTAGCGCGCGAATCCGCGAGGCTTCGGTGGGGGAGAGCTCGCCGAACAGGATGTCCAGCTTGTCACCCCAGACCATTCGCGCGCTGGCCATCAGCCTGGCCGGGTCGGCGAGATGCCGGGCGCCTTTCTCGTGAACCACGATCTCCGCGTCCGGGTAGAAACCGGCGAGGTCCCCGACTCCGCCCGCGTGGTCCAGGTGGATGTGCGTGACAGCGATCGTCGCGAGATCCGCCGGGCCGACGCCCAGCGAGGTCAGGGCGTCGCGTACCACGGGGGCCGAGGTGGAGGTGCCCGTCTCCACCAGGCAGGGCCGATCTCCGAGGATCAGGTATCCGGCCGTGATACTGGAGTATCCGGCCATCCTCGTGTCGATCTCATAGACGTCTCCGCCGAGGGCGGTGATGTTGTCCACAGGTCACCTCATATCTGGAACCGGCGTCCCCAGAACGGTATTCGGCCATTCCGGCGCAGCTCACATCGTAGAGAGTCGTCCTCGTCCGCTCACTTCCGTATGTGAAGAAAGGTGTCGTCTCGGAGGTGAACGCGTGAACCCGGTCACTGTTCGGACCTCCAGGAGCCAGAGACCTCAGAGTCGCTCAAAGCCCCGGCCTGCTGAGGGGCCGGGCCGCTCGTGAGCAGACGCAGCACCAGGCCGGTGCGGGGTTTGGGGCCGAAGGAGGTGGACTTGCGGGGTACCCGTTCCCCCCGGGCCGCGATCGCGAGCACGTCCTCGACCGCCAGCGGGCGCAGCAGCACCGCAGTCCCGCCGGAGGCCCGCGCGAGCTGTACGGCGGCCTCCGGATCGTGGTGGACGACGCGCACCGAACGCTCGTCGTCCCGCATCCCCCACACCTTCGGCAGAAGGAACTCCGCGAGGATGGAGGTGTTCAGCGCCCGCCACCCGGCCGAGCGGTCGGTCGGCATGGCGTGCGCGAGCCTGTCGGGGTCGGGATCGGTGAGCAGGTAGGCGGGACCCCCGCCGGACAGCAGGTAGGCCGGTCCGGTGCTCTCCTCCAGCGCGGCCAGCCCCTCGGTCAGGCCCGCGTGCTCCCGTACCTGCCAGGAGCTCCTGGCCTTGGCCAGTGCCTCCCCGAGCGGCAGTTCGGGAATGACCCGGTGGATGGCCTTCAGATGCGGGGGATAGGCGCTGGAGTCCACCAGGAGCGCGAGACCGAAGTCCCAGGGCCCGGGCTCGGGCCTCGCGGCGTGGTGTTCCCGCTGGAGTTCGAGGTAGGTGGCGTAGCGGTGGTGCCCGTCGGCGATCAGAGCCTGGCGGGGGCGGAGATCGGCGTTGATGGAGGCGAGCTCACCGGTGTCGGTGACGGCCCACAGCCGGTGCCTGACCCCGTCGCCGGTCACCGCCTCCGCCAGCGGAGGCCGGGAGGTGGCGATCCGGTCGACGAGGCGGGTGGCGGCGCCGCCCGCGCCGTCGTAGAGCAGGAAGATCGGCTCCAGGTTGGCCTCCGTGGTGCGCATCAGCGCCAGCCGGTTGGCGACCGGTCCGGGCATCACGTTCTCGTGAGGCAGGACGATGTGCTGTTCCGGCCCCGCCAGGCCCACGTCGCCGATGAGTCCGCGCTGCAGGATCCCGGGCCCGGACTGCTCGTAGACGTAGATCGCGGGTGTCTCGTCGGCGGCCAGCACCCCGGAGGAGAGCCACTCCTGAAGTCTCTCCCGTGCCTCGGCGTACCTGGGCTGGTCGATGCCGGGAAGGATCAAACGCACCACGTTGTTGGGGTGGGTGTCGAGCAATTCCCGTACGCCCGCCTTGTCGATGAGATCGTAAGGCGGCGAGGTGACCCCGGCCAGATCGTCGACCGTGAACCGTACGCCGTGGAACGGGCGTAGCACCAGCCCGTCGGGCACCGGCAGTTCAGGATTCGCCATAGAGGGCATGCTGCCATAAAGGCCTGAAACGGCCGGGCGCCGTCTCGAGGCTGCGGTGGTGCCCGGTCCCGTCAGGGAGTCGGCCAGATCTGTCGTCTGTCGATGAAGGAGGCCTCACACAATGGTCCAAGGACGTAGCGGTCCGTCTGATTCCCCCAACCCCGAGACGGGCGCTCCGGTCGGGGACGTCTACGAATGGTTTCAACGAGGGATGAGGTTGCTGGCCGAGGGGAGCCCGGCGGCGGCCGCCGCGCTGCTGGAGCGGGCGGCCTACGCGGAGCCGGAGTCCCGGAGCATCCGTGAGGCTCTCGCCCGGGCGCAGTTCAACTCCCGGCAGTACGCCGACGCGGTCGACAGCTTTCGCTGGATCATCGATGCGAATCCAGCCGAGGACTACGCGTATTTCGGTCTCGGGCTCGCCCTGTGGCGGACCGGGGACATGGAAGGAGCCCAGGAGCCGCTGGCCATCGCCGTCGCGATGCGGCCCGACCAGCGGCACTACGTCTCCGCTTTGAAAAGCGTGCGCGCCACGTTACGGGCCCGCCGGATGTGATCCGTATGTGATCTGTGCGAGCAATGGAACGTGGATGATGAAATAGGTCGGTGGACACAGACGCGCTGATCGACCTGTATGACACCCTCCTCCTTGATCTCGATGGGGTGGTGTATCTCGGACGCGACGCCGTACCCGGGGCGCCCGAGGCGCTACGCCGGGCGGCGGAGCGCGGTGTGCGTCTCGCCTACGTCACCAACAACGCCTCACGCACCCCCGGCGCCATCGCCCAGCACCTGAGCGCGCTGGGCGCTCCGGCGACCCCGGACGACGTCGTCACCTCCGCCCAGGCAGCCGCACGGCTCGTGGCCGAGCGGGTCGCGCCGGGTGCCGCGGTGCTGGTGGTCGGCGGGATGGGACTGCGCACCGCGTTGCGCGCCCATGGTCTGCGTCCGGTCAGCACCGCCTTGGACAGCCCGGTCGCGGTCGTCCAGGGCATAGCCCCCGACCTCTCCTACGGTCTGCTGGCCGAGGGGACACTCGCGGTGCGTGAGGGAGCGCTCTTCGTGGCCGCGAACGCCGACTCGACCATGCCGACCGGCAGAGGCGAGTTTCCCGGCAACGGCGCGATGGTCAGGGTCATCGCCACGGCGACCGGAGTGGAGCCGATCGTCGCGGGCAAGCCCGAGCCGCCCCTGCACCGGGAGTCGATGCTCCGTACCGGATCACGGCGCCCCCTGGTGGTCGGCGACCGGCTCGACACCGACATCGAGGGGGCGACCAACGCCGGAGTCGACAGCCTGCTGGTTCTGACGGGGGTGGCGAACGCGCTCGACGTGCTGACCGCGGCTCCCGGACACCGGCCGACCTATGTCGCCGACGATCTGTCCGCACTGCACCGGCCCTATCCCGTGGTACGGCGGGCTCGGGACGGGTGGACCTGCGACGGGTGGACGGCCCGCTGGCAGGAGGGCGCCCTCGCCCTTGAGGGAGGAGGCGAGCCGCTCGACGGCCTCCGCGCCGCCTCAGCCGCGACCTGGGAGGCCGCGGGGGAGGGCCGGGCGGACGAGGACGCGGTGAAGGCGGCACTCGACTCCGCGTTCTCGCCCGCAGGCTGAGAGTGCCGTCCTCGTCCAGACGGCCCCCCAGGTGATCCCGCCCTCGGGCGGGACCCTCAGAGAAGCTTGCGCAGGCGGAGAAGGTCGCCGAAACTGGCGTCGACCCTGACCCGGCCGCCGAACACGGCCCGCCCCATGTCGAGTTCCCCGTTGACCAGGGCGACGAGATCATCGCTGCCGATGGTCAGTTTCACCTCTGCCTCCCTGCCGTCGTCCGAGGGCAGATCCTCGAAGGGGCCGAGACCGCCGTGGTGGATGCGGCCGTAGAAGGTCACGCCGAGATCCTTGATGTGGCAGCTGATACTGCGCTCGACCACGTGCTTGGCGCGGCTTGCCTGGTCAACCTCGTCGAACTGCTCGCCGAGTTTGCGCAGTGCCGCCCGGCACTCGTCGACGGTCGCCATCGCGTGGCGCTCCCTTCTCTTCCGGACCGGCCTGAATCCCTTTCAGGTACGGACGGTAGCGTTCCACATGGGTACGGCATGCAATCCGGCGCGGGGGTGTGCCGGGAAAGAGGCGTACGCCGCGGCGCACGAAACCCCGAGGAGGGTGTGCCTGGGCGGCCGCCGATCTTAATGAGATGACAACGCGCGAGCCCCCCGCGATAGTTCGCGCTTTACCCAGCTTTGAAGAAACCGCACTCCCGGCCCACGTCAGGGCGGCCGGAGGTGGGAGGCGACGGAACCGGGGAGGCCCGCCGGGGCGACGGGGGACGCGGGTTCCGATACGGTCGGGGAATTCACGGGCACGGGACCGGTGAGCGTCGCGTCCGTGCGGCGGCAAGGGGCGCCGGGACGGCCACGACGGCCGAGGCGGCCAGGAGAGGATCCGGAGGGGGCGCATGACGGACCTGCTTGAGGAGACGGGCGACGAGCGGGCGGACGCCGCGCTGGGCGGGCTCGCCCGGCTCGGCGCCCTGCCCGTCTCCGCGCACGCGGACGTCTTCGAGGAGGTGCTCACCGGACTGGAGCAGGCGCTCGCCTCGGTGGACGACGCCCCGGACCGGCACCCGTGAGCCGGCGGGTACGCCTCGACAGTGAACTCGTCCGCAGGAGGCTGGCGCGCTCCAGGGAACAGGCGGCCCAGCTCATCGAGGCAGGCAGGGTCAGCGTCGGCGGCCGGGTGGCGGCCAAGCCGGCGACCCAGGTCGACACCGCCTCGGCCATCGTGGTGGTGGAGGAGACCGGGGGCCCGGACTACGTCTCGCGAGGGGCGCACAAGCTCCTGGGCGCGCTGGAGGCGTTCGGTCCCCTCGGCCTCACGGTCGCCGGGCGCCGCTGCCTGGACGCCGGCGCCTCCACCGGAGGCTTCACAGACGTGCTGCTGCGCGGCGGTGCGGCCCACGTGCTGGCCGTCGACGTCGGCTACGGCCAGCTCGCGTGGTCGCTGCGGACCGACGACAGGGTCACGGTCATGGAGCGGGTCAACGTCAGGGACCTGACGCCGGACATGGTCGGCGAGGCGCCCACCCTGGTCGTCGGGGACCTCTCCTTCATCTCGCTGCGCCTGGTGCTGCCCGCCCTGGTGCGCTGCGCCGCCGAGCGGGCCGATTTCGCGATGCTGGTCAAGCCCCAGTTCGAGGTCGGCAGGGAGCGGGTCGGCGCGGGCGGCGTCGTCCGTGATCCCGCGCTCCGCGCGGAGGCCGTCCGGGACGTGGCCGAAACCGCGCGGGCGCTCGGCCTGGCCGTGCGAGGGGTCACCGCGAGCCCGCTGCCCGGCCCGTCGGGCAACGTCGAGTACGTCATCTGGCTGGGTAAGGGGGAGGGGGCTCCGCCGGTCGCCGACCTCGGCGCCGAGATCGAGCGAGCGGTGGCGGAGGGCCCCCGGTAGCGGGCGACCTGGGAGAACACGACCTGACATCCTGCCCGGAGCCGAAACTCGGGGCACCCACACTGGAAGAGCTGAGTTGGACTTCCTCCCCAGAGCCAGGGCTCGGGGTCTCCACGCTCGAGGAGATGAGATGACTGCCAAGCGCGTCGTGCTGGTCACCGCGCACACCGGCCGGCCGGCGGCCGTCGACAGCGCCCGGATGGTGATCCAGCGGTTCCTGGACGCCGGATTGACCGTGCGCGTCCTCAGCGCCGAGGCCGACGAGATCGCCTGCGCCGGGGCCGACGTGGTGCCCGCCGGTTCGGCGGCGGTCGACGACGCCGAGATGATGATCGTGCTCGGCGGCGACGGGAGCCTCCTGCGGGCGGCCGAGTTCGCCCGCCCGGCCGGCGTGCCGCTGCTGGGGGTGAACCTCGGGCATGTGGGCTTTCTGGCGGAGGCCGAGGTGGAGAACCTGGCGGTCGCGGTCGACAGCGTGGTGGAAGGTCGCTACGACGTCGAGGAGCGGATGACCATCGAGGTCACCGCCCGCCTCAACGGCAAGTTGCTGGCCGACAGCTGGGCGCTGAACGAGGCCACCGTCGAGAAGAGCGAGAGGATGCTCGAGGTGGTCGCCGAGATCGACGGGCGCCCGCTGTCGCGCTGGGGGTGTGACGGGGTGATCTGCGCCACGCCGACCGGTTCCACCGCGTACGCCTTCTCCGCGGGAGGGCCGGTTGTCTGGCCCGAGGTGGAGGCGTTGCTGCTGGTGCCGATCAGCGCCCACGCGCTGTTCTCCCGGCCCCTGGTGGTCTCGCCCCGCTCCAGGCTCGCGCTGGAGGTCCAGACGGAGACCGCGGGAGCGGTGCTGTGGTGCGACGGGCGCCGCAGGTTCGACCTGCCCGCCGGGGCGAGGGTGGAACTGCGACGGGCCGAGCTACCGGTACGACTGGCTCGGCTGCACGGTCTGGAGGACACGGGCGCGCCGTTCACCGACAGGTTGGTCGCCAAGTTCGATCTCCCTGTACAGGGGTGGCGCGGACGTGTGAGGCCCTAGTACGGCAGGGCGGGTGACGTCTCAAGCGCGTAGGATCGTGCCCGCGCACCGCACTGATGTTCGGTGAATTCGATGTGACGGGAGGGACCAGTGCGACCCAGGGTCGAGGAGGTCCGAATCCAGGGGCTCGGCGTGATCGACGAGGCCGTCCTGGTGCTATCGCCGGGATTCACCGTGGTCACGGGCGAGACGGGTGCGGGCAAGACCATGGTGGTGACCGGTCTGGGGCTGCTGTTCGGCGGCCGGGCCGATCCCGCCCGGGTCCGTCCCGGCTCCGAGCGGGCCACCATCGAGGGCACACTGATCGTCGATCCGGCGGGACGGGTCGCGCAGCAGGTCCAGGACGTGGGCGGCGAGGTCGAGGACGGCGAGTTGATCATCTCGCGGACCGTCTCCGTCGAGGGGCGCAGCCGTGCCTGGCTGGGCGGGCGTACCGTCCCCGTCGGCACGCTCACCTACCTGGCAGAGGACCTGGTGGCCGTGCACGGCCAGATGGACCAGCAGCGGCTGCTGCAGCCCGGCCGCCAGCGCGCCGCGCTGGACCGCTACGCGGGCGAGGAACTGGTCAAGCCGTTGCGCGCCTACGAGCAGGCGTACAAGCGGCACAGGAAGATCGCGGAACAGCTGGCCGAGCTGACCACCAGAGCCAGGGAGCGTGCCCAGGAGGCCGACCAGCTGAGGTTCGGGCTCGGTGAGATCGAGAGGGTCGACCCCAAGGCCGGCGAGGAGACCGAGCTGCGCGAGGAGGAGGAACGGCTCTCCCACGCGGACTCCCTCCGGAGCGCCGCCGAGACGGCGCACCGGGCGCTGCTCGGTGACCCGATGTCCGGTGAGCAGGCCATGCCGGACGCCATCGCGCTGGTCGGCGAGGCCCGCACGACGGTCGAGGCGGTGCGCGACTTCGACCCGGCGCTCGCCGGTATCGCCGAAAGGCTCGCCGAGGCGGGCTACCTGATCTCCGACGTCGCCACCGAGCTGGCCGCGTACGCCGAGTCGATCGACGCGGATCCGGGCCGGCTCGCGGCGGTGCAGGAGCGGCGGGCCGCGCTCATCCACGTCATCCGCAGGTACGGCCAGGACAGCGCCGAGGTGCTCGCCTGGGCCGCTCGGGCCGCCGCGCGTGTCGCGGAGCTCGACGGTGACGACGACCGCATCGGTGAGCTCACCCGCGAGCACGAGGAGCTCACCGGGCGCCTCACCGAGCTGGCCGCCGACCTGACCCGGGTCAGGTCGGTGGCCGCGGAGCGCTTCGGGCAGGCCGTGACCGAGGAGCTCACCGCGCTTGCCATGCCGCACGCCAGGGTGGTGGTCACCATCGCCGCCGCCCCCGAGTTCGGCCCGCACGGTGTCGACGAGGTCGAGCTGCGGCTGTCGCCACACCCCGCCTCGCCGCCCCTGCCGCTGAACAAGGGCGCCTCGGGCGGCGAGCTGAGCCGGGTGATGCTCGCCATCGAGGTGGTGTTCGCCGGCGCCGACCCGGTCCCGACGTTCGTCTTCGACGAGGTCGACGCGGGCGTGGGCGGCAAGGCCGCGGTGGAGATCGGCCGCAGGCTGGCGCGGCTGGCCAGGACCTCCCAGGTGATCGTCGTCACCCACCTTCCGCAGGTGGCGGCCTTCGCCGACCAGCATCTCGTCGTGGAGAAGGCCGATGACGGGAGCGTGGTGCGGAGCGGCGTGATCGCTCTCGACAAGGACGGCAGGGCGCGGGAGCTGTCCCGCATGCTCGCCGGGCTTGAGAACTCCGAGCTGGGCCGCGCGCACGCGGAGGAGCTCCTGTCGATCGCGGCCGCCGACAAGGTGTGACCGGACATCCCCGGGAGGGACGAGGGAGTAAGTAGCGGTTTGAAAGAGTAATCCGTATGTTCCGGGGGAGCAGGTGGCGGGGGTCACTGGTGACGTACCTGACACGCTGCCGACTGTTTGGCTCTCCTGGTCGTTCACTCTGGCAGGATGGTCGTGATGAAGGTGCCGATTGACGGGCTTCAAGACAGGCTCACCGGGTACCTCCGCCGCAGGAAGGTCACGGACCTTCCCGGGGTGACGGCAGTGGCGAGAATCGATCGGCGGACCAAGAGGCTGACCAAGCGCCTCAGGGCCGGGGAAATCGCGATTATCGATCACGTTGACGTTGACCGGGTCAGCGCGGAGGCGCTTGTCGCGTGCGGTGCGGCAGGCGTTGTCAACGTCGCCGCGGGCATCAGCGGCCGTTACCCCAACCTGGGCCCGCAGATCATCGTTGACGCCGGAGTGCCGTTCGTGGACAACGCCACCTCCGAGCTGTTCGAGCGGATCAAGGACGGAGACCTGGTCCGGCTGCACGAGGGCGTCGTCTACCTCGACGATGAGGCGGTCGGCAAGGGCGACGTGCAGACCCCCGAATCCGTCGAGGCCGCGATGACCGAGGCGCGGGCCGGGCTGACCGTGCAGATCGAGGCGTTCGCGGTCAACACTATGGAGTACGTCCGCCGCGAGCGTGACCTCCTCATCGACGGGATCGGCGTTCCCGACATCCGGACCGTCATGGAGGGCCGGCACGTCCTCATCGTGGTGCGCGGCTACCACTACAAGGAGGACATCGCCGCCCTCCGTCCCTACATCCGTGAGTACCGCCCGGTCATGATCGGGGTGGACGGCGGGGCCGACGCGCTGCTGGAGGCCGGCTACCTGCCGGACATCATCGTCGGCGACTTCGACTCGGTCTCCACCAAGGCGCTCACCACCGGTGCCGAGCTGGTCGTGCACGCCTACCGCGACGGCAGGGCGCCGGGACTGGAACGGGTCCAGCAGCTCGGCCGCAGCGCGGTGCTCTTCCCGGCGATCGGCACCAGCGAGGACATCGCCATGCTGCTCGCCGACGACAAGGGCGCCGACCTCATCGTCGCCGTCGGCACCCACGCGACGCTGGTGGAGTTCCTCGACAAGGGGCGCTCCGGCATGGCCAGCACCTTCCTCACCCGCCTGCGGGTGGGCAGCAAGCTCGTCGACGCAAAGGGCGTCAGCCGGCTCTACCGCAGCCGGATCTCCACCCCGTCCCTGCTCCTGCTCGTCGCCACCACGCTGATCACCATGGGAGTGGCGATCGTCGTCTCTCCGGTGGGCAAGATCTGGCTGGACAGCGTCCGCGACATCTGGAGCGGCTTCATCTTCTGGCTGGTCGGACTCTTCTCGTGATCGATTTCCGCTATCACCTCGTCTCCATCGTCGCGATCTTCCTCGCGCTGTCGGTGGGCATCGTGCTGGGCACCACCCTCCTCGAAGACCCCGTCATCAAGGCGAGCGAGGGCCTGGCCAACCAGCTTCGCGAGGGCAACAACGAGCTCCGCACCCAAGTGGAGGCCCTGCAGCGGCGCGAGGCGGGCAACGACGCCTTCGTGGCCGCCGACACCCCCCGGCTGGTCCAGGACGCGCTCGTGGGCAGGCGCGTCGTGGTCGTCGAGGCGCCGGGCGCCACGGTGAGCGTGCGTGAGTCGGCGCAGCAGGTGATCGAGGAGGCCGGGGCGATCGTGACCGGCCGGATCACCCTGACCGAGAGGTACATCGACCCCGCCCAGACGGGTTTCGTCGACAAGCTGGCCGTCGGGGCCAAGGCCGCCGAGACCGTCTTCCCCGTCGAGGACACGGCATACGACAAGGCGGCCCAGGTGCTCGCCGACGCGATCGTGACCAGCGACCCCGTCCAGGCGGGCAAGGAGCATCCGGCCGGCGTGGGCATCCTCGACGCCTTCCAGCGCGCCGGCCTGCTCACCGTCACCGACGATCCCGCCAAGCGCGCGGAACTGGCCCTGATGATCGCCCCCGCGGAGGCGTACACCGGAGAGACCGCCGCCGGGCGAGCGGGCGCGCTCGTGGCACTGGCGCTGGGCCTCGACGAGGTGGGCCAGGGCACGGTGGTGGCCGGTACGCAGACCTCCGCCGCGGCCGGTGGGATCATCACCGCGCTCCGCGAGGACACCTCCTTCACGGAGAAGGTCTCCAGTGTCGACACCGCGGATATGCCCGCGGGGCGGGTCGTGGTGGTCTACGCTCTCCGAGAGCAACTGGCCGGGCTCGCCGGCCAGTACGGCATAGGCTCCGGCGTCTCTGGTATCAAGCCCAGCGCGACGCCCACCCCCACGGCCGTCACGGCCACCTCCGGAGGATGACCCGATGGCTCGTCGTGCTTTTCTCGGTGCCCTCACCGGTGCGCTCCTCGGCGCGGTCGCCGCGCGTGCCGCGTACGCGGCCTTCACCCGCAGGCCTCCGGTCGGCGATGTGGAGACCTGGGCGCGCACGAACCACAGGGGCGAACCGATCACCCTGCTGGAGGGCCCGGCGTTCGTCGCCGGTGCCGGTGCCGCGGCGGCCGTGATCCCCGGTCTGACCGGCAGGGCCCGGGTGGCGGCGCTGCTGGCCGCCGTGGGGGCCGGTGGTCTTGGTGCCTACGACGACCTGTACGGCGCGACCTCCTCCAAGGGGTTCAAGGGGCATCTGAGCGCCCTGGCCAAGGGGGAGGTCACCAGCGGGGCCGTGAAGATCCTCGGTATCGGCGCGACCGGCCTGGCCGCCGCGGCCGCCGTCTCCCGCGCGCCCCTCGACGTCGCCGTCAACGGCACGCTGATCGCCGGGAGCGCCAACCTGGCCAACCTCTTCGATCTGCGTCCCGGGCGTGCCGTCAAGGTGGGGCTGCTCGCCGGCGCACCCCTGCTCGCCGCGGCTCTGTTCAGGGGCGACCCGGTCCCGGCCACCCTGGCCGCGCTTCCCATGGGCGCCGCCGCCGCGCTGCTGCCCGAGGACCTCGGCGAGCGGGCCATGCTCGGCGACGCGGGGGCCAACGCGCTGGGCGCGCTTGTCGGCCTGACCGCCGCCGTCACCCTGGGCCGTCCGGGACGCCTGGCCGTGCTCGGCACGGTGGTCGCGCTGACCGCCGCCTCGGAGAAGGTCAGTTTCACCAAGGTGATCGCGGGCAACCCCGTCCTGCACCGCTTCGACATGCTCGGCCGTCGTCCCGTGGAGCAGGCACCCGCCACCCGATGAGCAGCAGGATCGCCCGGGGGGTCGCGGGAGCGGCACTTCTCATCGGGATCGTGACCGTCCTGGCCCGGCTCGTCGGGTTCGGCCGCTATCTCGTCCAGTCGCAGACCGTCGGCAACCTCTGCCTGAGCACCGCCTACAACACCGCCAACTACGTGCCCAACATCGTCTTCGAGCTGGTGGCGGGCGGCGCGCTGGCCGGGATGGTGGTGCCGGTGCTGGCCTCGGCGGCCTCCCGGGCCGACGACGACCCCGAGGCCAGGGCGGAGGCCGGCCAGATCACCTCGGCGTTGCTCACCTGGGTGATGCTCGTCATGGTGCCGCTGACGCTGCTCATCGTGGCGTTCGCCGGGCCGGTCGTCGCGCTGCTGGTGGGCGGTCCGGGCGGCTGCGACCTGGCGGAGGTCGTCGAGGTCGGCACCGGCATGCTCGTCGTCTTCGCCCCCCGCATGATCTTCTTCGGGCTGGCAGTGGTCCTGTACGGCGTGCTCCAGGCACACCGGCGGTTCATGGGCCCGGCCCTGGCTCCGCTGGTCTCCAGCCTGCTCATCGTCGGCTCCATGCTGCTGTTCGAGGTGCTCAACGGGACGGCCGCCGGGGACCTGGCGGACCTGACCGCCGCGGGGCAGCTCTCGCTCTCCCTGGGCGCGACCGTCGCCGCCGCGGCGATGGTGCTCACCGTGGTCGTCCCGGTGGCCAGGCTCAAGCTCCGGCTGCGGCCCTCGCTGTCGTTCCCGCCCGGGGTCGCGGCCCGGGCGCGCGGGCTCGCCACCGCCGGTATCGCCGTGCTGATCGCGCAACAGGTCGCGCTGCTCGTCGTCATCCATCTGGCCAACGACCTGGGCGGCAAGGGCGCGATCGGTGTCTACACCTACGCCTGGGCGCTGTACCAGCTGCCGTACGCGGTGCTCGTGATGCCGATCGCCACCAGTTCCTTCCCGGTGCTGTCCACCCGCGCCGAAGAGGGGGATCTGCCCGGGTTCAACGCTTTGACCTCCTCCACCACTCGGATCGTGCTGCTGGTGACGGGGCTCGCGGCCGGAGTGATGGCGGCGGTCGCGCTGCCGGTGTCGCGGGTCTTCCTGGAGGAGACCCCGGGCGGGGAGCCCACCGAGATGGCCAGGGCCGTCGCGCTGTTCGCGCCCGGTGTGGTCGGGTACGCGCTCATGCTGCACCTGGCCCGCATCCTGTACGCCTGCGGTCTGGGGCGGTCGGCGGCGGTCGCCTCGGTGACCGGGTGGGCCGTCGCACTGGCGGCACAGGTCGTGCTCGCCCACGCCGCGGCGGGTCCGGCCGACGTGGTCGGGCAACTGGCGCTGGGCAGCACGATCGGCATGACCGTCGGCGGGCTGCTGCTGGTCCTCGCGGTGCTCCGGGCCAGGGGGGCGGCCGCGTTGGAGGGAACGCCGCGCACCTTCCTGGCCGCCCTGGTCGGCGGTGTCGCGGCCTGGGGGGCGGGGCTGACCCTGGTCGACGCCTTCGGAGCGGTGTCCAGGTGGGAGTCCGTGGCGGTCGGACTGGCCGCCGCGATCGCCGGGACGGCCGTGTTCACGGCCGTGGCGATGATGATCGACAGGCGAGACGCCCGGGCGCTGCTGGCACGACTGCGCGGGGGACCGGTGAAGGAGGGGAACGGCTTCGATGGCTGATCAGGGGACGCGGGTGGCGTTCGTGCTGGGCACGAGCGAGGGAGGGGTCGGCAGGCACGTCGCCATGCTGGCCGGAGGGCTGGTGCGCGGCGGCCACCGGGTGGTCGTGGCGGGTCCCCCGAGCACGGAGCGGGCCTTCGGGTTCGCCGCACTCGGCGCGCGCTTCGTGCCGGTGCCGATCTCCGATCGACCTCGCCCGCTCGACGATCTACGGGCGGTCACGGCGCTCAGGACGCTGCGCGGGGCGCATGCCGTGCACGCCCACGGGCTGAGAGCCGGGGCGCTGGCGGCGATCGCGCTGGCCGGAACCGGGACCGGCTTGGTGGTGACCCTGCACAACGCCGCGACGGCGGGTGGCGTGGTCGGCGCGGTCTACGGCCTCCTGGAACGGATCGTGGCCCGCCGTGCCGACCGGATCCTGGTCGTCTCCCCCGATCTGGGGGAGCGGATGGCCCACCTGGGGGCCGGGCACGTCGAGGCCGCCGTGGTCCCGGCGCCCGCGCTGCCCCCTTCCGGGCGTGAGGCCGGGGACATCCGGCGGGAGCTCGGTACAGGAGAGCGGGTGATCTTCCTGACGGTCGCCAGGCTCGCCCAGCAGAAGGGCCTGGAGACCCTGCTCGATGTCGCGAAGGCACTGCCGGAGGTTCGCCGGGACGCGGGGCGCGCGCCGGGGCCGGTGTTCCTGGTGGCGGGGGAGGGGCCGTTGCGGGCGGAGTTGCAGGAACGGATCGACCGGGAGAACCTGCCGGTGCGGCTGCTCGGTGCCCGTACCGACGTGGGGGATCTGCTCGGGGTGGCCAGGGCACTGCTGGTGCCGAGCCGCTGGGAGGGGCAGCCGCTCACCGTGCAGGAGGCCCTGCGGGCGGGGACGGCGGTCGTCGCCACCGCGGTGGGGGGCATTCCGGCGATGGTGGGTGAGGCGGGGCTGCTGGTGCCGTACGGGGATGTCGCGGCGATGCGCGACGCGGTCGCGAGGGTGCTCGCCGACGACGCTCTCGCGGCGGAACTGGCCGCCGCCGCCGCCAGGCGAGGCCGTGGGATGCCGGGTGAACCGGAGGCGCTGGAGGCGGTGCTGGTGGTCTACGCCGGGCTTTCCCCGAGGGGTTGAAGGGGCCCGCTCGCGGTCCGCACCAGGTCCTCCGGAGGGGGGTTGGAGCCTGCGGCGGGCGAGGCGGGAAGCCCGGCGGAACAGGCGGAGAGGCCGTGATGTTGGATTAGGTGCCACCATGCCGGAGACCTATACTGGCGTGTTTAGGGGGGGAGTATCCCTTCGCGGCAGTCTCGTCATCACGGTGTTGCCTCGCTCCACGAGGCCCCCGGGGCTGTCGGTCCGCACTTCGACTGACTCAGTTGATGCCTCATGCGGGCGGGAGAGACCTCCGGCAGTCTGTCGTGCGCGCCGCCGGAGGTTTATCAGTTGTGATTGTTCCTGTCTGGGCATGGTTGGCCGTTATCGGCGGTCTGCTCGTCGTTCTCGCCTTCGACCTGTGGATCGTCGACCGGGGTGAGCCGCGGGAGTTCTCCCTCAAGCAGGCCGGGTTCTGGGTCAGCTTCTACGTCACCCTCGCGGTGATCTTCGGTATCGTGCTGTGGATCTTCGCGGGCCCCACCTCCGCGGGACAGTTCTTCGCCGGTTACATCACCGAGTACAGCCTGAGCGTCGACAACCTTTTCGTCTTCTACATCATCATGACCCGCTTCGCGGTGCCGAGGATCTACCAGCACAAGGTGCTGCTGATCGGCATCCTGATGGCGCTGGTCATGCGCAGCATCTTCATCGCTCTCGGCGCCGCCGCCCTGGCCAACTTCGGCTGGCTGTTCTACGTCTTCGGCCTGTTCCTGATCTACACCGCGGTCCAGCTCGTCCGCCAGTTCGGCCAGGAGGAGGACCTTCCGGAGAACGCGGTCCTGCGCTGGGCCCGGCGGGTGCTGCCGCACACCGACGACTACGTGGGTTCCAAGGTCGTCGTCAAGGTCAACGGCAGGCGCATGGTCACCCCGCTGCTGATCGTCATGATCGCCATCGGCACCACCGACCTGCTGTTCGCGCTCGACTCGATTCCGGCGATTTTCGGCCTGACCACCGACGCCTTCATCGTCTTCACCGCGAACGCGTTCGCGCTGATGGGTCTGCGCCAGCTCTACTTCCTGCTGGGAGGTCTGCTCCAGCGGCTGGTCTACCTCAGCTACGGTCTCGCGTTCATCCTCGGTTTCATCGGGGTTAAGCTGATCCTCGAGGCGCTGCACTCCAGTGGCGTCTCCTGGGCTCCCGAGGTGCCGATCTGGGTGTCACTGTCGGTCATCGTCGTCACGATGGCCGTCACCACCGTGATCAGCCTCGCGAAGGTCCGGCGTGATGCTCGCGCAGGCAAGGAAAACACCACCCCGGCGAGTGTCGAGCAGGGCTAGCGAATCGGCGTGTGAGGCGCTTTGCTTGTCTCATTGCGCCTTATAAGGGCTAAGAGATGGGTAACATCCTGCCCCAGAGCGGGTAGACATACCGGTCTAATGCCGCAAGACATCACAAAAGGTTCCCTGTGTCCCACGATTCAGCAAGCCACCGGCCAGGTCCGCTGGGCCTGGCACGTGGCGTCTCCCCGTGGTTGCTTCCGACCGTGGCCGCCGCCACCGTGACCTCCCTGCTCAGCCGCCGTGACCGGCGCTGGGCGCTGGCGGCGGTTCCGCTGACCGCGCTCACCGGTGGGATGCTCTGGTTCTTCCGCGATCCGGATCGGACTCCGGGCACCGGGCGGATCCTGTCGCCCGCGGACGGTGTGGTGCAGAGCATCGATCCATGGCCGGACGGCCGGACCAGGGTGGCGATCTTCATGAGCCCACTGGACGTGCACGTCAACCGGGCGCCGCTGGCCGGCACGGTCACCTCGGTGAAGCACGTCTCCGGGGGGTACCTGCCCGCGTTCAACAAGGACAGTGACACCAACGAGCGGGTCGTCTGGCACCTGGACACCGCGCTCGGCGACATCGAGTTCGTCCAGATCGCCGGTGCGGTCGCCCGCCGCATCGTGCCCTACGTGGCCGAGGGGGCGAAGGTCGCCAGAGCCGAGCGGATCGGCCTGATCAGGCTTGGCTCGCGGGTCGACGTCTATCTCCCCGAGGGGATCGCCCCGGCCGTCTCGGTGGGCCAGCGGACCGTCGCGGGGGTGACCGGTCTTGACCACGGCTGACGCGAGCTGGCCGATGGACGAGACGGACGACGAGCCGCGAGGACCCGTGGGCAAGGCGTTCCGCCTGTCGGCCGCCGACTCCCTCTCGCTGGGCAACGCCCTCTGTGGCTTCCTGGCGGTCTGCGTGCTCTCCTGGTCGGCCATCAACGCGCTGCAGGAGGGCAAGCCCTTCGCGGCCGACCCCCGGTTCTTCGGCACCGCCGTGGTGCTCCTGCTGATCGGTGCCACCTGTGACCTGTTCGACGGCCTGGTGGCCAGGAAGTTCCGCGCCTCGGCCATGGGGGCCGAGCTGGACAACCTCGCCGACGTGATCAGCTTCGGCTTCGCCCCCGCCTTCATGGTGGTCATCTGGGCGGGGTTCAATCAGCAGATCCCGTTCCTGCTGGTGATGACCGCGGCGGCGTCCGTGTTGCTGGCCGGGGTCATCCGGCTGGCGCGTTTTGCCTGTGTGAAGACCAAGAGCGGCGACTTCATGGGCCTGCCCATCCCGATGGGCGCCATGACCGTGGTCTCGGTCGTACTGCTGTTCCCCCCGTCGATCTGGACGATCCTGCCCATCTTCGGTGTGGCGTATCTCATGGTGAGCCGGATCGAGTACCCCAAGCCCAAGGGCAACGTGGCCGCCGGGGTACTCGCCTGGATGATGATCAACGTTGCCTGCCTGACCATCTGGGTCGCGGGCCTGGCCGGTGGCGACACGCTGATCAAGGTCGGGGCCGTCATGCAGATGACGATCGTGGCGGCCATCCCGCTGCGTGTCCTGATGTTCAAGCGGGAGAAGCGCAAGGAGCAGCGCAGGGCGTCCGCCGAAGTCGGCTGACCACCGGAACCGCCCGCCGGGACCGGCGGTCCCCGCGGGCGGAGGATCCCCGGCGGCGCGGGCGGTGCGACCCCCGCGCCGCGAGCGTCACCAGCCCCGCTCGCGCCACTCGGGCAGGTGGGGGCGTTCGGCGCCGAGCGTGGTGTCCTTGCCGTGGCCCGGATAGACCCAGGTGTCGTTCGGCAGCCGGTCGAAGATCCGCTCTGACACGTCGGCGAAGAGCCGGGCGAACCGCTCGGGATCCTTGTTGGTGTTGCCGACGCCGCCGGGGAAGAGCGAGTCGCCGGTGAACAGGTGGCCGGGGTGGTACAGGGCGATCGAGCCCGGGGTGTGCCCGCGCAGGTGGATCACCTCCAGGCCGACCTCGCCGACGGTGATCTCCTCGCCGTGCTCCACCTCCAGGTCCACCGGCACCGGCAGCCCCGGCGCGTCGAGCGGGTGGGCGATCACCGAGGCACCGGTCGCCCCGGCGACCTCCGCCAGGGCCTGCCAGTGGTCGCCGTGCTGGTGGGTGGTGATGATCTTGCTGATCGGCCGGTCACCGATGAGTTCCAGCAGCCGGTCGGGCTCGGCGGCCGCGTCGATGAGCGCGCCGTCACCGGTCCGGGTGCACCGGAGCAGGTAGGCGTTGTTGTCGAACGGGCCGACGGCCAGCTTGGCGATCGTCAGGCCGGGCAGCTCACGCAGGTCTGCGGGGCCGCCGACCTGCACATCACCGGTGTACGTCACGGATTCTCCTCGGATGCTGTCACGGCAGGGCGGGGCGCGGGTGGTGCCCGTCCCCACCCTCATCATCGCCGCCCGGCGGGTGGGGCGGGGCATAAGGGGGGTGTTCACACTGTTGAAACCGGGGACGACCTGCCACATCCAAGGGAAGACCGTAGTCTGGAGAGGGCGGGGAACCCCTGAGCTCCGGACGCCGGCCCGGAAAATTGTCGGTCCCTCTCGCTAGTCTTCCCGCGACCGCTTCCAACCCTCTAAATCGACGTCGGGACTACCGTGGCTGACCGCCTCATCGTGCGTGGTGCACGCGAACACAACCTCAAGGACGTCTCGCTGGACCTCCCGCGAGACTCTCTGATCGTCTTCACCGGGCTGTCCGGCTCGGGCAAGTCCAGTCTGGCCTTCGACACGATCTTCGCCGAGGGCCAGCGCCGCTATGTCGAGTCGCTGTCGGCCTACGCGCGGCAGTTCCTCGGGCAGATGGACAAGCCCGACGTGGACTTCATCGAGGGTCTCTCACCCGCGGTGTCGATCGACCAGAAGTCGACGAGCCGCAACCCGCGCTCCACGGTCGGCACGATCACCGAGGTCTACGACTACCTGCGCCTGCTCTGGGCGCGCATCGGCAAGCCGCACTGTCCCCGGTGCGGGCGGGCGATCGCCAGGCAGAGTCCCGAGCAGATCGTCGACCGGGTGATGGAGCTTCCCGAGGGCACCCGCTTCCAGGTGCTCGCCCCGGTGGTCCGCGGCCGCAAGGGCGAGTACGCCGAGCTTTTCAGCCAGTTGCAGGCCAAGGGCTTCGCCCGGGCCCGCGTCGACGGCACGGTGGTCCGGCTGGACGAGCCGCCGACGCTGAAGAAGCAGGAGAAGCACGACATCGAGGTGATCGTCGACCGCCTGGCGGTGAAGGAGGGCGCGAGCAGCCGCCTGACCGGCTCGGTGGAGACCGCCCTGCAGCTGTCGGGCGGGACGATCACCCTGGAGTTCGTCGACCTGCCCGAGGACGACCCGAACCGCGAGCGCTTCTACTCGGAGCACCTCTACTGCCCCTACGACGACCTGTCGTTCGAGGAGCTGGAGCCCCGCTCGTTCTCCTTCAACTCGCCCTTCGGCGCCTGCCCGGAGTGCACGGGCCTGGGCGTCCGCATGGAGGTCGACCCCGACCTGATCGTGCCCGACCCGGAGAAGCCGCTGGGCGAGGGCGCGATCTCCCCGTGGGCCGGGGGTCACACCAGCGACTACTTCGTCCGCCTCGTCGAGGCGCTCGGCCTGAACATGGGATTCAGCCTCGACACCCCGTGGGAGCGGCTGCCGAAGAAGGCGCAGAAGGCCCTGCTCCACGGTCACGACGAGCAGGTCCACGTCCGCTACAGCAACCGCTACGGCCGAGAGCGCTCCTACTACACCACCTTCGAGGGGGCCATCCCCTGGGTGCAGCGTCGCCACGGTGAGTCCGACAGCGACGGCATGCGGGAGAAGTACGAAGGCTACATGCGGGAGATCCCGTGCCCGGCCTGCGAGGGAGCCAGGCTCAAGCCGGTCTCGCTGGCCGTCACGGTCGACGGCCGCTCGATCGCCGAGGTCTCGGCGATGTCGATCGGCGACTGCGCGACGTTCCTGGCGGGGCTGAGGCTGTCGGACCGTGACATGCACATCGCCGAGCGGGTGGTCAAGGAGATCAACGCCCGGATGGGCTTCCTGCTCGACGTGGGCCTCGACTACCTGACCATGGACCGGGCCTCAGGCACCCTCGCGGGTGGTGAGGCACAGCGCATCCGGCTCGCCACCCAGATCGGCTCCGGCCTGGTCGGTGTGCTGTACGTGCTGGACGAGCCCTCCATCGGTCTGCACCAGCGCGACAACCAGCGGCTGCTGGAGACCCTGATCAGGCTGCGCGACATGGGCAACACGCTCATCGTGGTCGAGCACGACGAGGACACCATCGCCGCCGCCGACTGGGTGGTCGACATCGGCCCGGGAGCGGGCGAGCACGGCGGCCAGGTCGTCGTCTCCGGCACCGTGGCCGACCTGCTGGCCTCGGAGGAGTCGATGACCGGCGCCTACCTGTCCGGCCGCAGGACCATCGCCATCCCCCCCGTACGCCGCAAGCGCGACAGGAAGCGGCAGCTCACCGTGAAGGGCGCCCGCGAGCACAACCTCAAGGGCGTCGACGTGGAGTTCCCCCTCGGGTTGCTGACCGCGGTCACCGGGGTCTCGGGGTCCGGCAAGTCCACCCTGGTCAACGACATCCTCTACAACGCGCTGGCCAAGGAGTTGAACGGCGCGCGTACCGTCCCCGGCCGGCACGCGCGGGTCAACGGGATGGATCTGGTCGACAAGGTCGTGCACGTGGACCAGTCGCCGATCGGCCGCACACCCCGTTCCAACCCGGCGACCTACACCGGCGTCTTCGACAAGGTCCGTGACCTGTTCGCGCAGACCACGGAGGCCAAGGTCCGGGGCTACCAGAAGGGGCGCTTCAGCTTCAACGTCAAGGGCGGCCGGTGTGAGGCGTGCTCGGGAGACGGCACTCTCAAGATCGAGATGAACTTCCTGCCGGACGTCTACGTGCCCTGCGAGGTCTGTCACGGGGCGCGCTACAACCGGGAGACCCTGGAGGTCCACTACAAGGGCAAGACGATCTCCGAGGTGCTCGACATGCCGATCGAGGAGGCCCTGGGCTTCTTCGACTCCATCCCGTCCATCAAGCGCTACCTGCAGACGCTTTACGACGTCGGCCTGGGGTACGTCAGGCTCGGCCAGCCCGCCACGACCCTGTCCGGCGGTGAGGCCCAGCGCGTCAAGCTCGCCTCCGAACTGCAGCGCCGCTCCACTGGCCGGACGATCTACGTGCTCGACGAGCCCACCACCGGCCTGCACTTCGAGGACATCCGCAGGCTGCTGGGCGTGCTGGGCAAGCTCGTCGACGGCGGCAACACGGTCATCGTCATCGAGCACAACCTCGACGTGATCAAGACCGCGGACTGGCTGATCGACATGGGCCCGGAGGGCGGCTCCAGGGGAGGCACCGTGCTCGCCGTCGGCACGCCCGAGGACGTCGCCCTGGTCGACGAGAGTCACACCGGCCGCTTCCTGCGCAAGATCCTCGGCACCTGAAGGCCGGATTCAGGACCGGGCTCCCACGTCAATACCCTTGACGCGAGAGCCCGGTTCTGACGGGGATGACGTTGCGAGAAGGGCCGCAATGAGCATGCAGGAAACCTCCGCCATGCCCGCGCGCAGGCAGGTGATCGCCGCCGCGGGGGCCGTGGCGTGCGGGGCGGCGCTGGCCGGGTGCGGCAGCGGGGAGCCCGCCGCCGCCATCGTGCCGCCGGGGATCAAGGGGAAGGTCATCGCGAGGACCGCCGACATCCCGGTCGGCGGCGGCAAGGTGATCACCAAGTGGAAGATCGTGATCACCCAGCCGACCTCCGGACTGTTCAGGGCGTTCACGGCGAGCTGCCCGCACCGGGGATGCGCGGTCGGGAGAGTCGGGGACGGCGTCATCCACTGCCCCTGCCACGGCAGCGAGTTCGCCGCCGACTCCGGCAAATGCCTCAAGGGCCCGGCGGAGGCGCCGCTGGTCCAGTACGCGCTGAAGCTCGAGGGCGACGGGATCATCGTGGTCTGACGGTTCGCGCGGCCATCTCCTCCAGGGGGCGGATTCGTCGAGCTCGCCGGGGCCGAAATCCGCGATGAGGGTTACCGGGGGATTCTCCGGATGATCCGGAAAGAGCGCCAAGGGCTTAATTCTTCACAGTCTCCTGACACGGCGTACGGCATGCTGAACCGTCATCGGGGTGCCAGCCGTACCTGAAGATGATGATCCTGGAGGAGATACATGACTGAGACGACACGTCGCACGGTGATACTGGGTGCCGGAGGGGCCGGGGTGGCCGCGGTACTGACCGCGTGCGGCAGCTCGGAAGAGCCCGCGACGAGCGGTGGCGACACCTCGTCGACCGCGTCCTCGCAGGCGCCGGAGGCCGGCGCGGGCGACTCCGGGGCGAACGTTCTGGCCAAGACCGCGGACATCCCCGAGGGGGGTGGCAAGGTCTTCAAGGACCAGAAGATTGTGATCACCCAGCCGACCGCGGGCCAGTTCAAGGCGTTCAGCTCCGTCTGCACCCACCAGGGATGCGACGTGGACAAGGTCGCGGACGGCACCATCGACTGCCCGTGCCACAGCAGCAAGTTCAAGATCGCTGATGGTTCCGTGGCGGACGGCCCGGCCTCGAAGCCACTGGAGGAGAAGGCGATCAAGGTGGACGGCGACTCCATCAGCCTCGCCTGAATCCGGTCATGCCCCCGCCGCCGGAAGAACTCGCCCCGGCGGCGGGGGCGCGGTCACCGATTCTCCGGGCGCGGAGGCCGTGCCGGGAAAAGCGGTAAGGAAACCTGTCGGTCCGGGCCGATAGGCTTTCCGTGTGGCGAGATCTGTGGGTGGTCCGGCGAGTTTCCGGCCGAAGCCGGGGTCGATCCCCGAGTCCCCCGGCGTCTACCGGTTCAAGGACGCCGGAGGCCGGGTCGTCTACGTCGGCAAGGCCAAGAGCCTGCGTCAGCGGCTCAACTCCTACTTCGCGGACTTCGCGAGCCTGCATCCGCGCACCCAGACCATGCTCACGACCGCCGTGGACGTCGACTGGACCGTCGTCGGCACCGAGGTCGAGGCGCTCCAGCTCGAATACTCCTGGATCAAGGAGTACGACCCGCGGTTCAACGTCAAATACCGCGACGACAAGTCCTATCCCTACCTCGCGGTCTCCATGGGAGAGGAGTTTCCCCGGGTCCAGGTGCTACGCGGGGCCAAGCGCAAGGGCATCCGCTACTTCGGCCCCTACTCCCACGCCTGGGCGATCAGGGAGACCGTCGACCTGCTGCTCCGGGTGTTCCCGATCAGGAGCTGCTCGACGGGGGTGTTCCGGCGGGCCGCGCAGGTCGGGCGCCCCTGCCTGCTGGGTTACATCGACAAGTGCTCCGCCCCCTGCGTCGGCCGGGTCACCGCCGAGGAGCACCGGAAGCTGGCCGATGACTTCTGCGAGTTCATGGCCGGCAACACCGGCCGGTTCGTCAAGCGGCTGGAGCGCGAGATGCGCGAGGCCGCCGCCGCGCAGGAGTACGAGCGGGCGGCCAGGCTGCGTGACGACATCGGAGCCCTGCAGCGGGCGATGGAGAAGCAGGCGGTGGTCCTGGGCGACAACACCGACTGCGACGTGATCGCCCTGGCGGAGGATCCGCTGGAGGCCGCCGTCCAGGTCTTCTACGTCCGTGACGGGCGGATCAGGGGCCAGCGCGGCTGGGTGGTGGACAAGGTCGAGGAGGCCACGCCCGGCGAGCTGGTCGAGCAGTTCCTGCTGCAGATGTACGGTGACGCGGCCGCCGAGGCGCTGCCCAGGGAGGTGCTGGTCCCCGTCCTGCCACCCGACACGGAGGCGGTCTCCGAGCTGCTCGGCGAGCAGCGCGGGGCCAGGGTGGAGATCAGGGTTCCGCAGCGGGGCGACAAGAGGTCGCTGATGGAGACCGTCGAGCGCAACGCCGTGGAGTCCCTGAAACAGCACAAGCTCAGGCGGGCCAGCGACCTGACCGCGCGGAGCAGGGCGCTGCAGGAGGTCGCCGACGCCCTCGGCCTGGACCAGGTGCCGCTCCGCATCGAGTGCTACGACGTCTCCCACATGCAGGGCACCGACGTGGTGGCCTCCATGGTGGTGTTCGAGGACGGCCTGGCCCGCAAGAGCGAGTACCGCAGGTTCTCGGTGCGCTCCACCGAGGGCGACGTCGCCTCCATCTACGAGGTGATCTCCCGCCGCTTCAAGCGCTACCTGGAGGAACGCTCGGCCACCGGGGACCTCGACGCCGACGCCATGGCAGAGCCGGGCGAGGGGCCGGGCGAGGGGCTGCGGACGCCGGGCATCGACCCGGAGACCGGCAAGCCGCGCAAGTTCGCCTACCCGCCCAACCTGGTCGTCGTCGACGGCGGTCCCGCGCAGGCCGCGGCGGCCCGCAGGGCGCTCGACGAACTGGGCGTCGACGACGTGGCGGTGTGCGGCCTGGCCAAACGGCTGGAGGAGGTCTGGCTGCCCGGTGAGGACCTGCCGGTGATCCTCGCCCGCTCCAGCGAGGCCCTTTACCTTCTTCAGCGAGTGCGCGACGAGGCTCACCGCTTCGCCATCACCTACCATCGATCCAAGCGGTCGAAGAGCGTCAAGGAAAGCGCTCTGGACGAGGTTCCCGGACTCGGCCCGGCCCGCAGGCAGGCGTTGATCAAGCATTTCGGATCGGTGAGACGGCTGCGGGAGGCGACCGCGGCGCAGATCTGCGAGGTTCCCGGGATCGGCCCCTCGACGGCCGAGACGATCGTGTCGGTCTTGAAGGGGCAGAACCCATGAGCGAAAGAGAGTCCGCGTTCGTCCTCGTCACCGGAATGTCGGGGGCGGGGCGGAGCACCGCCGCCAAGGCTCTGGAGGATCTGGGGTGGTTCGTCATCGACAACCTGCCGCCGGGGCTGCTGTTCGCCATGGCCGAGGAGGCGGGGCGGGCCAAGCTGGCCGCCGACAAGGTGGCCGCGGTGGTCGACGTACGCAGCCTGGCCTTCACCAGCGACCTCAACAGTGCCATCGAGGAGCTGGAGGGGCGCGGCGTCGGCGTGCGCGTGGTGTTCCTTGAGGCCAGTGACGAGGAACTGGTCCGCAGGTTCGAGAACGTCCGCCGCCCGCACCCGCTGCAGAGCGACGGCCGGCTGGTCGACGGGATCGCCCGCGAGCGCGGCATCCTGCGTGAGGTCCGGGCCAACGCCGACCTGGTGATCGACACCTCCAACCTCAACGTCCACGAGCTCAGGGGGAAGATCGTCGCCTTCTTCGGCGGCGAGGACCGTCCGGGCCTGCGGGTCAACGTCGTCTCCTTCGGCTACAAGTACGGCCTGCCGGTGGACGCGGACATGGTCGTCGACTGCCGGTTCCTGCCCAACCCCCACTGGGTTCCCGAACTTCGCCCCATGAACGGTCTGGACACCCCCGTACGGGAGTACGTTCTCAACCAGGCGGGGGCGAAGGAACTCCTTGACGCCTACGACGAGGTGTTCGCCATCATCGCCTCCGGCTACACCCGCGAGGGCAAGAGCTACGCCACGCTCGCCGTCGGCTGCACCGGTGGCAAGCACCGCAGCGTCGCCATGGCCGAGCAGATCGGCGGCCGGCTGCGTGATCGGGGCGGCATGGAGGTGCAGGTGAGCCATCGGGATGTGGGCCGGGAGTGAGTCGACGACCCCCTCCTGAAGGAGGGGGCCTGAGACGCCGTAAGGCGCTTTGAAGCCCCGCGTTGACCAGCCCGAGTCATCTGGTTAGGGAGGTGCATTCAGATGACTACGTTTCACGTAGGCCAGCAGACCGACCCCGTCGTGCTTCCTCAGCGGCGGGCTCTCGAATCCGAGTCAGCAGACAACCCCGAGGGTGGGGACGAAACGGGACGCGGGCACTGCCACCTGGCGGTAACCGGCGTGGAACATGGGCGAGGGGAGATCGGATCAGAGGGCACCCGCCCGATCCGGCGTCACGCCGAGGGCGCTTCGGTGTCCGAGGGAGAGAACCGTGAGGTTCACCCGGTCGTGTTCGTCCTGGACGTCCGCGGCCACCCGCTCGACCCGTGCCACCCCGCCCGCGCCCGCCGCCTGCTGACGGCAGGCCGGGCCGTGGTTCACCGGCACACCGGCGTTCGTCATCCGGCTGTGCCTGCTTCAACGAGCCGACGGCTACGGCTGCACCACCCATCCCGAAGTGCGGCGCCGTGCCGCGTTTCCTCCCCCGCCTGAAGGCAGGAGTATCCACGCTGGAGGTAATTGATGAAGGTCTCAAGGTCGTCGCGCTGGGTGGAGGACACGGGCTGTACGCCTCGCTGTCGGCACTGCGGAGGGTCACCTCCCGGCTGACGGCGGTGGTCACCGTGGCCGACGACGGAGGCTCCAGCGGCCGCCTCCGTCGCGAGTTCGGCGTGCTGCCCCCGGGAGACCTGAGGATGGCGCTGGCCGCCCTGTGCGGTGACGACGAGTGGGGCCACACCTGGAGTGAGGTCGTCCAGCATCGCTTCCGCAGCGACGGTGACCTGGACGGCCACGCGATCGGCAACCTGCTGATCGTGGCGCTCTGGGAGCGCCTGGGCGACACGGTCGCCGGGCTCGACTGGCTCGGGCGGCTGCTCGGCGCGCACGGGCGGGTGCTGCCGATGTCCTCGGTGCCGCTCGACATCGCCGCCGAGGTGGAACTGGACGGCCTGGTGAGCACGGTGCGCGGCCAGGTGGCCTGCGCGCTCACCCCGGGCAGGGTCCGGGCCATCTCGCTGGTCCCCGAGGACCCGCCGGCGTGCCCCGAGGCCGTCGAGGCGGTCCTCGACGCCGACTGGGTGGTGTTCGGCCCCGGCTCCTGGTTCACCAGCGTGCTGCCGCACCTGAAGGTGCCCGAGCTGGCCGAGGCGTTGCACACCACCCGCGCGCGGCGCCTGGTCGCGCTGAACCTCGCTCCCCAGACGGGGGAGACCGACGGTTTCTCCCCCCAGAAGCACCTGGAGGTGCTGCGCCAGCACGCGCCCTCCCTGGAGGTGGACGTGGTCGTCGCGGACACCGGCGTGACCGACGACGGTGAGGAGCTGGAGAAGGCCGTGGCCGGCCTGGGCGGGCGGCTGGTCCTGGCCTCCGTGGCGGATGAGGACGGCTCGCCGCGACACGATGCACAACGTCTTGCCTCCGTCCTGGACGAGATTTTCCGTGCGAAGCGTTGATCCTGGTCAGCGGTGCCCAGGAGTGCGAGAAACTGCTGTGAGCCCGATTCATCTCGGGCCGCATGGGGTCTGTATGGGGGAGGACGAACGCGCATGGCGATGACAGGTGTGGTCAAGGACGAGCTGAGCAGGCTGACGGTCCTGAAGCCTTGCTGCCGTAAGGCCGAGGTGTCGACGCTGCTGCGGTTCGCGAGCGGGTTGCACCTGGTGAGCGGCCGGATCGTGATCGAGGCCGAGTTGGACACCAATGTCACCGCCCGGCGGCTTATCAAAGACATCGGTGAAGTCTTCGGGCACAAGGCGGAGGTGCTCGTGCTGGCCCCGGCGGGGTTGCGCAAGGGATCGCGCTACCTCGTGCGGGTCTACCGCGACGGGGAGGCGCTGGCCCGCCAGACCGGCCTGATCGACAACCACGGGCGCCCGGTCCGTGGCCTGCCCCGCCAGGTCGTCGCCGGGGCGGCCTGCGATGCCGAGGCGGCCTGGCGGGGGGCGTTCCTGGCGCACGGCTCGCTCACCGAGCCCGGGCGCTCGATGTCGCTGGAGGTCACCTGCCCGGGGCCCGAGGCGGCGCTCGCGCTGGTCGGGTCGGCGCGGCGGCTGAAGATCCATGCCAAGGCCCGCGAGGTGCGCGGCGTCGACCGGGTGGTGGTCCGTGACGGCGACGCCATCGGCGCGCTGCTGACCAGGCTGGGCGCCCACGACAGCGTGCTGGCCTGGGAGGAGCGGCGGATGCGCCGCGAGGTCCGGGCGACGGCCAACCGGCTGGCCAACTTCGACGACGCCAACCTGCGCCGTTCGGCCCGCGCCGCGGTCGCCGCCGGAGCCAGGGTCCAGCGGGCGCTGGAGATCCTCGGGGAGGAGGCTCCGGAGCACCTGGTGATCGCCGGCCGCCTGCGGGTGGAGCACAAGCAGGCCTCCCTGGAGGAGCTGGGCCAGCTGGCCGACCCGCCCCTGACCAAGGACGCCATCGCCGGTCGCATCCGCCGGCTGCTGGCCATGGCCGACAAGCGCGCTCAGGACATCGGCATCCCCAACACCGAGGCCAATCTCACCGTCGACATGCTGGCCCCCTGACGCGCTCCCCGACCTGGCAGGGCGGCGCCGCGTTCCCGGTGACCGCACCGGGAACGCGGCGCCGACACGCGCCGTTCAAGGCCCGCTCAGGGCTGCTTCCTGGGAGCGAAGTAGTCCACGTGGTCGGCCTCGCCCGGCTGCGGGACGGACGAGGCGGCGTGGGCTTCGCGGGCGGCCTTGACTCTTCTGCTCACGAAGCCGAAGCCCGCGTAGGCGGCGATCGCCCAGAACAGCAGTGACTTGGGATCGCGCCTGAGATCCTCGGGGAAGGTGTTGAGGACCTGGGTCAGCGCCGAGCCGTAGTCGTCGCCGGAGGCTCGTACCCAGACGATCACGTATCCGGCGACCTGGCCGAGCGCGGCGCCGATCAGGGAGAAGAGGGCGGCCAGCGGCGGCAGCACAGGGCTCGTCGGCCTGACCGCCATCATGGCGAGGCCGACGAGGAGACCGACGCCGATGGCGGCGAAGCCGATCTCGTACCCGCTGAAGCCGATGAGCGCGCCGTAGGCCGCGGCACCGACCAGGGTGGCGCCGAGGCCGGTAAAAATACCTGGTAGAAGCCCGTTTGCCAGATGTGGATCGTTATCTGTCACAACAGCTCCTCATGGGGTCTAAGGGTTTTCCGGTGATGAGTCGGGCACTCTACTTGAATGGTGCGATACCTGTTCATGGGTTAAGGAATAACGGACCTCCCCCCTCCAGTGGTCTACACCAATTTAGGTCCGATAAGGTTCGTGGTTGAGGTTTCAGCCAGCCCCAAGTCGCCGGTCCTCATGACCGGCGCACCGACGTACGAGGAGATCGGCACCGTGACCATCCGCGTAGGCGTCAATGGATTCGGCCGCATCGGCCGCAACTTCTGGCGCGCGGTCGCTGCCAGCGGCAAGGACATCGAGATCGTGGCGGTCAACGACCTGACCGACAACGCCACGCTCGCCCACCTGCTGAAGTACGACAGCATTCTCGGCCGCCTGCCGTACGAGGTGAAGAGCACCGCCGACGAGATCATCGTGGACGGCAAGGCCATCAAGGCCTTCGCCGAGCGCGACCCCGCCAAGCTGCCCTGGGGTGACCTGGGCGTGGACGTCGTGGTGGAGTCGACCGGCTTCTTCACCGATGCGAACAAGGCCCGAGTGCACGCCGAGAACGGTGCCAAGAAGGTCATCATCTCGGCCCCGGCCAAGAACGAGGACGTCACCGTCGTGATGGGCGTCAACCACGACAAGTACGACCCGGCCAAGCACACGGTCATCTCCAACGCCTCCTGCACCACCAACTGCCTGGCGCCGATGGCCAAGGTCATCAACGACACCTTCGGTATCGAGAAGGGTCTGATGACCACCATCCACGCCTACACGCAGGACCAGAACCTGCAGGACGCCCCGCACAGCGACCTGCGCCGCGCCCGCGCCGCCGCGATCAACATCGTGCCGACCTCGACCGGCGCGGCCAAGGCCATCGGCCTGGTGCTGCCCGAGCTCAAGGGCAAGCTCGACGGCTACGCGCTGCGGGTGCCGATCCCCACCGGCTCGGCCACCGACCTCACCGTCGAGGTCGGCCGCGAGACCACGGTCGAGGAGGTCAACGCCGCGCTCAAGGCCGCGGCCGAGGGCGAGCTCAAGGGCTACCTCACCTACACCGAGGACCCGATCGTCTCCTCCGACATTGTCACCGACCCCTCGTCCTGCATCTTCGACTCCGCCCTCACCAAGGTGATCGGCAACCAGGTCAAGGTCGTCGGCTGGTACGACAACGAGTGGGGCTACTCCAACCGTCTCGCCGACCTCATCGAGCTGGTCGGCGCCGACCTCTGATGAAGGACATCTCCGAGTTCGACGTGGACGGTCGGCGCGTCCTGGTACGCGCCGACCTCAACGTCCCCCTGGAGGGGGACGTCATCACCGACGACGGCCGCATCCGTGCCTCGGTGCCGACGATCGAGGAACTCGCCCGCAGGGGCGCCCGCGTGATCGTCGTCGCGCACCTGGGGCGCCCCAAGGGCAAGCCGAACCCGGACTACTCCCTGGCCCCCGTCGCCAAGCGGCTGGGCGAGCTCCTGGGCGCGGACGTCGCCTTCGCGACCGACGTGGTCGGGAAGTCGGCGCAGGAGGTCGTGGAGGCGCTTCAGGACGGTCAGGTGGCCCTGCTGGAGAACCTGCGCTTCGAGCCCGGCGAGGAGTCCAAGGACGACGCCGAGCGGGCCGAGTTCGCGGCCAGGCTGGCCGCCCTCGCCGACCTCTACGTGGGCGACGGCTTCGGCGCGGTGCACCGCAAGCACGCCAGCGTCTACGACGTGCCCGCCCTGCTGCCGCACGCCGCGGGCCGGCTGGTCCTGGCCGAGGTCGAGGTGCTCAAAAGGCTGACCGAGACCACCGAACGGCCGTACGCCGTGGTGCTGGGCGGTGCGAAGGTCTCCGACAAGCTCGGGGTCATCGGCAACCTGCTCACCAAGGTCGACAGGCTCCTCATCGGCGGCGGCATGGCCTACACCTTCCTGAAGGCACAGGGGTACGAGGTGGGCCGGTCGCTGCTCCAGGAGGACCAGCTCGACCAGGTGCGGGGCTTCCTGAACGAGGCGGCCAAGCGCGGCGTGCAGCTCGTCCTGCCGGTCGACGTGCTGGCGGCCACCGAGTTCGCCGAGGACGCCGAGTACGAGGTGGTCGACGCCACCGCGATCCCGGCCGACCGCCAGGGCCTCGACATCGGCCCGCGCACCCGCGAGCTTTTCGCGAGCAAGCTGGCCGACGCCAGGACCGTGTTCTGGAACGGCCCGATGGGCGTCTTCGAGTTCGAGGCGTTCTCCGGCGGAACCCGCGCGGTCGCCGAGGCGTTGATCGGTTCGGAGGCCTTCACGGTCGTCGGCGGGGGAGACTCGGCCGCCGCCGTGCGCAGGCTCGGCCTGCCCGAGGACGGGTTCTCGCACATCTCCACCGGTGGCGGGGCCAGCCTGGAATACCTGGAGGGCAAGACCCTCCCCGGACTCGTGGCGCTGGAGAGGTAGAGGTCAGATGAGCACCGCTCGCAAGCCGCTCATAGCCGGCAACTGGAAGATGAACCTCAACCACCTTGAGGCCATCGCCCACACCCAGAAGCTCGCCTTCGCGCTGGGCGACAAGGACTTCGATCGGGCCGACGTGGCCGTGCTGCCGCCCTTCACCGATCTGCGCAGCGTGCAGACCCTGGTGGACGGCGACAAGCTGCGGATCCTCTACGGTGCCCAGGACCTGTCGCAGCACGACGGCGGCGCCTACACCGGTGAGATCTCCGGGGCCATGCTCGCCAAACTCGGCTGCACCTTCGCCACGATCGGGCACTCCGAGCGCCGCCAGTACCACCACGAGGACGACGACGTCGTCAACGTCAAGGTGCAGGCGGCCTACCGGCACTCGCTCACCCCCATCCTGTGTGTGGGGGAGGGGCTGCCGGTGCGCCAGGCGGGCGGCCAGGTGGCCTACAGCGTCGCGCAGCTCGAAGGGGCGCTTCGCAAGGTCACCGCCGAGCAGGTCGCCTCAATCGTGCTCGCCTACGAGCCGGTTTGGGCGATCGGCACCGGCGAGGTGGCCACCCCCGACGACGCGCAGGAGGTCTGCGGGGCCCTCCGGGAGCGACTCGCCGAACTGTACGACGCCGATGTGGCCGCGGGTGTCCGTATCCTTTACGGTGGGTCGGTCAAGTCTGACAACATCGCGGGCATCATGGCACAGCCCGATGTCGACGGTGCCCTGGTCGGCGGCGCGAGCCTCGATGCCGGGGAATTCGTCAAAATTTGCCGTCTTGGCGAATTGTCGAGTTGACTGGTCCATTTGGGGGGTGTGATTTGACAGCACGTCATACCCTCTTAGAGCAGGTTTGAATCGTCACGCCTCTGGCGTACACAAGGGTCGTGCCCGGACGCGGGACACGCGCACATAGGGAACAGGTCAACGGTGACAATCGGAATCTCCATCGCCCTCATCCTGTCGAGCTTGCTGATGATGCTGCTCGTCCTGCTCCACAAGGGCAAGGGCGGTGGTCTCTCGGATCTGTTCGGTGGCGGTTTCTCGTCGTCGTTCGGAGGCTCCTCCGTGGTGGAGCGTAACCTTGACAGGCTCACCGTCATCACCGGTGTGGTCTGGTTCGTCTGCATCATCGCGCTGGGCCTGCTCCTGAGGCCCTGACCTGGCTTTGACAGGCGTGACAGTGGTTCAGTCCCCGCATCCCCAAGCGGCGGGGCCATCGAGCAAGGAGTTCATCCGTGGGTAGTGGCAACGCGATCCGTGGCAGCCGTGTCGGTGCCGGCCCGATGGGGGAGGCGGAGCGTGGCGAGGCGGCCCCCCGTGTGCGGGTCCCTTTCTGGTGCGCGAACATGCATGAGACGCGCCCCAGTTTCGCCAGCGACGCGGCCGTTCCCGAGTTCTGGGACTGCCCCCGGTGTGGTCTCCCCGCAGGTCAGGACGAGGCCAACCCGCCCGCGCCGCCGCGTAACGAGCCTTACAAGACGCACCTCGCGTATGTGAAGGAGCGCCGCAGCGACAAGGACGGCGCGCAGATCCTGGCCGAGGCCCTGGAGCGGCTGCGCTCCTCCTCGCGCCCGATCTACTAGCCGGACCCCTTGCGCGTGGTCCGCCGGTGAGCACGCCGAAGACCCCCGTGGGATCGCCCACGGGGGTCTTTCGCGTCTTCCGGGCCAGGTCGAGGCGCCTTTCGTCCACCGGAACGGGGGCCACTGAGCCCCCTCCGCGCCGGTCGCGGGTCAGCCCGCAGACTCGAAGAACAGGGCGACCGCGACGGCCCCGGGGTCGGGCGCTCCCAGGGCGGCCTCGCCGACATAGCTGGCCCGGCCCCGGCGGGCGATGATCGAGGAGGTGGAGTCGGCTCCGGCGCGGGCCGCCTCCGCCGCCAGTCGCAGAGCCCGCGCGGCGGGGACGTCGTCCTCCACGGCCTCGGCCAGGGCGTCGGCCGCCGGGGCCATGGCGTCGACCATCGTCCGGTCGCCCACCGAGGCGGAGCCCAGCCTGCGGACCGTGGCCACCCCGTTCCTGGCGGCGTCGGCGAGCAGGGCCGTGCTGAAGGCGGGACTGCCCTCCCCGGCCAGCGCGAACTCGCGGAACCACATGCCGAACAGCGGCCCGCTGGTGCCGCCGGAGTGTTCGAGGAAGGCCGTCGAGAGGCTGGAGAACGGCGCCCCGGCGTCGGCGGGTGCGGGCGAGAACTTCGCCTTGGCCCTGCTGAGCGCGGTGACCATGTTGGTGCCGAAGTCGCCGTCACCGCTGCGGCGGTCCAGCTCGGTCAACTCCTGGACCTGATCGTCGATCCGGGTGATGAACCGCTCGACCCACGACAGTACGGCCTGGGGTTCGAGGTCGTTCATGGATTTCTCCTTCGAGTACCGGGCCGGGACGCGAGGCCGGTCGATCCGGTCTTACCCGGTGGCTGACCCGTGACGATGCTCATACGCGGAGAACCGGGCCGGTCGGGTGACCGTCGCCGATCGCCGGAGCCGTGGGCGGGTCACCAGGTGAGGGCGGCGGTGCGCACCGGGTCGTCCCACAGGCCGACGAGCTCCTCGTCCGCGCGGATCAGGGTGACCGAGCAGCCCGCCATGTCCAGGGCGGTGACATAGGAGCCCACCAGCTGCCGGGCGACCGTCACACCTCGCGCGTCAAGGAGCCGGGTCACCTGCCGGTAGGCCGCGAGCAGCTCCAGCTGGTGGGTGGAGCCGAGGCCGTTGACGATCACGAAGACCGCGTCGCCCCTGTTCAGCCCGAGGTCGTCGGCGACCGGCCCGGTCAGTGCGGCCACCAGCTCGTCGGCGGGGGCGACGGGGATCTTCCGGACTCCCCGCTCGCCGTGGATGCCGACGCCGAACTCGACCTGGCCCACTTCCAGGTCGAACGAGGGTACGGACTGGCCGGGGTGGGTGCAGGCCCGCAGGGCCAGGGACATGGTCCGGGCGTTGCCCGCGACACGGCGGCCGAGTGCGGCCACCGTGGACAGGTCGGCGCCCCGCTCGGCGGCGGCGCCGCAGATCTTCTCGACGGCGACGACGGCGGCGGTGCCCCGCCGCCCGGGGCCGCCCTCGACGGAGGTGTCGGTGGCCAGGTCGTCGTCGACGAGCACGGTCTCGATCCGGATGGCGCCGGAGATCTCGGCGGCGATGGTGAAGTTCAGCACGTCGCCGGTGTAGTTCTTGACCACGTGGACGACCCCTCGGCCGTCGTCGACCGCCTCGGTGGCCGCCTGGATCTGGATCGCGGTGGGGCTGGCGAAGACCGCTCCCGGCACCGCGGCGTCCAGCATGCCGTACCCCACGAAACCGGTGTGCAGGGGCTCGTGCCCGGAGCCGCCGCCGGACAGCACGCCGACCTTGTACGGCCGCCGGTCATCGGCCCTGATGACGAAGCTGGGGTCGCGGTTCCACCGCAGTCGCCCCCTCTGGCTGAGCTCCAGCCCTTCGAGCGCCTCGCCGACGAGCTCCTGCGGGTCGTTGACCAGCTGATGTGCGGCCACCTGGCCCCTCCTTGCCTCGCGAACGCTCTGTTCCTACCCGGTTTCAGACCCCTGACGTCCCCGGAGATCAGTCTCTGCTGTCCGCCTTGTCCAGCCTGGTGCGTACCTGAGCCCCGAAGCATGTGATCGGCCAGGTATGTTTTGTCGGTGGGTTTCAGTACCTTCGCCAGCATGTTCCGGCAAAACTATGAGGTGTACCCACGCCACGTGCTCTGCGTGCTCGGCTCGGGTCTGGATTTCGACGTGGTGGAGAAGGTCGTAGCAGAGGTCGGGGGGCCTGGCTTCAGCGTCGACCTGGAGCACTTTCAGCAGGCTCACGATCCGCGGATGCCCCGGTCGTTTGACGCCTCCCTGGCGAACGTCTCCTTCACCGAATCCGACTGGGGGGCGGTGGAGACACACGATTCGGTGGTGTACGTGCTGTCGCCGCCGATGAGGCAGAACAACGCGTTCGATCTCCATCGAAGAGTGATGGTCGGTCATGGTGACGGGGTTTTCGAGGAGGTGTGGGACAGAACGTTCGACGTCTCGCGGCGGATGCTGGCGGTGACGGCCGCGCTGTTGCGCTCCGGCGCCACGGCCGCGAAGGGCGAGAGCAGCGGTCTCGCGCACGGCCGGGAGCGGTGGCTCACCCTGGCCGATCGGGCGGCCGAGGCTAGGGATCGGGAAATGCTGGCCGTGATCCTCTTCCACGCCTGGGTCAAACGGCCGCTTTTGGATGGCAGCCTGTTGAAGAGCTGCGGCATGCATCTGCTGGGCGCACCCGATGTGCAGATCGACATCGGGTCGCCCGCGGGGAAACCGCTGCCCGCGACGCTGGTCGGCGAAGTCGTGGATCTGATCGACGAGGTGGCGCTATACCTGCTGACCGAGCGGCGGGCGCGGGAGATGAGCGACGGCGAGGGTTACCGATCCACCCCCGACGGCCCGCGATGGATCATGGAAAGACACCCGTGCCTTGGCTACGAGGAAGACAGCTTCTTCTTCAACCCGTACGGATACTGGCGCTTCACCCCCGATGAGCCCTCCACGTCGACCCCCGCCGAACCGTGAGCCGTCTTCGGCGCGACGTCTGTACCCGGCCCCTTTTAGAGCGCTCCTGGCGGTCTCTGCCGGTCGCCGGGCTCGCCGGGGCCCGTGAACGGTCGAGGATCGCCTCGTAGGGGCGACGGAGACCCAAGGTAAACGCACATGTCGGTGGCCTGGTTGCCGAGGGAATCCGGTGCTGTTTTGCAGTGGACCTCCGGTAGTGCGGGAAACCTTGGAGGTCTGCTGAAAAATCGGGGTGAAGACCATGATGCCGTGGGTTATCCGGAATGTCCTGGGTAAGGGCTGGGAGATGCCCCCTTGCGCAGGTATGGGCAGGTGGGGAGATCGATATTGCCCCGGAGGTGGTCTCATGAAGGAGCAGCCGGGAACGCATGACCATCCGAAGAGCGCGCTGAACCTGCGGCTCGCTCTGGCGAGCTTCGGCCTGGTGGTCTGTACGGTTCTGGCGGTCTTCGCGGCACAGGGTGGGTTCACACCGCTTACCGTGGCTTTTGCCGTACTGGCGGCCATCGCCATCGTGGACATCGTGGTGGTCGGGGGCCGGATCGTACGGAGACGCCGGCGCGGTGAGCGGCACACCCTCTTCGAGTAGGTCATCCGTCCTGGCCGCGCTCGGCCGCGTCAGCGGGGTCCGTCAGCCGGAGACGGACTGAACGGCGCCCCAGACGCAACGGGGGCGGTCAGGTCAGGCGGCTGCCCGAACGGGTCGGCAGGGCGAAGGCGACGGCCTTGGCCGGTGCCTCGGCGGCGAAGGCCGTCGTGGCGTAGGCGCGGCAGTGTCCCCTCGGGTCCGCCGGGCCGCAGGAGGTTGGCCGCATGTGTGCACTCCGTTGTTGTCGGTGACTGTGTGCAGGCCGGCCGAAACCGGCGACGAGCACAGCGCGAAACAGGTCGAACGGCTTCTCGGCGAAGCCGAGCGAGCCTATGCCCAGGGAAGTACTGATCGTGATCCGGCCTGGATCGCCTGGTACGACGCTCCAGAGCTGACTGCCGAGATGGGTATGTGCTGGGAGTTGCTCGGAGAGCACCAGCGGGCGGCCGATTGCGCGGAACCGGCGGTGCGTGAGTTCGCGGGAAAGCGTCCCCGCTCGGCGCAGCTCAACAGGGTGAACGCCGCAGATGCCTACCTCTCCATGGGGGAGGTGGAACAGGCGGTCGACTCGGCGAGGGTTGCGATTCCGATGGGCAGATCACTGACGTCCACCCGCTCAATCGAACGCGTCCGGAAGTTCTCCGACCGGCTGGAGCCGTACGACACCATCCAGGTCAGGGAGTTCCGGGCCTATCTGGATCGCGAGCTCGTCTCCTGACCCGCTGCCGGTTCGAAGACGACGGAAGCCCGGCCGGGGCCGGGCTCATGCTGGGTGCGGCGCTACCACCGCTGTCTCAGGCCGGACTGGGCCGCTGCCGTGGTGAGATCGTTCTCCTGGTGGAACGTGGCGGATATCGCTGGTGCTGAGCTGCGCACCCCTGACGCCCCTCGGAGGGGCGGCCGGAACGTGGGTGGCCTGAAGGCGGATGTCCCGTACAGCACCGGCGGGGCGGTCCTCCGCCGCCGCACCGATGCCACATCGACTATGGCCTGTTGGGGAAGTCCCGGTTGGGCATGTCCGGCCTGTTGGGTACATCCGACCTGTGCGGCATGTCTCCGCGGTGGGACATGTCTCCACGGTGGGACATGCCGGGCATTCTCTTGCTGCCCACCGCCACCGCTCCCAGTCCGAGCAGGAGGATGACGACGCCGGTGACGACGTTGTTCCAGATGTTCCCCACCGTTGCCGAGCTGGTGGCCCAGGGGGCCACGATGGTCCAGATCCCGATGATCGGCACGATCCAACTGATCCCGTACGTCCGGCCGTAGGCGGACGCGAATCCCACGGCCAGAGCGGCGAGCGCGAGGCCGGTGATGAGGTTGCTCACGGTGAGCCTGGACAGGCCGTTGAAGCCGACCACCCATGGGGAGATCGCCAGATACAGTCCCGCCAGGAGCACCAGTCCGTCGATGACCTGCGCCACCGAGCTGGATCCCGCCCGTTCGTACCTCGCCCGCATCTCCATGAGATCGGGGTGTTGCTCCAGGCTTGCGGGTCTCATCATGACCCAGCCCCCTTCCGATTCCACGCGAAATTCGTTTTCCTACGAAAGCGAATTTATACCGGTATACCCGACATAAGCTCCAAACAGCCCAAAGAATGACAAACCTAGACAATGAAATCCTTTGGACACGGCACCCGAAGGCGGCCCTGTTTCGCCGCGGCATCGCGGCATGGCCCCCGTCCGCATCCGCCGCTCACCCGTCGGGCGCCGACCCCGCCTTCCTCAGCCCGACCCGTGTGCCGAATCGGTCGGGTTGCCGGTCAAGACCTCACGCAGGCGGGCTGCGAAGGCGGTAAGGAGCGCCGCCGTCTCCTCATCCGGCAGGCGCCCGAGGTCTCTGAGCGGACCGCCGTCGTTCGCGCAACGACGATCAACGCCGCCCTCGCCGCCGATGATCCGCGGGAGGTCGAGGAGGTCGCCGCAGCCCTGGAGGCGCTCGCTCGGCGGCTCGGTCCGGACATGCTCACCCGCATGCGCTCCCGTCGAACAACCTTCCCCTGGCCTCCGTCGACGCCCTGCCGAACGAGCTCGCGCAGGCCCGTCAGGGCTGACACCTCCGCACGTTCATCGAAATGCTTCGGAGTTTCCGGACGGACTCTTCGTAGCGGCGATGCGGACCTGCCCCAGGTCCGATCCGCTCATGGGGCCGCCCGGCCGATTCGCCCCGGCGGTGAGGAACTCCGGTTCCGGGGGTCAGGCACCCGAGGCGGCGATCACCTCGGAGACCAGGCGCGAGGAGGTGACCAGGCGGCTGTACTCGGGCTGGCGCAGCTCCCCGCCCATGAACGGGTGGGGGTTGCGGTGGACGGCGGGGCTGGGCGCGTCGACCAGGGCGGCGAAGTGGATCTCGGTGGCTCCCGTCGCCTCGACCACGCGGTGCACGTTGCGGGGCGTGATGCCGCCGCCGGGCATGACGATCAGGTCGTCGCCCGCCCGCTCGACCAGGGACGCGATCAGCGGCGCGCCCTCCAGAGCGGTGACGTCCTGGCCTGAGGTGAGAATCCGGTCGATGCCCAGGGAAGCGAGGGTGTCCAGGGCGGCGAACGGGTCGGCGGTCATGTCGAAGGCCCGGTGGAAGGTGATCGAGAGGCCTCCGGCCGCACCGATGAGGCGCTTGGCCACCTCGACGTTCACTTCGCCTGACGGCGTCAGCGCCCCGATCACCACGCCCTGCGCGCCCGCGTCCCTGATCGCGGCCACGTCGCGCTCCATGGCCGCGACCTCGTGCTCGTCGTAGATGAAGTCGCCGCCCCGGGGGCGGATGATCACGTGGACCCGGATCGTCGAGACCGCCGCGAGGGTCGCCTCGACGGTGCCGAGGGTCGGGGTCAGGCCCCCTTCGAAGAGGGCCGAGCACAGCTCGACGCGGTGCGCCCCGGCCTGCTCGGCCGCGAGCGCGCCGGCGGTGCTGTCAATGCAGATTTCATAGCTAAGACTCATTTTTCCTCCAAAGCATGGATTTCACCGACTGCTAGGCCCCCGCCCAGCACCGGAACGCTCGCGAAGCCGGCCGCCGGCGCGACGTCCCCACCGGCCGCCCCGAGCGTGGCCAGCGCGATCGCGCTCGTGGCCCGCGGGCTCCCGTCGATGACCTTCACGGCCGCCACGTGCCCGGTGGCGAGCGCGACGACGAGAACTCCCTCGGCCCCGCCCTTGGCCACCGCCCCCGGCAGCGCCCGCATCAGCGAGGTGTTCACATGCCCGGTCCCGCCGACGTACTCGGGGTGCTCGCGCATCGCGTCGGCGACCGCCCGCGGCGCGGTCCCCGGCTCGGCGACGACCAGAGCCCTTACGGCCCGGGCCAGTCCGGTCAGCGACAGCCCGAACAGCGGGGCGCCGCACCCGTCGACGGCGACGTGGGCCGCCTTCTCCCCGGACAGTTCCTCGGTCACGGCACGTACCCGCCGCTGTAAGGGGTGGTCGGTGTCGAGGTAGGAGGCGGTCTCCCAGCCGGACGCGACGGACGCGGCGAGCATCGCGGCGTGCTTGCCCGAGCAGTTCATCCGCTCGCGCGAGGCCGTGAGGCCCGCCCGGATCAGCGTGTGCCGGGTGGCCTCGTCCTCCGGCCAGTCTGCGGGACAGCCGAGGGCCTCGAAGCCGAGCCCGGCCCCGGCGAGCATCTCGGCGACCAGCCGTACGTGGAAGTCCTGGCCGGTGTGGCTGCCCGCGGCGATGGCCAGGCCGGGACCGCGCAGGTCCGCCCCGGACAGCAGGCAGGCCAGCGCCTGGAACGGCTTGGCCGAGGAGCGCGGCAGCACCGGCGCGCCGACCGCTCCCCTGGAGACGGCCACGGTGCCGTCGGGCGCGAGGGCGACGGCGCTGCCGAAGTGCACGCTCTCCACGAATCCGGAGCGCACCACCTCCGCGAGCGGGACGAGTTCAGGCACGGGCGGGTCTCTCTCTGAGTCGGCGGACCCCCGGGATGTCACGGGCGTCGAGGGTACGGGCGAGCTTGGACAGCGAGGCGTTGACCACCAGGTAGATCAGCGCGACGACGATGTAGGTCTGGATGAGCAGGCCGTTGTAGGTCGCCAGGATCTTGCCGCTGTAGAGCAGTTCGGCATAGCTGACCACGAAGCCCAGCGAGGTGTCCTTCAGCAGGCCGACCGACTGGCTGACGATCGAGGGCAGCACCCGCCGGGCGGCCTGCGGCAGGATGATCAGGCGCATGGTCTGGCCTTGGGTGAGCCCGACCGCGAGCCCGGCCTCGCCCTGGCCGCGTTCCACGGACAGCACCCCGGCGCGGAAGATCTCCGCGAACGCCGCGGCGTTCGAGACCGCCAGCGGCACCACGAGCTTCCAGAACAGCGGCAGGTCCAGCCCGTAGCGGGGCAGCGCGAACAGCACGACGTAGACCAGCAGCAGCGCCGGGACGGTCCGCACGACCTCCACGTACGCCCCGGCGGACATGCGTACCCACCTGCGTCGCGACAGCCGCCCGAGGGCCAGCGCCAGTCCGGCGGCCATCGCCAGCGCGGCCGAGACGACGGCGGCGAGCGCGGTGGCCCACAGCCCGTTCAGCAGATAGCGCCACATCGGCCAGGTCGCGTACGGTGACCAGCGGTCGGCGTCGAGCTGGCCGCCTACGGCGAACTGGCGCACCGCCAGCGCCAGCAGGGCCAGCACCGCGACCGCCCCCACCGCGGTCGCGATCCGTATCCTGCGGCGGGCGCGCGGCCCCGGCTGGTCGAAGAGCAGGTTGCTCACCGGGCCACCGCCGGTTCGCCCGAGCCCGCGGCCTGAGCGGAGACCGGCCCGCCAGGGGCCCGGACACTCACCGCCCCGTCGGGAGAAGGCGCGCTCACCGGACCACCACCAGCCGTCGTTCGAGCCGTCCGGTGACGAACCCGGCGCAGGCGGCGATCAGCGCATAGGCCAGGCCTGCCCCGACGAAGATCGGGATGGGCTGCGCCTCCATGAGGTTCACCCGGTTGGCCGCGGCGGTCAGGTCGACCACGCCGACCGCGGCGGCGAGCGAGGTGTTCATCGTCAGCGCGATGAAGATGTTGCCGACCGGCTGGATCACCGTGCGCAGCGCCTGCGGCAGGACCACGTGGCGCAGGGACTGGCCGAAGGTCAGCCCGAGCGCGCGGGCCGCCTCGCCCTGCCCCGCGGAGACCGCGTTGACGCCGGAGCGCAGGGCCTCGGCGATGTAGGCGGCCTCGTAGAGCGCGATGACGATCATGGCCGTCACCAGCAGGTCAGCCTTGAGGCCGATCTCGGGCAGACCGAAGACGGCGAGCACCAGCAGCACCAGCAGCGGCAGGTTCTGGAAGGTCTCCACATAGGCCGTGCCGATCCCGCGCAGGACGCCGACCGGGCTGACCCGCATGGCGGTGATCACGAACCCCACGAGCGCGGCGCCGGCGAAGGACGCCGCGGTCAGCTGGAGGGTCACGACCAGCCCCTGCCAGAGTTCGGGCAGGTGATCCAGGAGGGCGGACATCAGGACCCCGGCACCGATCCGATCTGCGGCGGGGTGGGAGCCTCGCCCTGCACGACCGTGCCGAGAGACTGCTTCCAGGTCTTCTGCCAGAGGCCGTCGGCCTGGATCTTCTTCAGCCAGTCGTTGACGAACTTCTTGAACTGGTCGTCACCGTGCTTGAGGCCGATGCCGTACGGGTCGGTGGTGAACGGGCTGCCGACGACCTGGACCGAGGGGTCCTTCTGCGCGTTGGCGACCAGGAGCGTCTCATCCTGGACGTAGGCGTCGCCGCGTTCCTGCTTGAGGGCCTGCATACACTCGGGGTCGCTGCCGAACGTCACGATCTTGGCCTGCGGGGCGAGCTTCTTGATCGCCGGGATGGCCGGGGTGTTGGCTCCGGCGATGACGGTCTTGCCGTTCAGGTCCTCGGGCCTGGTGATGCCCGTGGTGCCCTTCCTGACCGCGAGGCTCAGTCCGGAGGAGTAGTACGGCCCGGCGAAGGAGACCTGCTCGGCCCGCTCCGGGGTGATCGTGTAGGTCTGGAAGACGACGTCCACGGTGCCGTTGCCGAGCAGCGCCTCGCGGGTCTCCGAGGCGGAGTTGACGATCTTCACCTTGGGCTCGCCGATGATGTACTTGGCGAGCGCCTTGCCCATGTCCGCGTCGAACCCCTCGACCTCGCCGGTCGTCGGGTTCTGCTGCGACAGCAGCGGCGCGTCGAGCGACCCGCCGACGATCAGCTCGCCGCGCTGCTTGATCTTCTCCATCGTGGAGCCGGGCAGGATGTCCGCGGCGGCCGCGACCGGCATCGAGGCGATCAGGTCGCCGCCCTTGACCTCACCCGGTACGGCCGGGCTTCCCGAGTCCGTACCGGCGCAGGCCGAGAGGCCGAGCACGGACACAGCGGCGACAGCGGCCAGCCGCTTCATGGACACCATCGGGCCCACCATCCTTTTCGATCAGTGCGTGAGAACTTTGGCCAGGAAGTCCCTGGCCCTGTCTGTCCGAGGAGCCTCGAAGAAGGCGCCGGGCTCGCCCGTCTCGACGATCTGGCCGGCGTCCATGAAGACCACGCGGTCGGCGGCCCTGCGGGCGAAGCCCATCTCGTGGGTGACGACGACCATGGTCATGCCGTCGGCGGCGAGACGGACCATCACGTCCAGCACCTCACCGACCATCTCCGGGTCGAGTGCGGAGGTGGGCTCGTCGAAGAGCATCACCTTGGGCCGCATGGCCAGCGCGCGGGCGATGGCGGCCCGCTGCTGCTGCCCACCGGACAGTTGTGCGGGCAGCTTTCCCGCCTGCTCGGCGATGCCGACGCGCGCCAGCAGCTCCCGCGCCGACGCCTCGGCCTCGGCGCGGGATTCGCCCCGGACCTTCATCGGCGCGAGCACGATGTTCTCCAGCACGGTCTTGTGCTGGAAGAGGTTGAACGACTGGAACACCATGCCGACGTCGGCCCGGAGCCTGGCCAGTTCCCGGCCCTCCACGGGGGCGGGTACGCCGTCGACGAGGATGTCTCCGGACCCGGCGGGCTCCAGCCTGTTGAGGCAGCGGCACAGCGTGGACTTGCCCGACCCCGAGGGGCCGACCACCACGACGACCTCGCCCCGCGCCACATCAAGGTCGATGTCGCGCAGCACGTGATGTTCACCGAACCACTTGTTCAACCCTTTGACCTGAATCATTGCCATCTTCCTTCGAAATCGAAGATAAAGCGGAAGGTAATAGATGATTCTTGTGGAAGTCAACACGTTGCCGTAGTAAGTACAGACGTGGTATTCCTCTAGTCCATGTCAGGCAAAGAGCGGCTGCCGGTGCGGGGAGCGCAGGGCGATCTTCTGCGTCTCGTCGCCACCGGCCATGCCGAGTCGCGCGCCCAGCTGGCCCGCATCTCCGGCCTGGCGGCGTCGAGCGTCTCCCTGCGGGTCGAGGAGTTGATCGACGCCGGGCTTCTCGTCGAGGAGGGCTCGGGCACCTCCAGGGGTGGGCGCCGGCCCCGGCGGCTGCGGGTCAGCCCGACGGCCGGCCTGCTCGCGGTGGCCGACCTCGGGGCGCACCACGCCCGCCTCGGCCTGCTCGACCTCAGCGGCGCCCCCCTCGTCGTCGAGGAGCGCGCCTGCGACATAGCGCTCGGCCCCGAGGCGACCCTCGACTGGATGGCCGCCTCGTTCGACGAGCTACTGCTGACCCACGGCCCGCCCGGCGTCCCGCTGCGCGGCGTCGGCACCGGCATGCCCGGCCCCGTCGATCCCGCCAGTGGTCGGGTGGTGTCCCCCTCGCGCATGCCCGGCTGGCACAACTTCCCCGTCGCCGAGCATCTCGGCGCGCACTATGACCTGCCGGTGCTCGTCGAGAACGACGCCAACCTGCTGGCCGTCGGCGAGGCCCGCTCGTGGCCCGGGTGCGACAACCTCATGGTGCTGAAGGCCGGCAGCGGCATAGGGTGCGGCGTGATCGTCGACGGCCGCCTGCACCGGGGCAGGGGGGCGGCCGGCGACATCAGCCACGTCCGGGTCAGGGCCGACTCCTCCACCATGTGCTCGTGCGGCCACTCCGACTGCCTGGAGGCCTACGCGAGCGGTGCCGCGCTCATGGGCGCTCTGTCCGAGTTCGGCATCGCGACGCGACGCCCGGGCGACGTCGTCGCCCTGGTCGAGGACGGCGTGCCCGAGGCCACCGCCCTGGTCAGGAACGCGGGCCGCCTCATCGGCGAGGTGCTCACCGTCCTGGTCAACTTCCTCAATCCCGACGCCATCGTCGTCGGCGGCAGCCTATCCACCGCCGAGCCGCTGATCTCCTCCATCCGCGCCGCCGTCTACGAGCGCTGCCTCCCGCTGGCCACCCGCGACCTGGAGATCGCCGTCACCCGCGGCGGCCCCGATACCGCCCTCCTCGGCGCGGGCTCCCTCCTGCTGGACGCCGTCCTCGGTTGAGGGGCGGTACCGGCGAGGTGCGGCAGGCGTACGACCGGCCCTCTCGGCCGGGTCCGCGAACTCGGCTCCAGCCCTCGAACGCATCTCGCCGTGTCGTGCCGGCTCCAGGCGAACCGATCCGCGTTCGCGCGGATGAGCGTGGCGGGCAGGTGATCGGCGAGCACGGCGGGACCGTGCGCGTAGCGGCCGCCTCCCGGCGCGGTCGGCCCGTCACTCGTGTCCGAGGAGGGGCCTCGGCGACCGGCCCGGTGAACGCCCTGCCCGAAGGCTTCGGCACGCTCACCTCGGGGACCGGCCACCTCGGGTGAACCGGGCGCTCCGAAAGGTCAACCGGGCGCTCCGAAAGAAGCCGGTGCTATTGACCCCTGACTTCTCTTTTCATAGTGTCTGTCGTCACATCATCAGTTCCATGCCAAGAGGAGACCCGATGACCCCTCGAAGGCTCCATCCGCCGAGCCGTGTCGACCACTACACGCGGTCCGGGCTCTGGACCGACGACACCGTCGACGCGCTGCTGCGTGGTCAGGTGGCGGCGCGTCCGGACGCGCTCGCCGTCGTCGACGCGCCCAACAAAGCCGAGCTGACCGGTGGGAGACCACGCAGGCTCACCTGGCGCGAGCTCGACGCCGAGGTCGACCGGGTGGCGGCGGTGTTGCTGGAGCGGGGCCTTCGCCACGGCGATGTGCTGGCCGTCCAGATACCCAACACGGTCGAGTTGTGCGTCACCTTCTTCGCGGCCTTCCGGATCGGCGTCGTCGTCACGCCCTTCCCCGTCCAGTACCGCGAGTACGAGCTGTCCCAGCTGCTGCGGCTGGCCGGCGCCCGCGCCTTCGTCACCGCCACCCGCGTCGGCGACAGACCCAACGCCGAGATCGTCCGCGACATGGCCGCCGACCTCGACGGGCTGCACACGGTGGCCGCCTGGGGCGACGGCGTCGCCGATGGCCTGGTCCCGCTGGAGGAGGCGCGCGGCGACGCGGACACGCTGGCGGCGTACCTCGCGGAGCTGACCGTCGACCCTGGCGAATGCCTGACGATCTGCTGGACCTCCGGTACCGAGGCCACCCCGAAGGGGGTGCCTCGCTGCCACCACGACTGGCTGGCCACCGCCCGGGTCTGCGCCGCCGCGCCGAAGCTCACCGACGACGACATCGTGCTCAACCCCTTCCCGATGGTGAACATGGCGGGCATCGCCGGGGTCCTCCTGCCCTGGCTGATCTCCGGTTGCACCCTGGTGCAGCACCAGCCGTTCGACCTGCCGGTCTTCCTCGGCCAGATCGCCGCGGAGAAGGTCACCTACACCCTGGTGCCGCCGGCGCTGCTGACCATGCTGCTGCAGCGCAAGGAGGTGCTGGCGGCCACCGACATCTCGTCGCTGACCCGCGTCGGCTCCGGCTCCGCGCCGCTCCCGCCGTCGATGGTGCAGGGCTGGCAGGAGCAGTACGGCATCGCAGTCATCAACTTCTTCGGCTCCAACGAGGGCGTCGCGATGCTGTCGGACCCGGTGTCGATCCCCGACCCGGTCGAGCGCGCCCGCTTCTTCCCGCGCCCCGGGCTGCCCGGCGTGGACTACCCCAGCCCGGTGCTCGCCGGGACCCGGACCCGGCTGGTCGACGTCGCCACCAGGGAGGAGATCACCGAGCTCGGCCGGCCCGGGGAACTGCTGATGCGCGGTCCGACGGTGTTCTCCGCCTACCTGGCCGGCACGGCCACCCGCGAGTCGGTCGACGAGGACGGCTGGCTGCACACCGGTGACGTGTTCGAACTGGCCGGGGACGCCGGGCAGTACCTGCGCTACGTGGACCGTGCCAAGGACGTGATCATCCGGGGCGGCATGAACATCGCGCCGGCCGAGATCGAGTCGCTGCTGGCCGGGCACCCCAAGGTGGCCGACGTCGCCTGTGTGGGCTACCCCGACGCGGTGCTCGGCGAGAAGGCCTGCGTGTTCGTCGTCCCCCGTCCGGGCGAGCAGGTCACCCTGGAGGAACTGGTGGACTACCTCAAGGAGCGCCGCATCGCCTCCTACAAGCTGCCCGAGCGGCTGGAGGTGGCCGAATCGCTGCCCCGCAACCCGGTCGGTAAGTTGCTCAAGCGCGACCTGCGCTCGGTCTGGGAGACGGCCTGATGACCGTCCACGTGCTCGGCGGACACCAGACCGACTTCGCCCGCAACTGGACGAAGGAGGGGCTCGGCGTCTACGACCTGCTGCGGGAGAGCGCGCTCGGCGCGCTGGCGGACACCGGGATCGACCCGGCGGAGGTCGAGGTGGCGCACGTCGGCAACCTCGCGGCCGAACTGTTCTGCGGTCAGGCGCAGCTCGGCGGCATGGTCGCCGCCATCGACCCGGCCTGGGCGATGCTGCCCACCTCCCGGCACGAGGCCGCGTGCGCCTCGGGCAGCGTGGCGGCCCTGGCCGCGATGGCCGACATCGAGGCGGGGCGCTACGACCTGGCCCTGGTGACCGGCGTGGAGCTGATGCGCGGTGTCGGCGCCCAGGAGGCGGCCCAGCACCTGGGCTCGGCCGCCTGGGTCGGGCGTGAGGCGGTCGGCGCCGCCTTCCCCTGGCCCAGCCTGTTCGCCGAGCTCGCCGACGTGGTCGCCGAACGGGACGGCCTCGACGACGAGCGCCTCGGCGCGAACCTCGCCCGCATCGCCGAGATCAACCACGGCAACGGCCTGCGCAACCCGCTGGCCCAGACCCGCGGCTGGTCCTTCCCCGACGGGTGCTTCGGCCCGGACGACGTGCTCAACCCCCCGGTGGAGGGCCGGCTGCGCAAGTACGACTGCGGCCGCATCACCGACGGCGCGGCGAGCGTGCTGCTCGCCTCGCCCCGGTACGCCAAGGAGTACGCGCGCCGCCACGGCCGGTCGGCGGACGACCTGCCGAAGATCACCGGTTGGGGGCACCGCAGCGCGCCCATGCTGCTGGCCGACAAGCTCGCACTCGCCGAAGGGCGGCCCTACCTCTTCCCGCACCTGCGGCAGGCGGCCCTCGACGCCTACCGGCGCGCGGGCGTCGCCGGCCCGGACGACCTCGACGTGATCGAGACGCACGACTGCTTCACGATCACCGAGTACGCGGCGCTGGACCATCTCGGGCTGACCCAGCCGGGCCAGGCACACCGGGCGATCGAGGAGGGCGTGATCGAGCGCGACGGGCCGCTGCCGGTCAACCCCTCCGGTGGGCTCATCGGCCTCGGACACCCCGTCGGCGCGACGGGCGCCCGCATGCTCCTGGACGCCGCCCACCAGGTCACCGGAGAGGCGGGGGAGTGCCAGGTGGAGGGGGCGCGCACCGCTCTCACCCTCAACATCGGCGGAAGCTGCACCACCGTCGCGATCTTCGTCGTCTCCCGCTGAGCCGCTGGGGCGCGGGCCGGCGGAACCCGGTACGGACCGGGCCCTCGCCGGAGGCGACCCGTGGGTCGCCTCCGGCGAGGGCCCGGTGTCTCACCGCTTCGCCGGCCGAGCGGATCAGCCTTCGGCCACCGGTGGCCGAAGGACCGCGAGGGTCTTCTCCCCGCCTGGATCGGCCTCGACACAGGCCGGCACCAGGGCCACCTCGTCCACGCCGGCGCGGCCGTAATCGGCGAGCCGGTCACGGACCGTCGCCTCGTCGCCCACCAGACCGACCGACTGGATCAGCTCGACGGGGACGGCGGCCAGCAGCTCCCTCGGGTGCGGCCTGGTGCGGGCGAACTCGACGACGTCGCCGAACCCGGCCTCGGTGAACATCTCGCCGTAGCCGGGGGCGGCCAGGTAGCCGACCACGGCGCGGCGCAGCTGCTCGACCGCGGCCTCGGTGGGGTTCACCGCGGCGCAGACCCAGGCGGCCACCCGGGGGGTCTCGCGCCCGGCCACGGCGGCGGCGTCACGCAGCCGCCGGACCAGGGCCGCCGCCGAGGCCGGGGTGATCAGGTTCAGCACCATCCGGTCGGCGAGGGCGGCGGCGACGCCGACGGCCGCCGGGCCGAACGCCGCCACGGTCAGCTCCGAGCGGGGGGCGTCCAGCCGCAGGTGGTAGCCGCGGGCATGGACGGTCTCCCCGTCGAAGGAGGGCTTGCGCCCGTCGAGCAGCTCCCGCAGCACCGTGGCCGACTCCCGCAGCCTGGTCGCCGGGCGGCTCCGGTCGCGGCCGTGCCATTCGGCCACGACCAGGGGGCTGGAGGTGCCGACCGCGACGCCGACCCGGCGCCCGGTCAGGTCGGCGACCGACGCCACGCCGCGGGCGATCGTCATCGGGTCGCGTACGGCCACCGCCAGCGGGCCCACGGTCAGCCCGATCCGCTCGGTCCGCAGGCCGATCGCCGAGGCGAGCGCGAAGGCGTCGTAGGTGGCCATCTCGCCCACCCACAGCTCGTCGTAGCCGAGCCGGTCGGCGGCGCGGGCGGTCAGCAGGGCCTCGCCGGGCGGCCGGTCCTGCCAGAACCCCAGTGACACCGCCGGCCGGGGGGTCCGCGGGAGCACGTCGGTTGATCGGGTCATGGCACGCGCTCCAGCACGGTGGCGCTCCCGGTTCCGGCGGCGCCGCTGACCGCGATCACGCCGTAGCGCCCACCGGTCCGCTCCAGCTCGTCCACGCAGGACGCCAGCAGGATCGGGCCGGTGGCGCCGAAGGCGTGCCCCATCGCGATCGTCCCTCCGTTGAGGTTGAGCTGCTCGTCGGTGACACCGAGGTCCCGTTGGAACTTCAGGCAGGTCGCCGCGAACGCCTCGGCGATCTCGAACACGTCGACGTCGCCGGGCGCCAGCCCCGCGCGCTTCAGGGCCTTCTCCGCGGCGGCCTGCCCGGCGGTGAGCATGATGACCGGGTCCACCGCGGCCGTGGCGGCGGCGACCACCCTGGCCCTGGGGCGGAGTCCGGACGCCGCCGCCGCGGCGGCGTCACCGAGCACGGCGATCCCGGCGCCGTCCGCGATCGCCGGTGAGGACCCGGCGGTGTGCAGGTGCCGGATCTCGCCGACCTCGGGGCGCCTGCGCCGGACGAGGTCGTCCTGTCCCTTGGCGCCGAGCGCGGCGAAGGCGGGCTCCAGCGCGGCGAGGCTCTCGGCGGTGGTGCCCGGCCGGACGGTCTCGTCATGGTCGAGCACGACCTGGTCGCCGTGCCGTACGGGCAGCAGCGAGCCGGCGAACCTGCCCTGCTCCCAGGCGGCGGCGGCGCGGCGCTGGCTGCGCAGCGCGTAACCGTCGAGCTGCTCGCGCTCCAGCCCTTCGAGGGTGGCGATGAGGTCGGCGGCGATGCCCATCTGCACCGAGCCGACCCGCTCCACGACCTCCCGGTCGGACCAGATCGGCGCCTGGTCGGCGAACATCGGCACCCGGGACACCGACTCCACGCCGCCGGCGGCGATCAGACCCGCCGAGCCGAAGGCGATGTGCGCGGCGGCGGTGTTGATCGCGTCGACGCCGGAGGCGCAGAACCGGTTGAGGGTCATCCCGGAGGCGGACTCGCCCCAGCCGGCCAGCACGGCCGCGGTGCGGGCCAGGTCGCCGCCCTGCTCCCCGGTCTGGGTGGCCGATCCGACGATCAGGTCCTCGACCAGGCCGGGCAGCGCCGCGGCCCGGTCGCCGACGCCCGCCAGCAGCCGGGTCAGCAGCTCCAGCGGGGTGATCCCGGAAAGGCCGCCGCCCGGACGTCCCTTCCCGCGCGGGGTGCGCAGGGTGGCGAGCACGTAGACGTCGGTCATCGGGCGCCTCCCGCGGCGCGCAGCTGGTCGGCGCGGACCCAGGTGGCGTGGAACCCGATGGGAACGCGCCGGGGCAGCAGCACCCTGCCGACCGGCCCTGCCGTGACGTCGGCGGCGTCGAAGATCGCGACCTCGGCGCGCCCTGCTCGCTCGTCGTTGACGAAGCTGACCAGGTAGCCGTCGGTCTCGCCGGTGGAGCCGTCACGGGGGGCGAACGGTGCCTCCGAGCCCCACCGTCCGGGCCCGAACCTGTGCTCCTGCTTCTCACCGGTCGCCGAGTCGAACCGGACGAGCCCGTCGAACAGCAGGGTCTCCGCGGTGGCGAGGTGCATGTTGTAGGAGTAGCGGTGCGGCTGGCCCATGACGCGCGAGTCGACGCTGGGGAATTCGATGTTGTCGTCGTCCAGCGGGCCCTCGGACGTCCGCCCGGTGCGCAGGTTGAACCGGTAGCGGTAGATGTGCGCGTTGAGCCGCAGGTAGGCCAGCATCTGGGCGATCTTCGAGGTGTAGGTCGCCTGGTGCTGCGGGTTCTTCACCCGGCAGACGTCGAGGACGATCTCGTCGCCGTCCTCCCAGGAGTTGATGACGTGGTAGATGTAGCAGGGCTGGGCGTCGAACCATCGGATCGTGTCGCCGGCGCCGTACCGGGGGAGCACGCCGAACCTGGCGGGCAGCGAGCGCTCGAAGGAGATGCGGTACTTCCCGGCGGCGCGGGCCTGCTGGTCCTGGATCAGCGGCAGGTCCATCAGGATCGTGTGGTTCGGGGTGATGGCCATGTCGTGCGGCAGCCGGGGCCCCGGCAGGTCGATGTCGGTCACGTGGGTGACCGCGCCCTCCGGGCCGACGATGCCGTAGCGCATGTACGGCGGGCCGTCCGGGCCGTAGTCGAACCACAGCAGCTCACCGGTGGCCTCGTCGACCTTGGGGTGGGCCATCATGTCGCCGTTCAGGGTGCCGAGGAAGTTCTCCGCGCCCAGGGTCTCCAGCGACAGCGGGTCGATCGCGTAGGGGGTCCCGCACAGGTACCAGGTGGCCAGCACCTTTCCCCGGTGGTAGGTCACGTCGGTGTTGGCGGAGTCCTTGATGCCCAGGCCGTGCCCGTTGCCGAACGGGTTGCCCTTCGGATTCTCCATCACGCCGGTCCACAGCGCCTCGCCGGCCGCGGACTCCTGGTGGTAGGCGGCGGTGCGCACATAGCGGTTGCGGTAGCGCGCCCGGCCGTTCTCGAAGTGCATCGCGTGGATCATGCCGTCGCCGTCGAACATGTGGTAGCGGCCGGGCGCCTCGAAGCGGCGGTTGGGCCCGTTGCGCAGGAAGACCCCGTTGAGGTCCGCGGGGATCTCGCCGACCACCTCCAGGTCCTCGGCGGTCAGTTCGTCCTGAACGGCGGCGAACACTCCCATCAGGTACGGGTTCGGCTCGTCGCCGTTCTCGGCGACCGCCCGGGCCACGGCGATCGGCTGCGGCTGCTGTGTCATCTCGACGCCCCTTTCGTGCGACGACCAAACACTTCTATAAGAGAAGTCAGAGGCCAAAGTAGCATGACCGTCTGACGACGGAAAGCACGGAAAGGCGGAACGGGTGGCGGAAGACCGACGGCCCAGCGCGATCGGGCAGGCGTTGCTGGCGATCAGCGACCAGTGGACGCTGCTGATCCTGCAGCGGGCCTTCCTGATGCGCACCCGCCGGTTCGCGGACTGGCGTGACGAGCTGGGCATGTCGGAGTCGGTACTGGCCAACCGGCTCAAGGAGCTCGTCGCCGGAGACCTGCTGCGCCCGGCCCCCTACCGCGAGCAGGGCCGCACCCGCACCGAGTACCTGCTGACCGAGCGCGCGCTGGAACTGTGGCCGCTGCTGGTGGAGATCTGGTCCTGGGAGCGCAGCTGGGTGCCCCGGCGCCGCGGGCTGCCGGAGCTGGTCCACGACGCCTGCGGCAGGCACACCGACGTCGAACTCGGTTGCGCGGCCTGTGACCGGGCCCCGGTCACCGCCCGCGACACCGAGACCCTGCGGGGCTCGGCCACCTTCGCCCAGGTGGCGGTGCCGCGCCACCACCGCAGGACGGTCCGCGACGACGTCGAGCGCGACCCGCTGTCGTACTTCCCGGAGACGTTCGAGCTGCTCGGCGACCGATGGAGCACCGTGATGCTCGCGGCCACCTTCCTCGGGGTGCGCCGGTTCGCCGACTTCCAGTCCGAGCTCGGCATGGCCCCGTCCGTGCTGTCCGACCGGCTGCGGCGGTTCACCGAGCTCGGGGTGCTCAGCGCCGGGGAGGGCGACGGCGGGCGTCCCCGCTACCTGCTGACCGACAAGGGCCTGGCCTTCTTCGGGGTGTTCGCCTTCATCGTCGACTGGGCCCAGCGGTGGTACGCCGGCCCGCCGGGCACCGACCTGCTGATCACCCACCGCGCCTGCGGCCGACCCTTCCGGCCGTACCTGCGCTGCCTGTCGTGCGGCACTCCGCTGAACCGTACCGAGGTGCGCTTCGCGCTCGGCGACGGGCAGGCCGCGACGGCCGCCGCCACCCACCCCCTGGCGAGTGGCGACGGCCGCCGCTGACCGGCGGCGCCCGGTCTCCGTTCAGTGACCGGTGACGGCCGGCCGTCGCGACTGGGTGACGCGGAACCGTCCGGTGACGAAGGAGTCGTCGGTGAGCGAGGCGTTGCCTGCCGGATTGAGACCGGTGACGTGGTAGTCGCTGTAGGCGGCGGAGAAGTTCAGCGGCATCGGTCCGGTGAGGTTGCAGGTCACCGCGGCGCCGGCGGTCGCGTAGCCGGCCTCCACCCGGTCCAGGTACGCCTCGTCCGTGGCGTAGGCGAACGCGGTGATCGCCCCCCGTTCCCGCGCGTCCCGGGTGGCCCGCTCCAGCGCCTGGTCGGCGTCGTCACAGTCGATCACGAACGCGACCGGTCCGAACCGCTCCTCCCCGTACAGGTCGTGGTCGGCGATGTCCACCTGCGCCAGCAGCGGTCCGCTGGTGCGCGCCTTCGGGTGGTCGGGATGCCGGTAGGGGCGCGGCTCGAGGACGATTCGGCCGCGCGCGGCCGCCCGGTCGTGCACCTCCTCCAGCAGTCGCAGGGTGTTCGGCGACTGGACGGTGGCGAGCACCGCGGCGGCCCGCCGGGGCACCGTGCTGATGGCCTGTACGGCCTCGGCGAGCCCGGCCGCGAAGTCCGCGGCGCTCACCGTGCCTCCGGCGGTGGGCACGCCGCCGCGCGGCACGTAGATGTTCTGCGGGCTGGTGCACATCTGCGCGGAGAACAGGCACAGCGAGCCGGCCAGCGCGCGCAGCACCGGCTGCAGCTCCCCGACCGAGTGCACCAGCACCGAGTTCGCCCCCGAGGTCTCGGTGTAGGCGACGGCGGGGAAGGCGTTGGCCTCCACCCAGGAGCCGAAGGCGGCCGAGCCGGTGAAGTCCACGATCCGGGTCGCCGGATGCCGCACCAGGAGCCTGGTGACCGGCTCGGCCGCCGTGTCCACGGCCAGCCCCACCAACTCGGGGGAGAAACCCGCCTCGGTGAGGACCTCACGGCAGACGCGCACCGCCAGCGCCATCTGCAGCACCGAGCCGGGATGCGGTTTGACGATCACCGGGTTTCCGGTGACCAGGCTCGCGAACAGCGCGGGGTAGACGTTCCAGGCGGGGAAGCTCGCACAGGCGATCACCACGGCGACCCCCTTGGGCATCAGCCGGTACCGCTTCGTCATCTCCACGGTGGTGGTGCCGAACGCGCGCGACCACCGCGCCGTGCCGGGCACCCGGGACATCGCCGCGTACGCCTGCGCGATCGCCTCGACGCCGCGGTCGAGCGCGTTGGTTCCGCTGCCGGTGTAGCTCATCCCGAAGCTCTGCCCGGCGGTGTGCATCGCCGCGTGCGAGAACTCGAAGGAACGGAGGTAGATCCGCTCGCAGATCTCCAGGCACACCCCGGCCCTGGTCCGCGGGTCGGCCTCCCGCCAGCGCGGCCACGCCCGGGTGGCGGCGGCGAACAACTCCTCGACGTCCGCCCGCGGGTAGCACACGCCCAGCGGCTCACCGGTGTAGGGGGAGACCTCGTCGGGCTGCGCCACCGGGGCGCCGGGCCCGCCGAGGTCGAAGGGACGGCCCAGCAGCGCCTCGAACGCGGCCCTCCCCTCCGCCCGGGCCCGCTCCCCGCCGGGATGGTCGGCCGGCGACTCGCCGAACGCCGTCCAGCTCTCGCGGGAGCGGCACGCCTCGATCGCGCGGTCGAGGGTCGCGCGGTGCCTGTCGAACAGATCCGTTGCCATGTCGCCATTCCGTCCGGCTCGTACGGGGGTCACCCCGGTCCCATCCATCTGGCTTCGTTTATAGTACTAATATTCCGCCGGCGAAACCCCGGAGGTGGTCGTGGTCATCGGCCTGCTCCCGCACCGGCCGGCCGCCCGATTCGGTGATCGGCCCGCACCGCCGAGCCCGGACGGGGCGTGCGGCTTTCCCCGAACGCCGAGAACCGTGACGACCTGGGCAAGGCGTTCGCCGGAGGCCGGCCGCGCACCGGGGACATCGGCCACCTCGGCGACGGCGGCCATGTCGACCGCACCTCTGCCCGGTGTGGCCGACCGGGCGATTCAGGGATGACTCGCCCCAGATCAGGTGTGAGGTGTGCTCTCGTCGGAGGTACCCGTACGGGAGAAGGTGCGGGAAACGAACTACAGGTACCTGGCGGTCGTCATATCAGGAGCATCTGGACTTCGGCGGTGGGGAGAAAGCATGCTCGTCGATCGTCACCTTGACTGGGACGGCTGTTACAACGTCCGGGACCTCGGCGGTTTCCGGACCGGGGAGGGGCGGGTGACCCGCCGGGGCGCCGTCGTCCGTTCGGACAGCCCTGACCGGCTCACCCCGGCGGGCTGGTCGGCGCTCGCCGCGTACGGCGTCCGCACGGTCGTCGATCTGCGCAACGACGAGGAACGCCAGGCGGCCGCCGAGGCTCGCCCGATCGGGGTCGACGTCGTACACGCCCCGCTGGACGACCTGGCCGACACCGAGTTCTGGGAGGTCTGGGGGCAGGGGCTGCAGGGTACGCCGCTCTACTACCGGCCCTTTCTCGACCGTTTCCCGGAGCGGTGCGCCGCGGCCGTCGCGGCCGTCGCCCATGCCAGGCCCGGCGGCGTTCTCATCCACTGCGCCGTGGGCCGTGACCGCACCGGGCTGATCACCCTGCTGCTGCTCGCCCTGGCGGGCGTCGCGCACGAGGAGATCGCCTCCGACTACGAGCTGAGCGCCGACCGCCTGAGGCCGCTTTTCGCGACGCTGGGCGTGGCCGACCAGGGGCCGATCGTCCGGGAAGTCCTGCTGCGGGAGAACACCTCCGTCCGCGCGGTCGTTCTCGCCACCTTGGAGTCGCTGGACGCCGACGCCTACCTGCGCGCGGCGGGCCTGGGCTCCGGTGATCTCGCGGCCGTCCGGGCCAGGCTCCTCACCGGATAGGAGCGCGGGTCCGGTGGGGGCCGGCGCCGTTTTCTGGGCGGACGCGGCCTCAAGGGTCGAGACGATGGAGAAGAGAGTGCCAGATATCGCCCGTAAGGTGGAACGAGGGCTTCAATCAGGCTTTTCCAGGTGAGAAGTGCCGGTGGCCTGAGCACGGATCAGGGGCGGCCGATCCCGGCCAGCAGGTTCCTGACGAGGGCCTCGGCGAACTCGTCGGTGAGGGGCTGGTCGGGGATGAGGAGGCGGTGGTAGCAGGCGCCCCAGAGCTGGTCGACGACCACCTCGGGATCGACGTCCTCGCGTAGCCGCCCGCGCTCCTTGGCGCGCTCCAGCGCCTCGACGGCGAGTGCTCTGCGCGGTGCCGAATAGCGTTCGCGAAGGAGCGCCGACAGCTCGGGATCGGTCTGGGCGTGGCCGATGAGCTCCGGCATCACGCGCCCGGCCCGGGTGTCGCGCATCAGGTGGACGAAGGCGCGCAGCTGCGCGGTGAGGTCGGCGGCGATGTCGCCGGTGTCGGGAAAGGCCAGGGTGGGGCCGACGGCGTCGAAGTAACCGTCGAGTGCCAGCGCCCCCTTGGACGGCCACCACTTGTAGAGCGTCACCCTGCTCGCGCCCGACAGGGCCGCGACCTTCTCGATGGTGAAGGCGGCCATTCCCTCGGTGAGCAGGAGCTCACCGGCCGCGCGCAGGACCTCGCGGCGCACCTCGGCGGCCGGGCGGCGTCCGCGTCCGCGACGGGCGGGTTCGGGGGCCTGCTGCGTCACCATCTACCTCCTGAAATATATGGACATTGTGTTTACATTCATATATATACTTAGTGTACACAAATTCCTGAGGGAGTCGTCGATCATGAGCAGCACAGCAGCCCGCGTCGCCATCGTCACCGGAGGCTCACGCGGCATCGGACGCCAGGTCGTGGCCCGGCTCGCCGCCGACGGATACGCGATCGTGGTCAACTACGCGAGCAACGACGCCGAGGGGCGGGCCGCCGTCGCGGAGGCCGTCGGCAGGGGTGGCCAGGCGATCGCCGTCCGGGCCGACGTCGGCGACCCCGAGGCGGTCGCCGCGCTCTTCGACGCCGCCGAACAGACCTTCGGCGGCGTCGACGTGGTGGTCCACGCCGCCGGGATCATGAACCCGCCGACCCCGCTCGCCGAGCTCGACCTGAACGTGCTGGACCGCGTGCTGCGCGTCAACGTACGTGGCACCTTCGCCGTCGCCCAGCAGGCCGCACGGCGGCTGCGCCGAGGGGGAGCCCTGATCACCTTCTCCACCTCGGCCATCGGGCTGGCCCTTCCCGGATACGGCGCCTACGCCGCGTCCAAGGGGGCCGTCGAGGGCCTGACCCTCATCCTGGCCCGCGAGCTGCGCGGCAGGGACGTCACCGTCAACACCGTCGCCCCCGGGCCCACCGCCACCGACCTCTTCCTGAAGGGCAAGGACGAGGAGACCGTCGCCAGGCTTGCCGCCCAGCCGCCACTGGAGCGGCTGGGCCTGCCCGCCGACATCGCCGAGGCGGTGGCCTTCCTGGCGGGCCCCGCCCGCTGGGTCAACGGCCAGGTGCTCCGGGTCAACGGCGGAATCGTCTGAACCCGGAACGGCTTACCCGAGGAAGACCGTCCTTCTCACCGGGGCGTTCGGCCAGGTCCGCCGCCGAGCGGTTCGACCGGCCCACGGGGCCCGAGCGGGTGGGCGACACTCTGTCACGGGGGCGCGCAGACGAGGCCGATGACGTTCTCACGCCTGGCCCCCCGCTCGAAGGCCGCGGTGTAGGCGCGCGTACCGAGTGCATGCCGCACCAGGTGGCCGGCCTCGGCGTGGGCGTCGTGAAACGGTCGCAGTCCGATGAGCGCCACCCCGGTCGTGCGCCGCAACCGGTGCGCGGCGCCGAGCAGTTCGGCGGCGTGGTCGTGCCGACCGGTGGCGGCGATGGCCCAGGCGAGCGCCTCAAGACCCCATACGGGCCCCCAGCGGTCGTCGATGTCGTACTGGCGGCGCAGCGAGTCGCGGAAAAGCGCGGCGGCCCGTACCGGGTCGCCGTGGCGCAGCTCCGCGAGACCGAGGCCCCACAGCGCCCAGGAGTAGGCCCAGGCCCCGCCGAGCGCCTCGGCGTCGGCCAGGTAGGCGTCACCGGCGGCGACGGCGGTGTCCCGGTCACCGAGGAAGGCGCAGGCCATGGCCCAGAGCATCGTCGCCATGTGGGCGTCACCGGTCGCGCCGTCCGCCAGGAACCGGTCCCTCGCCCGCGCCAGCAGCGGGATGGACCGCGGATCCCCGTGGATGAGCAGCACGTGGGCGCCCTCGACATAGGTGACGGTGGCGGGGGCGTCACCATCGGGGAACCGCGAGGTCAGACGGCGGCAGCGGGTCAGGAACTCCTCGGCGCCCCGCCTGTCGCCCTGGCAGAGGGCGATCCAGGCGGCCAGGGCCACCGCGCCGATCTGGAGCGGGTCCGGCGGGCGCGGAGAGAGCGCGAGCCCGCGCTCCAGCCAGTGGCGGCCCTCGCCGATGGTGCTGCTGAAGAACCAGAACCGGGTCCGGGTGAGGTTGGCGGTGATCTCCAGTCCACTACGGGCCTCGCCGGGTTCGGTGACGCAGAAGTCCAGTGCCGTCCGGAGGTTCGGCAGTTCCTGCCGCAGCCGCGACAGCCACTCGACCTCGCGGGGACCGCACCAGTCGGCCGCGGCCCGTGCGACGGTGCTCCGGTAGTGGTCACGGTGGCGTCGCCGCACCGCGGTCTCCTGACCGAGGTCGACCAGACGCTGCCTGCCGTACTGGCGGATGGTCTCCAGCAGGCTGTAACGCGTCCTGCCGCCCCGGGTGCTCACGACCAGGATCGACTTGTGCGCCAGGGACGCCAGAACGTCGATGACGTCGTGGCGGTCGATGCCCGCGCCGGAGCACACCGACTCGGCCGCCTCCAGGTCGAACCCGCCGGAGAAGACCGACAGCCGTGCCCAGAGCAGCCGCTCGTGCTCGGTGCACAGGTCGTGGCTCCAGCCGACGACGCCTCCCAGAGTGCGGTGATGGCGGGGCGTGTTCTGGGCGTCGTTGTCGGCCAGCAGCCGGAACCGGTCGTCGAGCCGGTCGAGGATCTCCTCCGCCGAGAGCGTCCCCAGCCGGACCGCCGCCAGCTCGATCGCCAGCGGGACACCGTCCAGCCGTCCGCACAGCTGTGCGACGACACCGCGGTTGTGTCGCGTGATCCGGAAGTCCGGGGCGGAGGCCGCGGCGCGGTCGGCCAGCAGGGTCACCGCCTCGTAGCGGGTCAGCGGCGGCTCGGTCTCCTCGCTCGGAGGGGTTACGGGCGGTACGGCGAGGGGTGGCACCGCCAGGACGTGCTCGCCCTGGACGCCGAGCCGCTGCCGGCTGGTGGCCAGCACCCGCAGGCCGGGCACCGCGCGCAGCAGCACGGTCACCAAGGTCGCGGCCGCCCTCACCATGTGCTCGCAGTTGTCCAGCACCAGCAACGTCCTGCTGTCACGCAGACGCTCGATCAGGATGTCCACGCAGGGGCGCGCGGACTGGTCGCGGATTCCGAGAGCCTGCGCCACCGTCCGGTCGAGCAGTCCGGGCTCGGTCAGCGGGGCGAGGTCGGCGATCCACACCCCGTCAGGGAAGGCGGGCGACACCTGCGCGGCCAGCCGCAGCGCCAGCCGGGTCTTGCCCACTCCGCCCACCCCGGTCAGCGTGACCAGGCGGCTGGTCTCCAGCCGCCGCCCGGCGTCGGCGAGCTGCCGTTCCCTGCCCACGAACGTCGTCATCTCACTGGGGAGATTGCCGGAGGGCCCCTTGGCGGTGAGTGCGGGATCGTTGTTGAGAATCCGCTGGTGCAGCTCCCGCAGTTCCGCGCCGGGATCGACGCCGAGTTCCTCGGCGAGGATCTCCCGGACGGAGTGGTGGCAGCGCAGGGCCTCGGCCTGGCGCCCCGACCGGTAAAGCGCCAGCATTCGCTGTGCCCAGAACCGCTCCCGGAGCGGATGCGCGGCGGTCAGCCTCCGCAGTTCGGGGAGCACCTCCTCGTGGCGGTCCAGCGCCAGGTCGGCCTCGATGCGGGACTGGAGCGCGTCCAGCCTGCGCTCGGCCAGCACCGGCGCGACCTCGCGTCGCAGCGTCTCCGACGGGATGTCCTGCAGCGGTTCCCCGCGCCACGATCGCAGCGCCTCTGCCAGCAGCGCCGACGCCGCCTTCATGGAGCCCGCCGCGGCCGCGGCCCTGGCGCGGCCGGTCAGGGTGTCGAAGCGGTGCAGGTCGAGCCGGTCGCCGTCCACCCTGAGCAGGTAGCCGCGCGGGCAGGTCAGCAGGGGACCGTCATCCCCGGCGCACCCCAGCAGGTGCCGACAGCGCAGCACGTAGTTCTGCAGGGTGTTCCGGGCACCGCGGGGCGGGACCTCTCCCCACAGGTGGTCCATCAGCGTCTCGACGGGGACCGTCCTGTTGGCGTCGAGCAGCAGTGACACGAGCAACGTCCGCAGCTTGGCCGCCCGGATCGGCACGGGAACACCGTCTCGCAGCACCTCGAACGGCCCCAGAACCCTGAACTCGAAACCCGAGCCTGCCGTTTCCACCACCCAATGTAATCACAATGTTTCTCTCCGCGATCGGGTGTGTACGTCAAGTGCGCCCCGGATGCGCGGCGAGCGACCGGTGACGGGCGCCGAGGGGTGAGCGCGAGGTGACCGGCGAGTGAGTGGCCGGCGGCACGGTGTGCGGTGACGGCGGGGCGACGCGCCCGGCTGGTCTTCACCCGACAGGAAGGGCACCTCATGTTCAAGTGTGTAACCGGGATCGTGGCGGCGGTGATCGCGGCGGCGGTGATGCTCACCGCCGCCCCCGCTCCCGCCGGCGCGGCCTCGTTCTCCCGGGAGCTCGCGGCCGTGGCACAGGCCGCGGGAGTCTCGGAGGAGACCGCCTACTCCATGGCGGTGTCGCTGGTGAGCAGCGACCCGGAGGACGAGTACCGCTTCCCCGACGAGGAGTTCCAGGACGCCCCCCGCTCCTGGAGCGCGGTCCTGGCGTTCGTCAAGAGGTTCTGGCGTCAGATCGTCGACGCGGCCAAGGCCGCCGGTGAGTGGGCGTGGTGGAAGGCGGGCAAGTGCGCCACCGGCGCCGTGACCGAGGTCTGGAACAAGTTCGGCGGAGACCTGACCGATCCGGAGGCGGTACTGGCCGTGGCCGTCTACGGCTGCCTGAAGGGCCTGCGCGGCTGATCGTCTCGTCTGGCGGGTGGCGCCCCCGATCGACGGATCGGGGGCGCCACCCGTTGGTCTGCGCCCGGGGCGTTGGTGACGACGGGGAGCCGGTAGAAGGGAGTTCCGCGCCCACCGGGTGGCCGGGCCGGATGGGCTCGCCGCATACTCTGCGGCGTTCGAGCCGCCGAGATCTAGCTCGATATGTGTCGAAATTGTAGTGATCGAGACAGGGGACCCATCCATAGACATTTCGTACTTCCTGCCCATAACATCAAGCCTTCTTGGGGCAGTTTTTACTGTCCCTTGACCTTTGGTCGGGGCCTTTCCCGCCCCGCGCTGATCGTTCGGGAAGGTTTGTCGATGTCTGTAACACGCCTGGTGACGGGTTCTGGGGCGCCAACCGCCCTCCGCAGCCCGAGGTCGGCACGCCGCGGCGCCGCGGCGCTGGGTCTCGCCGCCACCATGACCTTCGCCGGGGTAGCGGCGACCTCGGCCCCCGTCAGCGCGGCCGCCGATCCCGCCGTCGGACCGGTCTTCACGGACGGCATGGCCCAGCCGGTGTTCTCGACGAACCGCAACGACTGGCTTCGCGAGGAAGTGTGGGTCGAGACCCCGATCGACAGTGACGGCGACGGACGGAACGACCGGGTGCACGCCGAGGTCACCCGCCTCCGGGAGACGGAGACGGCCGGTTTGAAGTCGCCCGTCGTGTACGAGGTCAGCCCCTACTACGCCGGCGGCAACTCGGTCGCGAACCACAACGTCGATCACGAGCTCCACGAGGCACTCCGTCCGGGCAAGGGCTGGATGAACCGCGGTGGTTCGACGAAGGACCCGGCGACCGACGAGCGGCTGGCCGCCGCCGGCGTGGCAGGCGTGGCCGAGGGGGACGAGGCCGTCACGGGCACCGGCCCGCAGCCCGCGATCAGCACCAGCCACGAGTCCAACTGGCTGCCTCGCGGTTTCGCGGTGGTCCACGCCGAGTCGCTGGGCAGCGGTAAGTCCGACGGCTGTCCCACCACCGGTGGACGCAACGAGACCATCGGCGCGAAAGCGGTCGTCGACTGGCTGAACGGTCGCGCGAAGGCCTACGACGCCACCGGTAGGGAGGTCAGCGCCACCTGGACGACCGGCAAGGTCGGCATGATCGGCACCTCGTACAACGGCACCCTGCCCAACGCGGTCGCGAGCACCGGCGTCGAGGGACTCGAGGCCATCGTGCCGATCTCGGCGATCTCCAGCTGGTACGACTACTACCGCGCGAACGGTGCCGTCGTCGCCCCGGGCGGCTACCAGGGCGAGGACGCCGACGTGCTCGCGGAGTACGTCTACACCCGCGCGGACAGGCAGATCTGCCGAAGCGTCATCGAAGATCTCGCCAAGGAGCAGGACCGGGTCACCGGCGACTACAGCGCCTTCTGGGACGAGCGCAACTACCTGAACGACGTCGACAAGGTCCGCGCCGCGACGCTGGTCGCGCACGGGCTCAACGACTGGAACGTCAAGACCAAGCACGCCGCGCAGTGGTACGAGGCGCTCAAGGCGCGGGGAGTGCCGCACAAGATCTATCTGCACCAGGGCGGGCACGGCGGTTCCCCGAGCGTCAACGTGCTCAACCGCTGGTTCACCCGCTACCTGTGGGACCAGCAGAACGGCGTGGAGAACGACCAGCGGGCGCTGATCCAGCGCGAGAACAGGACGCTGGTGGAATACCCCGAGTGGCCGGAACCGACCGCGGCGGACACCGAGCTCAACCTGGCGCCCGGCACGGACGGTGCCGCCGGTGTCCTCACCGGCGACAAGACCCGCCTGGGCAAGCCGGTGACCGAGACGATCGTCGACGACGCGTCGAAGCGGGCGCTGACCCTCGCCGACGCCGTGACGTCCCCCAACCGCCTGGCCTACAAGTCAGGGGCGCTGACCGACGCGGTCCGGCTCAGCGGCACGCCGCAGATATCACTGCGGATGTCCTTCGACCAGCCGGCCGCCAACGTCACGGCGCTGCTCGTCGACTACGACCAGAACGGCAAGGCGAAGATCATCACCCGGGGCTGGACGGACCCGCAGAACCGCACGTCGATCTCGAAGACCGAGCCGGTCAAGCCGGGCAGCCCCTACCGCCTCGACTTCGACATGCAGCCGCACGACTACGTGTTCGCGGCGGGACACCGCATCGGCATCGTACTGCTGTCGAGCGACTACGAGTACACCATCCGGCCCACCCCCGGCGCGACGCTGCACCTCGACACGACGAAGAGCACGGTCACGCTGCCGCTCGTCGGCGGGGCGGCCGCGTTCACTGCGGCAAGCAACTGACCCGGGCCCCGCAGGCTGGGCGGCCCGCCCAGCCCGCGGGTACCGGAAACCCGGCCGGACACTGACCTGAGGGTCGCTGGGATCACCCCGCCGCCGGATCTCCGGCCTCATGAGACGGTGGGCGCCGACTGCTCGGGGGCGGGGCGGCGAATCGGGGTGAAGAGCGCGGTCGTCGCGATCAGCAGGCAGGCGGTGCCGGCCAGGAGGCAGATCACGGTGACGCCGTAGCCGCCCGCGCCCCAGGTCAGGACGGCCGCGCCCACCGGGCCGAGGGAGAAGTGGATCGTCCAGAACGCCGAGGTGACGCGGCCGAGCAGATGGTCCGGGGTCACCTGCTGGCGCAGGGACATCGAGCAGATCCCGGCCACGCTGACGCCGCAGAGGTAGACGGCCATCAGGGCGGCGATCACCGGGACGCGCCCGGAGAGGCCGACGCCCGCCATGGCGAGCCCGCTGGTCGCGAGGGCGCCGATCCAGGCGACGCCGAAACCGAGCCTGCGGCGGACGGGCGCGACGAGCACGGCGCCGGCGATCGTGCCGGCCGCGGCGACCGCGAGGACCGTGCCGACGGTGCCGTCGGAGTGACCCAGGTCGTGTTTCAGGTGGTAGATCAGAACGTCGGTCATACCGAGCGTGAAGAAGATGAAGAAGGAGAGCAGGATCGTCAGGGAGCGCAGCACCGGGTGCCGCCAGAGGAACCGGGCACCGGCCAGCAGTTCCTGCCAGGGCTTCTGGCGCGCCGGCGCGGGCGCGCCGGCCTCGGGCCGGTTGAACCGGACGAAGTACAGGCTCGCCGCCGACACCGCGAAGCTCGCCGCGTTGATGGCGATCGCCGCAGTCGGGCCGAACTGTCCGGAGACCACCCCGGCGAGCAACGGGCCGCCGACACCGGCCGCCGCCGCGGTCGCGTAGAGCCGCCCGTTCGCCTCGGTGATGCGGTCGCCCTCGACCAGGTTGCGCACCGCGGTCACGTAGGTGACCTGGAAGACCATCCCGATCGCCTCGCTGAGCGGCAGCACCACGTACAGCAGCCAGACCTGGGGGCCGAACGCCCAGACGAGCGGGATGAGCCCGTACAGCACCAGGCGGGCTAGGTCGCAGCAGATCAGCAGGGTCCGCCGGTCGAGCCGGTCGGCCAGGATCCCGGCGAAGATCCCGGCGCAGATCGACGCGGCACCGGCCACGCCCGTCAGCAGGCCCATCTGCGCGACCGACCCGGTCACGTTCAGCACCAGCAGCGGAATGGCGATGTAGGCGAACGAGTCCCCGGCGACGGAGAGCGTCTGGGAGACCCAGAAGACGTTGAAGTTCCGGTCCCGCCACAGCGGGCGCGCGCTTTCTGCTTCCTCTGGTTGCGGCATCAGGGGACTATCCCTCACCGTGGGGGATCTTTTCCAGCGGTTAACCCCGTTCTCCGCGTCGTCGCAGGTCGGGGACCATTGGTGATCATCCCAGGTCGATCGGGGGCACGTGCGGCGTACGGAGTCAATCGTCCAGGGCGAAGGACAGGTAGCGGTCGGCGGAGCGGCGGACGGCCTCGGCGCCGTCGGTGTGCACGATCCGCTTCCACCAGCCGCCGTAGACGCGGTCGAAGGCGTACGGCTCCAGCAGCGACAGGGCGCGGCGGATCGTGGCGGGGCGTTCGGGGATCAGGTTGGGGTAGCTGTACATGAAGCTGACCCAGCGGCGGTCGGCCACCACCTGGAGGATGTCGCCGGAGAACAGCGCGCCCCGGCCGTCCTCGGCGTCACGCCAGTGCATGACCTGGCCGCCGTCGAAGTGCACGCCCGCGTTGACCAGCGTCACTCCTTCGAGGATCTCGCAGGTGCCGCCCTCCCAGAAGACCACCGACTCGTCGGGGCGGGCCACCCAGTCGCGGTCGGCCGCGTGCAGGTGGATCGGCGCGTCGAAGGCGTGCGCCCACTCGACCATCGAGCCGTAGAAGTGCGGGTGGCTGATCGCGATGGCGTCGATCCCGCCGAGCTCGCCGACCTGCCTGATCAGCTCGTCGTCGAGGTGGGTGACCATGTCCCACAGCACGTTGCCGGCCGGGGTACGGACCAGCAGGGCACGCTGCCCGATGGCGGTGGCGGGGTCGGTGCCGATGCCGACCACCCCGGTGCCCTCCTCGGCGAGGTGCGCCCGGTGCCCGCTCTCGCGCAGCTGGTCGAGAGAGGTCCAACGCTGGCCCTCCCAGCCGACGTACTGCCGCTCGTCCTCACAGATCGGGCAGTCATCCCGCGCCGCGGCGTACTGGACCCCGCAGGTGACGCAGATGGGCAGATCGTTCACGACGTCCTCCGCTGATCGGCTGTTCGGGAATGCTACGGCGGCGGTGGGGCCGGACGGCCCGGGACCCGCGGGACCCGGGCCTCACTCTCGATCATCGACGCGAAGTCGCCTTCCCCCGGTTCGCACGCTCGCCGGCCCCGCCGTGGTTCAACCGGCGTCGCGCCCTGCGGCGGCTTGCGGCACAGACCGGGGGCGGCGTACGAACAGCGCCGTGACGAACACGAACACACCGAGCACACCCGCGACGACAAAGGCCGTGTGCAGGCCTGCGGCGTCGGGGGCGCCGGACGCGTGGGTGGTGCCCAGGGACGCCACGGTGACGAACATGGCGGTACCGAACGCGCCCGCGACCTGCTGGAGCGTGGACAGGATCGCGCTGCCGTGCGAGTAGAGGTGTTCGGGCAGCGCGCCGAGCGACTCGGTCATCAGGGGGGTCATCATCGCCCCGAGCCCGGCCATGAGCAGCACATGGATGCCGATCACCAGGGCCAGCGGCGAATCCGGTCCGAGGGCGGTGAACAGCCACAGCGCCACCGCTGTGGCCAGTGCGCCGGGAATCACCAGCGGGCGGGCGCCGAAGCGGTCGAACAGTTGCCCCACCGGCCGTCCCAGCAGGCCGAGGACCAGCCCGCCGGGGAGCACGGCCAGCCCGCTGACGAACGTACTCGTGCGCAGGACGGTCTGGAGATACAGCGGCAGCAGGATCGCCGAGACCGCCAGCAGGCACATGAACAGCAGGGCGCTCAGGGTCAGCGCGACGACGAAGGCGCGGTGGGTCAGCGGGCGCAGGTCCAGCAGCGCCCGGTCCTGGCGCTGCAGCCGGAGTTGGCGTACCACGAACCCGGCGAGGGCGACGGCACCGACCGCGATGGGGATCCACGGCGCCACCAGGTGGCCGCCGCCGGACTCGCCGACGGAGGAGAGGCCGTACAGGATGCCGCCGAAACCGACGGCGGACAGCGGCACGGACAACACGTCCAGCGGCACCGTGCGCGTCTCGCCGCCCAGCCGCATCCGGACGGCGCCGAAGGCCAGTGCCAGCAGGGACAGCGGTAGTACGAGCCAGAACATCCAGCGCCAGCCCAGGGAGGACAGCACCGCGCCGCCGACCGTCGGCCCGATCGCGGGAGCCACGGCGATGACGATGGTGATCGTGCCCATGGTCGCGCCGCGTTTGGACACGGGGACCAGACGCATCACCGTGGTCATCAGCATCGGTAGCATGACCGCGGTGCCGCAGGCCTGCACGACGCGCCCGGCCAGCAGTATGGCGAACCCCGGGGCGAGCGCGCTGATCAGGGTGCCCGCGCTGAACAACGTCAGCGAGACCAGGAAGATCTGCCGAGGGGTGAATCGCTCGAGCAGGAAACCGGTGGTGGGGATGACCACGGCCATGGTCAGCAGGAAACCACTGGTCAGCCACTGCGCGGTCGTGGTGGCGACGCCGAGGTCGACGCTGAGGTCGCGCAGCGCGACGCTCAGGACCGTCTCGTTGAGGATCATCACGAAGGCCGATGCGACCAGCGTGGCGATCATCATCATGGCCCCCTTGGGAACCGCGGCGTCGCCGGTGCCCCGGGACTCGTCGACCGCAGTGTCGTTCACCGACTGGGGAAACGCGGAAATGATGTACCTCGCAAGCAGAAGGGGCCACCGACGGGAACTTGGGGGAGAGCCGGGCGTGGCGGAGCGGAACGGTCGGACAGCGGGCTGGGGGAATCTCCGCGCGGTCAGCGGAGGCGGGAGACAACGGGAATCTCACACAGACGACACCGTCATGAGGCGGACATCGCGTTGAACCGTCCCAGCAGCGCTCCCAGGGCGTTGGCGTCACCCGGGTCCCAGGAAGCGAAGAGCAACCATGACATTTTAGGTTATCGCCCGCAAATCATTTTTTCCGGGCCGGGCTGCTCCGGGCCGTCAGCCCGGAGCAGCCTGGAGCAGCCCGCTGTCCTCGCTCGATGGAACCCCGCACGCCGAGACCGGTCGCGGGTCTCGTGAAGCCGCTCCCTCAGGGGAGCGGAGGAGCCACCGCCGTTGCCGTCGAGGGGGACGACCGCCGCGCTCCGTGTCGTTTCCGGGTCAGCGCCGGTAGACCTGCTCGCCGCCGACGAAGGTCATCGCGACCTTCGTCCGCCAGATGTCGGCCTGCGGCTCGGTGAACGGGTCGCGGTCCAGGACGACCAGGTCGGCGCGGTTGCCGGGGACGACGGTGCCGGCGTCGTCGTCGTGGTTGATCCGGGCCGAGCCGGCGGTGTAGGCGGTCAGCGCGGTGGCCAGGTCCAGACGCTGGCCGGGCAGGAACGGGGTCTGCGCCGTCGGGTAGTCCGCGTGCAGTGAGCCGCCGGGCTCGGTGCGGTTGACGGCCACGTGCATGCCCTGGAACGGGTCGGCGACCGAGACCGGCCAGTCGCTGCCCGCGCAGAAGCGGGTGCCCGAGCGCAGCAGGTCGGCGAACGGGTACTGCCACGAGGAGCGCTCCTCGCCCAGGAAGGGCAGGGTCAGCTCGTCCATCTGGGCGTGGTGGGTGGCCCAGAGCGGCTGCAGGTTGGCGGTCACGCCGAGCTCGGCGAAGCGCGGCACGTCCGACGGCTCGACGATCTGCAGGTGCGCGATGTGGTGCCGGTTGGCCGGGTCGGTCCCCTCGAAGCTGTCCAGCGCCTCGCGGACCGCCCGCTCACCGATGGCGTGGAAGTGGACCTGGAAGCCGTGCCGGTCCAGCTCGGCGACGTACTCCTTCAGCAGCGTGGGATCCACGTACGACAGGCCGGTGCCGCCGCAGCGGCAGTAGGGCTCGATCACCGCGGCGGTGAAGTTCTCCGCGATGCCGTCCTGCATGATCTTCACCGAGGTGGCGCGGAACCGCTCCAGGCCCGTGGCCGACTCGCGCCGCTCCAGCAGTTCGGGGATCTGCTCGGCGCCGCGGGTCCGGTCCCACCACAGCGCGCCCACGACGCGGGCCCGCAGCGCGCCGGAGGCCGCCGCCGAGACGTACGTGGACAGCTGGTCGTCGTAGCCCGCGTAGGAGCCGACGATGGCGTCCTGCCAGCCGGTGATGCCGAGGGAGAACAGGTGGTCCTGGGCCGCCAGCAGCGCCTCGTGCAGGTCCGCGGCGCTGGGACGCGGGGTGAGCAGGCCGACCAGGTCCATCGCGCCCTCGTGCAGCACGCCGCTCGGCGTGCCGTCGGCGTCGCGCTCGATCCTGCCGTCGGCGGGGTCGGGGGTGTCGCGGGTGATCCCGGCCAGTTCCAGGGCCCGGCTGTTGACCCAGGCGGCATGGTGGTCGCGCTGGATCAGATAGACCGGGCGGGTGACGACGTCAAGATGGGAGCGGTGTGGGAGGCCGCCGGGAAAGGCCGACATGTCCCAGCCGCCGCCGTCGATCCACTCGTGGCCGGGGTGGGAGTCCGCGTAGGCGACGATTCTCTCCATGTACTCCGGCAGGCCGTAGACCTCGGACAGGTCGCACCTGGCCCGCTCCAGGCCCGCCTGCACCGGGTGGATGTGCGCGTCGGTGAACCCGGGGGTCAGCAGGCGGCCGTCCAGGTCGACGACCTCGTGGCCGGGGGCGGCCAGTCGTACGACGTCGGACTCCGCGCCGACGGCGGCGATCCGGCCGTCACGGACCAGCACCGCCTCGGCGAACGCGTCGGCGGCGAGGAAGACCCGGCCGCCCCGGAAGAGCAGGTCGCGCACTGTTGCACCATCCTTCTGTCGGTGGCCCGGAGGCCGCTGACGCTCCGGGGTGCCGCTTGATCACCTACACTGCACGCTGGACCGGCCGAGGTCCAGCGTGAGTTTCGCCGGGCGTCCGGCGCTCAGCGTCCGGTGATGGAGTCGGCGACGCGGGCCAGCACCGAGGTACGGCCGAGTCCCGCCTTCTCCCTGGCGTCGGCCCGCCGGTAGAGGTCGTACATGGTGTGCACGCCGATCCATCGCAGCGGTTCCACCTCCCAGCCCCGTACCTTGCGGTCCACCCAGGGCAGGGAGGCGAGCTCGGTGTCCTCGCGCAGGATCAGGTCGCGCAGGGTGCGGCCGGCGAGGTTGGTCGTGGTCACCCCGTGGCCGGTGTAGCCGCCCGCCCAGCCGATGCCGGTGGCGTGGTCGACGTGCACGGTGGCGCACCAGTCGCGCGGCACGCCGAGCACCCCGGACCAGGCGTGCGCCACCTTCGAGGCCCTGACCGCGGGGAACATCCCGGTCAGCAACTCCCAGAGCGCCTCGATCGTCCATTCGTGGGTGCGGCCCCGCTCGTCCACCCGGGAGCCGTAGAGGTAGGGCTTGCCACGCCCGCCGAACGCGATCCGGCCGTCGGCGGTGCGCTGGGCGTACATGTAGTAGTGCGCCATGTCGCCGAGCAGCTCGTGGCCCTCCCAGCCGATCTCGTCCCACAGCCCGCCCAGCGGCTCGGTGACGATCATCGAGCTGTTCATCGGCAGCCAGGCGCGGTGGTACTGCTTCAGTTCGGCGGTGAAACCCTCGGTGGCGCGGATGACGTAGTCGGCGCGGACCGTGCCGTGCGGCGTGCGGGCCTCGCGCGGGGCGATCTCGGTGACCGGGGTGTGCTCGAAGATCTTCACCCCGAGGTCCCGCACGGTCTGGGCCAGGCCGCGGGCCAGCTTGGCGGGCTGGATCCTGGCGCAGTGCGGGCTCCAGATCGCGCTGACCGCGCCGGCCACCCGCAGGCGCTCCTCCCGCTCCGCCGGATCGAGCAGCCGCACGTCGTCCTCGGTCCAGCCCCAGTGGCGCTCGTGGGCGAGCAACTGGTGCAGCCGCCGGTCCTGGGCGGCGTTGGTGGCGACCGTGGTGACGCCGCCCTTGACGATGTCCGCGTCGATGTTCTCGTCCTCGGCGATCGTGATGACCTCGTCGATCGCCTCGAACATCACCCGCTGCAGCCGCTTGGCCGCGTCCGCGCCGTGCGTCCTGGCGTAGCGCTCGGGGGTACCGGCCAGCTCGCCGACCAGCCAGCCGCCGTTGCGCCCTGAGGCGCCGTAGCCGGCGAACTCCTTCTCCAGCACCACGACCCGCAGGGCGGGGCTGGCCTTCTTCAGGTAGTAGGCGGTCCACAGGCCGGTGTAGCCGGCGCCGACGATGGCCACGTCGGCGTCGAGGTCGCCGCCGAGGGGAGTGCCGGCCGTGGGGATGCCCAGGGAGCGGTACCAGAAGGAGACGTCTCCGTTGACGAAATCCCCAGCCAGGGGAACACGCGTGCTCATGGCCTCATATCCTGCTATATCCGTCTATTGTGATGCGCCTGCCAACGGAAACCGTTGCAGAAAAGCAGTCCTGCCACGTAATGAGTGATCCGCCAGATGTAACGGCAGGCTCACTCATGTGTAGCAGTCCCGTAACAGGGTCAGGTAAGGCTATCCCTCAACAGAGGGAGCATTCTGATGGGGTTTCTGAGGATTCGTACTACCGTTGACGAGCGGCCGGGGCGTCTCGCCTCGCTGGCCGCCGCGCTCGCCGCCAAGGGCGGCAACATCCTGGGCCTGAGCGTCCAGACCGACGCGGACGGCACGGTCGACGAGTTCGTCACGGACATCCCCGCCGGTGCCGAGGCGGTGCGCGAGGCTCTGGAGGCGGCCGGCGGACGCGAGGTCCTGGTCGTCCCCGCCACCGCGCACGAGTTGACGGACGAGCCCACCCGCGTGCTCCTGCTCGCCTCCCGGCTGCGCACCACCCCCTGGCGGCTGCCCGAGCTGCTCGGGGAGTTGCTGCGCGCCGACGACTCCCGCTGGGTCTATGGTGCCGAGATGAGCGACCTCCCGGACCCCACGCTGCTCACCGTGCCCGTGGCCCCGCGCCGCGCGATCAGGGTGCGCCGGGCCGAGCTGCCCTTCACCCTGACCGAGGCCGCCCGCGCGGCCTCCTTCGTGCGGCTGGCGCAGCCCCCCGCCGAGCAGTCCGGCACCGACCGCGACATCACGCTCTCCGACGGCGTCGAGGTCCAGGTCCGCCCGCTCACCCGGCTCTACCGCGAGGCCGTACGCGACCTGCACGACCGCTGCTCACCCGAGGCCCGCAGGTTCCGCTACTTCACCGCGATGCCCGTGCTGCCGCCGAAGGTCTTCGACCGGCTCTGCGACCGCACGAAGGGCTACTCCATCGTCGCCGGGTACGACGGCCAGGTCGTCGGCCTCGCCAACCTGATGTTCACCCCCGATCCGGGCATCGCCGAGATGGCCTTCCTGGTCGAGGACCGCTGGCAGGGCAGGGGATTGGGCGCCGCACTGGCCCAGATGCTCGTCGGCCAGGCCCGGGACCTGGGCTTCGCCGAGGTCAGGGCCACCCTGCTCGCCGACAACGTGCGGATGCGCAGGCTCCTGGTCTCGCTTGGCGCGACCCTGAGCCAGACCGAGGACCCCGGCGTGGTGGAAGCCAGGCTGGCCGTGGGAGTGATGGCGACGGCATCCCCGAGTTGAACCCATCATTCGGCCTCCCCGTTTCGGGATCGCTCAGGGGTCCCGAAACGGGGAGGGCCCACTCCTGTGCTGATCCGGGTGTTCCCCCGGGTCCTCAGGGAGCCTGCTCCTTCGGGGGGCCCGACTCTCCGGGTGCGTCGGCGCCTTCGATGGCGTCCAGCCTGCGCTCGATCCGGTCCAGGCTCTCCTGGATGCGCTCCAGTCTGGCCGAGAGCGACGCGCCCATCACCGGAAAGCCCTCCTCGGCGGTCACCGCGCGGTCGGGGCCGCGCCGCCCGAGCAACGTGATCACCTGGGCGCGTACGGCGTCCAGGCGCGCCCCCCGCCCGGCCAGCACCCGGGCGGCCACGCCCTCGCTCTCGCGGATCAGACCGAGCAGGATGTGCTCGGTGCCGATGTAGGTGTGGTGCAGGCCGAGCGCCTCCCGCAGCGACAGTTCGAGCACCTTCTTGGCGTGCGGAGTGAAGGGGATGTGGCTGCCGGGGGTCTCGTCACCCCTGCCGATGATCTCCTCCACGTCGTTCCTGACCTGCTCGCCGTCGATGTCCAGGGCCCGCAGGGCGCGGCCGGCGACGCCGTCCCGCTCAAGGACCAGGCCGAGCAGGATGTGCTCGGTGCCGATGTGGTCGTGGCCGAGCCTGCGGGCCTCCTCCTGGGCCAGGACCACGACGCGGCGGGCACGGTCGGTGAAGCGCTCGAACACTGTGAGCCTCCGTGAGGGGTGTCGAGGTGCTTGCCCCCACTATGCGCCAGACGTCCGGTGCGCGGGAGGAAAAGCTCCGGCGAAATTCTCGCGCTGTCCGACATTCGCCGTTTTAATCGTACATTTTAGTGTTAGATTTGCTGGAAATGGCTTTCGTGCCGGGGGAGGGGATGCGTAGGGTCCTCCGCATGACGATCGACGCGTTCATCGACGCCCTCCCCAAGGTCGAACTCCACGTCCACCTGATCGGCTCCGCCTCGCCCGCCACCGTGCTGGAACTCGCCCGCCGCCACCCCGGCGGGGGCGTTCCCACCGGCGAGGAGGAACTGCGCGCGTTCTACCGGTTCCGCGACTTCCCGCACTTCGCCGAGATCTACCAGGCGATCAACGCCCTGGTCCGCGAGCCCGAGGACGTGGCGACCCTGGTGCTCGGCCTGGCCGCGGACCTGGCCCGGCAGAACGGGCGCTACGTCGAGCTGACCGTCACCCCGTACGCGCACCACATCATGGGCATGCCGATGCGGGAGGTCACCGAGGCACTCGACCTGGCCTCCCGGCGCGCCCACGAGGAGCACGGCGTGCGGATGGCGTACATCTTCGACATTCCCGGCGAGTACGGCGTCGAGGCGGCCCGGGTCACCCTGGACCACGCGCTCGAAGAACCTCCCCGGGCGCTGGTAGGTTTCGGGCTGGCCGGGATCGAGCAGGAGCGTCCGAAATATCGCGACGCCTTCCGGGACGCCTTTCGCGCGGCCACCGCCGCCGGGCTGCGCAGCCTGCCGCACGCGGGCGAGATGAGCGGCCCGGAGACCATCTGGGAGGTCCTCGACCACCTGGGCGCCGAGCGGATCGGCCACGGCATCGCCTGCGTGCAGGACCCCCGCCTGATCGCCCACCTGCGCGAGACGCAGATCCCGCTGGAGGTCTGCCCCACCTCCAACGTCTGCACCGGCCAGATCGCCCGCATCGAGGAGCACCCGCTGCCCCGCATGATCAAGGAGGGCCTGTTCGTCACCCTCAACAGCGACGACCCGCCCATGTTCGCCACCACCCTGAGCGACGAGTACCGCGTCGCCGCCGAACATCTGGGCCTGGACCGTGCCACCCTCACCACCCTGGCCCGCAACGCCGTCGAGGCCTCCTCCATGGACCCGGCGGGCAAGAAGGAGATCCTCGACGAGATCGACGCCCTCACCACCCAGCCCTCCGGGACGGCGCCCTGACAGCTCATGACGACCGTCTCGACTCGCGATAGGCGCGCCGTCGCAGCGCGGCCTCACGGAGCACGGGTGCCTCGTCCGGCCCGTCGAGCGAGGCGACCACGGCGGTCGACACGGGCCGGACCGAGGTGAAAGCGGGGACCGGGATCAGGGGGAGGAGATCCGGCCCAGGGAGGAGGGGATCTTGGAGGCGGCGGCCCGGTCCAAAAGGAAGAGGGTCCGCCGGCTACCCCGGGCACCGGCCGCGGGGACCTGCATCGTTCCCGAGTCCGACAGTGCCAGCCGTACCGCTCTCGCCTTCTCCTCACCGGCGGCGATCACCCACACCTCGCGGGAGCCCTGGATGACCGGCATCGTCAGCGAGACGCGGGTGGGCGGCGGCTTGGGCGAGCCGTGCACCGCCACCACCGGACGGGTGTCGTACAGGGCGGGCAGGCCGGGAAAGAGCGAGGCCACATGGCCGTCCGGGCCCATGCCGAGCATCATGAGGTCGAACGACGGCGCCGGGCCGTGGTCCTCGGGGCGCGAGGCCCGGCGGAGCTCCTCCGCGTAGGCGTCGGCCGACTCCTCGGCGGTCATGCCCGAGTCGGGGCCGCGCATCACGTGCACCCGCTCGGGGTCGAGGTCTATGTGGTCCAGCAGGGCCTTGCGGGCGCCGGTCTCGTTGCGCTCGGGGTCACCGGCCGGCAGGAAACGCTCGTCGCCCCACCAGATGTCCACCTTGCGCCAGTCGACGGCGTCCCTGGCCGGGGAGGCGGCGATCTCGGCGAGGGTGGCCAGGCCGACGGTGCCGCCGGTCAGGACCAGCTGGGCCGATCCCTTGGCCGCCTGGGCGTCGAGGGCACGGATGATCACCCGGGCGGCGACGGCCTTGGCGAGCACGTCGGCGTCGCGATGGATGATCACAGTGGGAACGCTCACGAACTTCTCTTTCGAAGAAAGGCACCCCGCGGCAGGCCGCGGGGCGCTTACGGCTCAGGACTTGCGGGCCCGGGCGAGCCGCTGGATCGCGGCCGCGTAGATCTCGTCGGGATCCAGCCGCCGCAGCTCCTCGGCGAGCAGGTCCGACGTCGGGCGCCGGGCCAGCGCGACCCGGCGGTCCGGCTGGCCGGGACGAGAGAGCATGGCCAGGCGCCCGTCGCCCCGGGTGATGGTGATGTCGCCGTCGCCCGAGACCAGCTTGACGGAGGTCAGGCCGGGACCGGGGGAGTCGGATACCTTCACCGGCGCGCCGAGGCGCTCACCGAGCCAGGCCGCCAGCAGCAGGGCGCTGGCATGGCCGGGCACGGCCTCCACGGTGCCCCGCTTGATCTTGGCCACCGGCTGGTCGAACGCGGCGGCCAGCAGGCTCCGCCACGTCGTCAGCCGGGTCCAGGCCAGGTCGGTGTCGCCGGGCACGTACCCGCGGGCCCGGCCGGCGATCGCCTTGACCGAGTCGGGTGCGGAACGCGCGTCGACGATGCGGCGCTGGGCCAGCATGCCGATCGGATCCGCGGCCGGGACCTCGGGGCAGTCGCTGGGCCACCAGGCGACCACCGGGGTGTCGGTGAGCAGCAGCGGGCTGACCACCGAGTCGGCGTGCCTGGTCAGCTCCCCGTACAGACGGAGCAGTATCACCTCGCCCGGGGTCGACTCGCCGAACCGGATCTCGGCGTCGAGCCGGTTGGGCTCGTTCGGGTCGCGAGGGATGACGACCAGTATCCGGGAGGGGTGCTCCCTGGCCGCCTCGGTCGCCGCCCGGACCGCGTCGTACTGGTCGCTCTCGCCGCAGACCACCACCAGGGTCAGCACCATGCCGACCGCCGGCGTGCCCATCTGGTGGCGCAGGTGGGTGAGCTGGGAGGAGATCTTCGAGGCGGTCGTGCCGCTGAGCATGAAGCTGGTCATCTACAGCCGCCTCCAGACGCGTCCGTCGCGGGCCATCATCTCGTCGGCCGAGGCCGGTCCCCAGGTACCCGAGGGATACTCCTCCGGCGGGCCCTGGGTGCTCCAGAAGTCCTCGATCGGGTCGAGGATCTTCCAGGACAGCTCGACCTCGCGCTGGTGCGGGAAGAGCGGAGGGTCGCCGATCAGCACGTCGAGCAGCAGCCGCTCGTAGGCCTCGGGGGAGGACTCCATGAACGACTCGCCGTAGGCGAAGTCCATCGAGACGTCCCTGACCTCCATGGCGGTGCCCGGTACCTTGGAACCGAACCGCACCGTGATGCCCTCGTCCGGCTGCACCCGGATGACCAGGGCGTTCTGCCCGAGAATCTCGGTGTCGTCCTTGCTGAACGGAAGGTGCGGCGCGCGCTGGAACACCACGGCCACCTCGGTGACCCGGCGGCTGAGCCTCTTGCCGGTGCGCAGGTAGAACGGCACCCCCGCCCAACGCCGGTTGGCGATCTCCAGTTTGATGGCGGCGTAGGTCTCGGTGATCGAGTCGGGTGGGATGCCCTCCTCCTGCGTGTAGCCGATGACCGGCTCGCCGCCCTGCCAACCGGCCCCGTAACGGCCGCGCGCGGTGGTCAGCGACAGGTCCGACGGCAGCCGCACCGCCTTGAGGACCTTCTCCTTCTCCCTGCGCAGCGAGTCGGCTCCGAACGACGTCGGATCCTCCATGCCGACCAGGGCCAGCAGCTGCAGCAGGTGGTTCTGGATCACGTCGCGCGCCGCGCCGATGCCGTCGTAGTAGCCGGCCCGGCCGCCGATGCCGATGTCCTCGGCCATCGTGATCTGCACGTGGTCGACATAACCCCGGTTCCAGATCGGCTCGAACAGGTTGTTGGCGAACCGCAGCGCCAGGATGTTCTGGACGGTCTCCTTGCCCAGGTAGTGGTCTATGCGGAACACCGAGCTCTCCGGGAAGACCGCGCTGGTGATCGCGTTGAGCTCCTGGGCGCTCCGCAGGTCGTGCCCGAACGGCTTCTCGATCACCACCCGGCGCCAGGAGTCCCCGGGACCGTCCGCCAGGTCGGTCCGCTTCAGCTGCTGGACCACCACGGGGAAGAACTTCGGCGGCACCGACAGGTAGAAGCCGTAGTTGCCGCCGGTGCCCCGGGTCTCGTCGATCTCCTTGAGCATCATCGCCAGCGCGTCGAAGGCGCCGTCGTCGGTGAACTCGCCGCGGCAGAAGAAGATGCCCTCCGACAGCTGCTTCCAGACCTCCTCGCGGAACGGCGTGCGCGCGTGTTCCTTGACGGCGTCGTGGGTCAGCTGCGCGAAGTCCTGGTCCTCCCAGTCCCGGCGGGCGAAGCCGACCAGGGAGAAGCCCGGGGGCAGCAGCCCCCGGTTCGCCAGGTCGTAGATCGCCGGGAGCAGCTTCTTGCGTGCCAGGTCGCCGGTCACGCCGAACAGCACCAGCACGCACGGCCCCGCCACGCGCGGCAGGCGCTTGTCGCGCGGGTCGCGCAGCGGGTTGGACTCGATCAGGGCCTCGGTGATGCCGGCGGTCGAGGCGGCGGTGGCCGTGGTGACCGCTCCCTCGTGCGCGGTGCCCGTGGTGGTGAGCTCCTCGGCCCGAGGCCGGTCGGCCTGGGGCTGGGAGTTCTCCTTGCTCATTCGAACCTCCGGCGACCCATCAGACCTCCCGTGAGGCGGCGAGCAGGTGCGCGACACCGGCGGCGCGGTCGGTCAGGTGCAGTCGCACGGCGGGGCGGCCCCGGCTGGCCAGGGCGCCCAGGTCGCCCAGCGCCTGGGCGAGCTGGAGGCGGCCCAGGGTGTAAGGCTTGCCGGGAACCTCCAGGTCGTTCTCGACGGCCCCGGTGATCTGCAGGAACACCCCGTTCTGCGGGCCGCCCTTGTGGTACTGGCCGGTGGAGTGCAGGAAGCGGGGTCCCCACCCGAAGGTGACCGGCCGCTCGGTGCGGACCGCGAGCATCCCGCGGAGCGTGGCCGGGTCGGCCGCGCTCCACACGTCCGTCATCTCCTCGAACGAGGCGCCCTCGGGGTACGGGGCGTCGAAGGCCGCCTCCCTGTCGAGGTAGGCCATCACCGCGAGGTAGCCGTCGGAGGGGATCGCCTCCAGCAGCCCGGTGAGCACGTCGGACAGGTTCTTGGGGGCCTCCATGCCCGGCGGCAGCTCGCCGTGGACCTCCACCGGGCCGTCGACGAGGATCGGGGTGCCGACCGGCAGCTCGCTCCGGTCGAGCAGCTTGGCGGTGTTCTCCTTGGACTCGGCCACGTTCGGCTGGTTGAACGGGTCGATGCCCAGGACGCGCCCGGCGACGGCCGTGGCGTACTCCCAGACGAGGAACTGCGCGCCCAGCGGGCCGGCGACGGTCACCACACCGTCGGTGTCGATCCCGGCGAGCAGCTCGTCGTCGGCGTCGCCGGGGTCGGCGCCCACGACGGGCAGGATGCCCCTGCCGGACTTGCCGGTGGACTCGGCGATCAGCTGCTCGATCCAGTCGGGCAGGCCGCTGATCTCCGAAAGGCCGTCCTCGATCACGAGCTTGTCGCGCCCGGCCACCGCGGCGGCTCCCAGGGCGGCGCCCAGGTCGAGGCCGGGGTTGCCCTCCGAGCGCGACAGCAGCGGCAGCACCTCGGCGGCGTCGTCGAGCAGCCGCTCGACGTCGGCGCCCGCCAGCGCGCTGGGCACCAGCCCGAACGCCGTCAGGGCGCTGTAGCGGCCGCCCACGTTGGGGTCGGCCAGAACCACCCGGTAGCCCGCCTCGCGGGCGCTGAGCTCCAGCGGCGAGCCCGGGTCGGTGATGACGACGATCCTTCTCGCCGGGTCGATCCCGGCGTCTCGGAAGGCCTTCTCGTAGATCCGCCGGTGGCTGTCGGTCTCGACGGTGCCGCCGCTCTTGCTGGCGACGACCAGCAGCGTGCTCTCCAGCCGGTCCTCCAGCGCGCGGCGCACCTGGCCGGGGTCGGTGGTGTCGAGCACGGTCAGCGGTACGTCGGCGGAGCCGGTGATGACCTCGGGAGCGAGGGAGGAGCCGCCCATGCCCGCCAGGACCACGTGGTCCAGGCCCTCGGCACGGGCCCACTCCACCAGCTCGCCGATCTCACCGAGCAGCGGCCTGCTCGTCAGCGGGAGGTTGAGCCAGCCGAGCCGGACGGCCGCCTCGGGCGCGGCCTCCGGGCCCCACAGCGTGGGGTCGCCGGCGGCCAGGGACTGGGGGACCCCCTCGGAGACGAGCCGGCCGGCCGTCTCCGAGGCCTGTTCGGTGAGGTCGTCCTCACCGAACGTCACGGACACTGACATGTGTTCCCTCATGCCTTCTTCAGCTCGGCGGCGACGGTCGCCAGCAGCTCGGTCCAGGAGGCCTCGAACTTGTCCACGCCGTCCTCTTCCAGGAACCTCACGACGTCGTCGTAGTCGATGCCGATCTCCTTGAGCGCGGCCATGGTGTTCCAGGCCTCCTCGTAGGAGGGACGGACCGTGTCACCGGTGATCCTGCCATGGTCGGCCGTCGCCTCGAGGGTCTTCTCCGGCATCGTGTTGACGATGCCGGAGGTGACCAGCCCGTCGACGTAGAGGGTGTCCGGGTAGTCGGGGTTCTTGGTGCCGGTGGAGGCCCACAGGGGGCGCTGCGGCCGGGCTCCGGCCAGGGCCAGCGCCTGCCAGCGCGGGGAGTCGACGACCTCCTCGAAGGCGGCGAAGGCCAGCCGGGCGTTGGCGAGCGCGGCCTTGCCCTTCAGCGCCAGGGCCTCGGGGGTGCCGATCTTGTCCAGGCGCTTGTCGATCTCGCCGTCCAGCCGGCTGACGAAGAACGAGGCCACCGACTCGATGCCCGACAGGTCGAGGCCCTTGGCCTTGGCCTGCTCAAGGCCGCTCAGCCAGGCGTTCATCACGGCGCGGTAGCGCTCCAGGGAGAAGATCAGCGTGACGTTGACGCTGATGCCCTCGGAGATCGCCCGGGTGATCGCGGGCAGGCCCTCGACGGTGGCCGGGATCTTGATGAACAGGTTGGGCCGGTCGACCAGCCACCACAGCGCGCGCGCCTCGGCGACGGTCTTCTCCGTCTCCCGGGCCAGGCGCGGGTCGACCTCGATCGACACCCGGCCGTCCACGGTGCCGGTGGCGTCGTAGACGGGGCGCAGCACGTCGGCGGCCCAGCGGATGTCGTAGGTGGTGATGGAGCGCACCGCCTCCTCGACGTCGACGCCGCGGATCTTCAGGTCGTGCAGCTGGGTGTCGTAGGCGTCGCCCTTGCTCAGCGCGGAGGCGAAGATCGTCGGGTTGGAGGTGACGCCGACCACCTGCCGGTCGCGGATCAGCGACTGGAGATTGCCGGTGCGCAGGCGCTCGCGGCTGATGTCGTCCAGCCAGATGGAGACGCCCTGCGCGGAGAGTTTCCTCAGGATCTCACTCATGATCAGTTTCCCGTCGTCTCGCCCTTGTCGGCTCCGGTCTTGGCGAGGCTCGCCTTGGCTGCGGCGACCACGCGCTCGGCGGTCAGGCCGAACTGCTCGTAGAGGGTCTTGTAGGGGGCCGAGGCACCGAAGTGCTCCAGGCTGACCACTTCCCCCTCATCTCCCACGAACTCCCGCCAGCCCAGCGAGATTCCCGCCTCCACCGCCACGCGCGCGCGGACCGAGGAGGGCAGCACCGTCTGCCGGTAGGCCGTGTCCTGGGCGTGGAACCACTCCACACACGGCATCGACACGACCCGGGTGGCGATGCCCTCCGCCTCCAGGATCTCGCGGGCCTCGACGGCCAGCTCGACCTCGGAGCCGGTGCCGATCAGGACCACCGCGGGCTGCCCGTTGGAGGCCTCCCGCAGGATGTAGCCGCCGCGGGCGACCTTCGTCGCGTCGCGGGTGCCCTCGTAGACCGGCAGGTTCTGGCGGGTCAGCGCCAGCGCGGCCGGGCGGTCGTTGTGCTCGAGCACGACCTGCCAGGCGGCGGCGGTCTCGTTGGCGTCGGCGGGGCGGACCACGTCGAGGCCGGGGATGGCGCGCAGCGCCCACAGGTGCTCGACGGGCTGGTGCGTCGGGCCGTCCTCGCCCAGGCCGATGGAGTCGTGCGTCCACACGTAGGTGACCGGTAGCTTCATCAGCGCCGCCAGCCGCACGGCCGGGCGCATGTAGTCGCTGAAGACCAGGAACGTGCCGCCGTAGGGGCGGGTGCCGTTGTGCAGCGCGATGCCGTTGAGGATCGCCCCCATGCCGTGCTCGCGGATGCCGAAGTGCAGCGTGCGGCCGTAGGGGTTGCCGGGGAAGTCCCTGGTCTGGAACTCCTCGGGGATGAAGGACGGCTCGCCCTTCATCGTGGTGTTGTTGGACTCGGCCAGGTCGGCCGAGCCGCCCCACAGCTCGGGCAGCACCGGCGCGAGGCTGTTGAGCACCTCGCCGGAGGCCTTGCGGGTGGCGACGGAGGAGCCGACCTCGAAGACCGGCAGTGCCTCGCTCCAGCCGGCGGGGAGCTGCCGCACGGAGATGCGGTCGAACTCGGCGGCGCGCTCGGGGTTGGCCTCGCGCCAGCTCTGGTAGAGCTTGTCCCACTCGGTCCGCGCGGCGCGGCCGCGCTCGACGACCCCGCGGGCGTGCTCCAGGACCTCGGCGGGAACGTCGAAGCTCTTGGCCTCGTCAAGGCCCAGGACCTTCTTGGTGGCGGCGACCTCGTCGGCGCCCAGCGCCGAGCCGTGGATCTTGCCGGTGTTCTTCTTGTTGGGGGCGGGCCAGCCGATGATCGTGCGCAGCCGGATGAACGACGGCCTGCCGGTCTCGGCGCGGGCGGCCTCCAGCGCCTGGTGCAGCGCCTCGACGTCCTCGACGTAGTCGCCGGTCTGCGTCCAGTCGACGGTCTGGGTGTGCCAGCCGTACGCCTCGTAGCGCTTGACCACGTCCTCGCTCAGCGCGATCTGGGTGTCGTCCTCGATCGAGATGTGGTTGCTGTCGAAGACGACGGTCAGGTTGCCCAGCCTCTGGTGGCCCGCGAGGGCGCTGACCTCGTGGCTGATGCCCTCCTCGATGTCCCCCTCGGAGGCGATGCACCAGATGTGGTGGTCGAACGGGCTCGCGCCCCGCGCCGCGTCCGGGTCGAACAGGCCGCGCTCGCGGCGGGCGGCCATGGCCATGCCGACCGCGTTGCCCAGCCCCTGACCCAGCGGCCCCGTGGTGGTCTCGACGCCGACGGTGTGGCCGTGCTCGGGGTGGCCGGGGGTCAGGCTCTCCCACTGGCGCAGAGCCTTGAGGTCGTCCAGGCTCAGGCCGTAGCCCGACAGGTAGAGCTGGATGTAGAGGGTCAGGCTGGTGTGGCCGGCCGAAAGGACGAACCGGTCACGGCCCACCCAGGAGGGGTCTGACGGATCATGCCGCATCACCTGCTGGAACAGCAGGTACGCGGCGGGCGCCAGGCTCATCGCGGTGCCCGGGTGGCCCGAGCCCGCCTTCTCTACCGCATCCATGGCCAGGGCCCGCACGACATCGACCGCGCGGCGGTCCAGGTCGCTCCATTCAAGGGCTGGCACGAGTTCGCTGCTCAACTGCTCGGTCTCCGGATCTAATAGTGTGATGGTGGCGCCGGTCTGGTATTTCCCGCCCACATTGGACCCTAACGGTTTCGGCCGCGTTAGCTGAGTACGGGCCAGCGCTTCGAGCTTCGCGGTGGGGAAGGTTTGCGAGAAAGTGCCTGCCAGGGCGCAAGCGTGCCTTGCCCTTCCGTGTTTCGCTGTCGATCAGGGCGAAATCCAGTACAGTGCTCGGGTCGCCGCCGGGCGGGCGGAGACGTTGAACGCCTGCGGAGCTGAGAGAAGACCTGAACTCATCCAGGCGCTCGGCTGTGAAACAGGAACCCACCGAGATGTCGCGCAGGCGGCATGGCAGGGATCTTCGGCGTTCCTGCCGGAGAGGACGTCAACGTGGCGTAGGTCGGTCCGGGGCGGTTCCGTCGGATCGGCGATCGGCGCGTTTTCCCGGCACGGCGGGTGTCGCCTCGCGCCGCTTCCGCACCCCGTGCCGGGACCGGCCTCCCCTGCAACTACAGTGAGTCCTCAAGGCTGGCTGGTGCCCGCATTCACGGATCCGCTCTAATCAGAGGTTACGCGTTGACCCCGCACGTGCTGGAAGCGCCTTAGATGGTGCTCACCGACAAGCAATCGACGGTCCTGCCCGAGGCGGACACGACCGCAGGCGTCGTGCCTCGCTCCTTCGGCGACGTCGTGAAGGCCTATGTCGCCCTCACGAAGCCGCGGATCATCGAGCTGCTGCTGATCACGACGCTGCCGGTGATGTTCCTGGCGGCCAAGGGCCTGCCACCGCTGTGGATCGCCGTCAACACCCTGGTGTTCGGCACCCTGTCGGCGGGCAGTGCGAACGCCCTGAACTGCTACATCGACCGTGACATCGACGCGGCCATGCGCCGCACCCGGCGTCGCCCGCTCGCCCGCGACATGGTGCCGCCGACCAACGCGCTGATCTTCGGGGTCATTCTCGGGGCGCTGTCGACCCTCGGCCTCGGGCTGACCGTGAACTGGCTCGCCGCCGGACTGTCGCTGGCCGCGAACCTTTTCTACGTGCTCGTCTACTCGATGATCCTCAAGCGGCGGACCCCGCAGAACGTGGTGTGGGGGGGTATCGCGGGCTGCATGCCGGTGCTGATCGGCTGGGCCGGCGTCACCGGCAGCCTCGACTGGGCCCCCGTGGTGCTCTTCGGCGTGGTGTTCTTCTGGACGCCTCCGCACACCTGGACCCTCGCCATGCGCTACAAGGAGGACTACGCCGCGGCGAAGGTCCCCATGCTCCCGGTGGTCGCCACCGAGCGCCGGGTGGTGCTGGAGAGCATCGTCTACACCTGGGCGACGGTGCTCTGCTCGCTGCTGCTGTGGCCGGTGGCCGGGACCACCCTGCTCTACCCCGTCGTGGCCGCCGTCCTCGGTGCCGCCTGCCTGTGGGAGGTCCACCGCCTCCTCGGCCGGGTCAACGCGGGCAAGACCGGGGTCGATCTGCGCCCGATGCGCTTCTTCCACTGGTCCAACGCCTACCTGGCGCTGCTCTTCCTCGCCGTCGCCATCGACTCGATGTTCGTCTGAGCCCTCTCACAGGTACGCTCTCCTGCCACATGCCCGTTTCCGCGTCTCGTTCGAGGGGGAGACGTCTCCCGGGTGGGGAACACGTTTTCTTGGCCGGCCCGGGTCGGGCCTGGTCGTGGGGAGGGCAGCTCATGGTCGTCGGAAAACCTCGGGAGCCGGATCAGCGCTCCGGCCCCGGGATCGTTCCAGCGTTCGGTCTGGTCTCCGTATCCGGGGGGCGGGGCGCCGGCCGTCAGGCGCCGGCCGTGGACCTTCGCGCTGGGATATGCCGGTTTGATTCGTGGGGTGGAAGTCAACGGTTACGGTTACCTCATGGCCAGCCGTGACCCCCGGTGGGTGCTCAGGGACCGCCCGTCGCTCGCGCTGATCACCGGACTCGTCCTGACGGGACTGTGCGGCCTGGTGTCGCTCTCCTTCGACGTGCTGAACGGCGACCCCGTCTACTTCTTCATCGCCCTGATCCTCGCGCTGGCGCCCGTTCCCGTGCTGCTGGCCGCGGTGCTGGCGCTCGACCGGATCGAGCCCGAGCCGCGAGGCAACCTGATCTTCGCGTTCGCCTGGGGGGCGGGCGTGGCGGTCCTGGTCGCCGGGATCGTCAACTCCCTCGGCCTGGTCTACATCGAGAACGCCGCCGGGCTCGGCTACGACTACGCGCGCAACATCGCCGCCACGTTCGGCGCCCCGGTGGTCGAGGAGACGATGAAGGGCCTGGTGCTGCTGGGCCTGCTCAGGTTCAGGCGCGCGGAGCTCGACGGGCCGACCGACGGCATCATCTACGCCAGCATGGTCGGCCTCGGCTTCGCCATGAGCGAGAACGTCAGCTACTACGTGGCCGCGCTCGACGACATGGGCGCGCAGGGCCTGGCGGTGACCGTCGTGCTGCGCGGCGTCCTCTCGCCGTTCGCCCACCCGCTGTTCACCTCCATGATCGGTGTCGCGGTGGCCTACGCGGCGCAGCGCCGGGGGCCCGGCCGGATCTTCGTCATCGCCGCCGGGTGGATCGGCGCGATGCTGCTGCACGGCATCTGGAATGGCTTCGCCTCCTACGTCGGCTTCGCCGGCCTGGCCATCGCCTACCTGTTGCTGATGATCGTGCTGTTCGTGCTGATCTGGATCATCTTCCGCGACCGCAAGCGGATCATCGGGCTCATCCAGACCTACCTGCCCGCCTACTGGGCGACGGGGCTGGTCTCCTCGTACGACGTCGCGATGCTCTCCTCCCTGCCGGGGCGCCGCCACGCCAGGCAGTGGGCCAGGGACAACGGCGGCAGGACGGGCCTGCGGGCGATGAGCGACTACCAGCTCGCGGCCACCGAGCTGGGCCTGCTCCACGAGCGGGCCAGGGGGCACGTGATCGACGAGCGTACGTTCAACGAGGAGCAGCGGGCGCTGCTGGAGTGCATGGCCGCCTCCCGCGCCCAGTTTCCCCCGCAGCCGCCGCCACCGCCGCAGCCCCCCGGCGGCGGCAACGTCCCGCCGGGGTACGGGCCCGGGGCCCGGCCGTCTGGCGGCTCGCCGTATCCGTGGGGCGGTGCCCCCGGAACCCCGGGGCACCCCGGGGCCGCCCAGGGGCGTCCGTCCCCCGGGCGTGGCGCTCACCCCGACTGAAGCGCGGCCTCCAGGGAGGTCTCGCGCGGCCCGGGGAAGACGGGAGCGGAGTCGAGGACCACGGCGTCGAGGAGGCCCTTGGCGGCGGCGGCGAACTCGCGGGCCGCGTAGGCGTAGGTGGAGGCCCACCGCCGGGAGGAGTCGTCGCCCACGCCGAAGGTCTCCAGACCCGCCGTACGGCACAGGGTGACGGCCCTGGGCAGGTGGAAGAGCTGGGTGACCACGGTGAGGCGGGTGGCGCCGAACACGGCGCGGGCGCGCACGCACGAGTCCCAGGTGTCGAAACCGGCGTAGTCGAGGACGAGCGCCCTGGCCGGTATCCCACGGGCGAGCAGGTAGTCGCGCATCACGGTCGGCTCGTCGTACTCGATCCGCCCGTTGTCGCCCGACAGCAGGATCGCCCTGACCTTGCCGGCCCGGTACAGCTCGGCGGAGATGTCCAGCCGTCTGGCCAGCATCGGGGAAGGGGTGCCCCCGAAGGCGGCCGCCCCCAGCACCAGCGCCACCGGCGCCTCGGGAACCCCGGCCATCCAGCCGGGTGAGGAGTCCGCGACCACCCGGTGTCCGGAGCTGGCCAGCCAGGCCCAGGTCAGCGGTGCGACGGCCAGGACGCTCAGCAGCACCGCGCCCTGGTAGGAGAGCCGGAAGAACCTTCGCGACAGCGGCATCCGGCCATTGTCGCGGTCAGGTGCCGGCCGAGTCGAACGCGGCCGTCGCGGGCTTTTCCGGCGGGAGCGGGGCCGGCGGTCAGGCCGGGACCCGGTCGAGTTCGTCCGCGCTCTCGGCGGCCGTCGCGCCCACCGGGCCGCACGAGCGCATCGTGAACACCACCCGCAGCGCGCAGACCCAGACCAGGGCCGAGCCGAGCACGTGGAGGTTGACCAGGGCCGCGGGCACGCCCAGGAAGTACTGGACGTATCCGATTCCGCCCTGGGCCGCCTCCACGCCGAGCAGCGTCCAGGCGGCCCGCCGGGCGTGCCCGGGCGCGTCGGTGATGTGCAGTGCGAACGCCAGCGCGAAGGTGAGGCCGACCACCACGTAGGCGACGTCGGCGTGGATCCTCGCCACGGTCTCGATGTCGAAGTCGAACCGGGAGGCCATCGCGTCCCCGGAGTGCGGCCCGGTGCCGGTCACCACCACGCCCACGACGAGCAGGACGAACACGGCGGCGACGAGCGCGAAACCGAGTGTGCGGATGTGCCGGTTGACCAGGAGGCGCGGCGGGCCCGCGCCCTCGCCGGCCCGGGCGTACAGCGCGTACGCCGCGGCGATCATGCCGATGGAGACCAGGAAGTGCACGCTCACGGTGACCGGGTTGAGCGCGCTGCGCACGACCAGGCCGCCCCAGAGTCCCTGCACGGCCACGCCGATCGGCTGCAGCCAGGCCAGCCTGACCAGATCGGGGCGGCGGGGCAGCAGCCGCAGGGCGGCGAGCAGGCAGGCCAGGCCGACGGCCAGCACCAGGAAGGTCAGCAGCCGGTTGCCGAACTCGATCGCCATGTTGATCGGCGAGATGTCGTCGTGGGCCACCGGGATGAAGCTGTCCGGCGTACACCTGGGCCAGGTGGGGCAGCCCAGGCCGGAGCCGGTGACCCGCACCGCGGCACCCGTCACCGTGATCCCGACGTTGACCGCCACCGACGCCAGCGCCCAGCGGCGCAGGGTGCGGAAGGTCGGCGGCCCCACGATCCAGGTCAGTTTCGCGGTCTGCAGACGGGTCTGGTCAAGGAGGTGCTTCACGGCTCACATGCTAGGCGGCGAGGGGGGCGGTCCCGCCGCGGACCCCTGGCGCCGGGGCCGGTGCGGAGGCTTTCGCCCCGGTCGTTTCGCGTCTCCCCGGCGTCTCGGGCAGGGGGCCGCCGCCGGCTGCCGGTGTGGGACATCTCACCTCGGACGGCGTGCCCCACGGGTCCACGGGTAGGGGTGGGCTGAGCCGGTTGCCGGCCCGGGACGTCCGGTCCGATGCATTGATCCATAAAAAGGTATGTGACATATTACTGACGAGCCCGGGAGCGAGGTGAGTCATGCCGGACGTCGTGGTCGTCGGCGCCGGGGTCGTCGGCGCCGCCTGCGCCTACTACGCCGCCCGCGCGGGACTGGACGTGGTGGTCGTCGACCGGGGGGCGGTGGCGGGCGGTACGACGGGCGCGGGCGAGGGCAACGTGCTGGTCTCCGACAAGGGACCGGGCCCCGAACTCGACCTGGCGCTGCTCTCCAACCGGCTCTGGCGTGACCTGGCCGCCGTCGGGCCCGCCGACGGGCCCGACGGTGGGCCCGACGGTGGGTTCGAGTTCGAGGCCAAGGGCGGCCTGGTGGTCGCCGAGACGGACGAGGTGCTTGAGGCGCTCACCGGCCTGGCGGGCGAGCAGGGCGTCGAGTGCGTCGCCGTCGCCGCAGGGGAGCTCGGTGACTACGAGCCCCACCTGGCGAAAGGGCTCGCCGGCGGCGTGTTCTACCCGCACGACGCCCAGGTGCAGCCGATGCTGGCGGCGGCCAGGCTCATCCGGCGGGGCGCGGAACGGTTCGGGCACGGCGCCCTGATGCTGCGAACCGGGGTCACGGTGACCGGCTTCCTGCGCGACGGCGACCGGGTCACCGGTGTCACCACCTCCTGCGGCGACATTCTCGCCGGAGCCGTCGTCAACGCCGCGGGCACCTGGGGCGGCGAGATCGCCGCGCTGGCCGGGGTGCGCGTGCCCATCCTGCCCAGGCGCGGTTTCATCCTGGTCACCGAGCCGCTCGCCGGGCCGCTCATCAGGCACAAGGTCTACACCGCCGGCTACGTCACCGCGGTGGCCAGCGACTCGGAGGGGCTGGAGACGTCCGCCGTCGTGGAGAGCACCCCGTCGGGGCCGGTGCTCATCGGCGCCAGCCGCGAGCGGGTCGGCTTCGACCGTACGATCTCCGTTCCGGTGCTCGAACGCCTCGCCCGCCAGGCCGTCGAGCTGTTCCCCGCCCTGGCGGCGTACCGGGTGATCCGGGCCTACTGCGGTTTCCGTCCCTACTGCCCCGACCACCTGCCGGTGATCGGCGAGGATCCCCGGGTCCCAGGGCTCTACCACGCCTGCGGCCACGAGGGTGCGGGCATCGGCCTGGCCCCGGCCACCGGCCACCTGATCGCCCGGCTGCTGGCCGGCCTCGACCCCGACCTGGACCTCGCCCCCTTCAGACCGGACCGTTTCCCGCAGGAGGCGCCATGACGCCAGGTGTCCGATGAGCGGGCCGTACCGCCTGGTGCGGGCACGGCCCGAGCCGGAGTTCGAGATCAGTGTGGACGGCGCTCCCGTCGCGGTGGTCCCCGGCCAGAGTGTCGGCGCCGCCATGCACGGTGCGGGCATCCGATCGTGGCGCACCACCAGGTTCGGCGGGCGCCCACGAGGGTTGTTCTGCGGCATCGGGGTCTGCTTCGACTGTCTGGTCACGGTGAACGGGGTCCCCTCCCTGCGGGCCTGCCTGACCGAGGCCCGCCCGGGAGACCTGGTCACCACCGGAGACGCTCCGGCGCGGGACGTTCCCGGTTCCGGAGGGGAGCGGTGAGCGGCCGATGACACGGATCCACGACCTGGCCGTCGTCGGCGCGGGTCCCGCCGGGGTCGCGGGCGCGCTCACCGCCGCCCTGGCCGGGCTGGACGTCGTGCTGGTCGACGGGTCCGGGCGACCGGGCGGCCAGTACTTCCGGCATCCCGCCGAGGGGTTCCACGCCGCCAGGCCCGGCGCGCTCCACCACGGCCTCGACCGGTTCACCCGCCAGTGGGAGACGCTCCGCGAGCGCGCCGAGGTGCTGCTGAGCACGCGGGTCTGGGCCGTCGAGCGCGCGGACGGGGTGATCACCGTGCGCTGCCTGGAGGGAGACCGCGAGGAACGGCCCCGTACGGTGACCGCGCGCGGGCTGCTGGTCGCCACCGGCGCCCACGACAGGCCGCTGCCGTTCCCCGGCTGGGACCTGCCGGGCGTGCTCACCGCGGGTGGTGCGCAGGCACTGCTCAAGGGTGATCTGGTCCTCGCGGGCCGCAGGGTCGTGGTCGCGGGCACCGGGCCCTTCCTGCTTCCGGTCGCCGCGGGCCTGGCGGACGCGGGGGCCCGGGTGCTCGGCGTGCACGAGGCCAACCGCAGGTTCGGGCTCGCCAGGCATCCGCTGCTCGCCGCCGGTCGGGCGGCGGAGGCCCTCGGGTACGTGGCGCGTCTGGCCCGCCACCGGGTGCCCTACCGCGGCCGCGAGGCGGTGATCGCCGCGCACGGTGAGACCGCGCTGACCCACGTCACCGTGGCGAGCCTGGACCCCGCCTGGCGGCCGCTCTCGACGAGAACCGTCGAGTGCGACACCCTCGCCTGCGGCTACGGTTTCGTCCCCCAGCTCGACCTGCCCCTCCAGCTGGACTGCGCCACCCGCCGCGACCCCGACGGTGGTCCCGACGGTGGCCCGGTCGTCGCGGTGGACGCGGGCATGCGCACCAGCGTGCCCGGCGTCTACGCGGCGGGGGAGGCCACCGGTGTCGGCGGGGCCGCGCTCGCCGAGGTGGAGGGCCGGATCGCGGGCCGGGCCGCGGCCGCCGACCTGGGCCGCCCCACGCCGCCCGACCCCGCCCTGTCCCGGCGCAGGGACCGGCTCGCCGCCTTCGCGCGAGCGCTGCAGGGCGCCTACCCGCTACGGCCGGGCTGGCAGGACTGGCTCCGCGACGACACGCTGGTGTGCCGCTGCGAGGAGGTGCCCCTGTCGGCGATACGCGAGGCCCAGGCGATGGGCGCGGTCGACGCGCGCTCGGTCAAGCTGCTGGCGCGCCCGGGGATGGGGTGGTGCCAGGGCCGGATGTGCGGCCACGCGGTCGCCTGCCTCGTCGGTGAGGATCCGGCGCCGCCCCGGCGCCCGATCGCCCAGCCCGTCAGGCTCGGCGACCTCGCCGCGCGGACCCCGACCTTCCCGGACGGGCCGAAGCCCTCCGGCTCCGTACCCCCTCGAAAGGATGAAGCATGGCGACCCGGGTGAAACCCTGGCACGGCGTGACGGTGGCCACCGCGCTGCCCCTGCGCGCGGACCTCTCGGTCGATCTGGACGGCTACGCCGAGCACTGCCGGTGGCTGGTCGCCTCCGGCTGTGACGGCGTGGTGCCGAACGGGTCGCTGGGGGAGTACCAGACGCTGGACTCCCGGGAGCGGGCCTCGGTGGTGGAGACCGCGGTCGCGGCCGTCGGCGGCGACCGCGTCATGCCGGGCGTCGCGGCCTACGGCGCCCTGGAAGCCCGCCGCTGGGCCGAGCAGGCCGGTGAGGCCGGGTGCCGCGCGGTGATGCTGCTCCCGCCGAACGCCTACCGCGCCGATGACAGGACGGTGCTGGAGCACTACCGCGAGGTGGCCAGGGCCGGTCTGCCGGTGGTGGCCTACAACAACCCCTTCGACACCCGGGTCGACCTCACCCCACGCCTGCTGGCCGCCCTGCACTCCGAGGGCCTGATCGCGGGCGTCAAGGAGTTCAGCGGCGACGTCCGCCGGATCTACGAGATCGCCGAGCTGGCCCCGGGGCTGGACGTGCTGGCCGGAGCCGACGACGTGCTGCTCGAACTGGTCACCGCCGGAGCGGTCGGCTGGGTGGCCGGTTTCCCCAACGCGCTGCCCGCCTCGACGGTCGCCCTCTACCGGGCGGCCGCCGCCGGGGACACGGCCACCGCGCTGCCGCTCTACCGCGCGCTGCACCCGCTGCTCCGCTGGGACTCCAAACCGGTGTTCGTACAGGCCATCAAGCTCTCCATGGACCTGGCCGGACGCCACGGCGGCCCGTGCCGCCCGCCCAGGCTCGGGCTCCTCGGCGAGCAGGAGGCCGCGGTCCGCGCGGCCACCGAGAAGGCCCTGGCCGAGGGCCTGCGGTAGGCCGGTCCTGTTTTCCCTTTCTCGCGAGGAGAGTCGATGAGGACGAAGAGGGTCTTCCACGCGGTGGACTCCCACACCGAGGGCATGCCCACCCGGGTGATCACCGGGGGTGTGGGGGTGATCCCCGGCGCGACCATGGCCGAGCGGCGCGAGCACTTCCTGGCCGAGATGGACCACCTGCGGACCCTGCTCATGTACGAGCCCCGCGGCCACTCGGCGATGAGCGGGGCCATCCTGCAGCCGCCCACCCGGCCCGACGCCGACTACGGCGTGCTCTACATCGAGGTGTCGGGCTGCCTGCCCATGTGCGGGCACGGCACCATCGGCGTCGCCACGGTCCTCGTCGAGACCGGGATGGTGGAGGTCACCGAGCCGGTCACCACCATCAGGCTGGACACCCCGGCCGGGCTGGTCGTCGCCGAGGTCAGGGTCGAGGACGGGGCCGCCACCGAGGTGACCGTCACCAACGTGCCCTCCTTCAGCGCGGGGCTGGACCGTGTCGTCAAGGTGCCCGGCATCGGCGAGGTCGCCTACGACCTCGCCTACGGCGGTAACTACTACGCGATCCTGCCGATCGAGTCCGTGGGCCTGCCGTTCGAGCGCTCGCACGGCCAGCGGATCCTCGACGCGGGGCTGGCCGTCATGGGGGCGATCAACGAGCAGGACGAGCCGGTGCATCCGCTGGCCCCCGGTATCAGGGGCTGCCATCACGTGCAGTTCACGGCGCCGGGCTCCGACGCCAGGCACTCCCGGCACGCGATGGCGATCCATCCCGGCTGGTTCGACCGCTCGCCCTGCGGCACCGGCACCAGTGCCAGGATGGCCCAGCTGCACGCCAGGGGCGAGCTCCGGATGGACACCGATTTCGTGAACGAGTCGTTCATCGGCACCCGGTTCGTCGGGCGGCTCGTCGGGGAGACGGAGGTGGCGGGCCTGCCCGCGGTGGTCCCCGCCATCACCGGGCGGGCGTGGGTCACCGGCACCGCCCAGTACTTCCTCGACCCTCGTGACCCGTTCCCCGCCGGGTTCCTCATCTGACCCGCCACCCCGCCGGCCTGCTGACATCCGGGTCGACCGGGCCTGACCCGCCGCTCTCCGGCCGGTCGGCCCGCGGTCGACCGACAGTCGGCCGCACCCGGCCTGAACAGCGGAGACGTCGCCGTCCCCGGGTCCGGCGGCGATCCGTGCCCCGGCGGGTCGCAGCTTGCGGAAGAAGCGATGTCCTAACGCTAACGATCTTGTTTCGGGCCTTGACGCGTCCTTCGAAGTGCACGTGCAATGTCACACATCGCCAGATGTGAGGAGCAGCACATGCGTGCCATCCCCCTGAAATCCTTCACGTCGCTGGCCGTTCTCGGCCTCCTGGTCACCGGGTGTGGCCAGGGACTGCTCGGCGGTGGTGACGGCGCCGGGCAGACCGCGGCCGGGAAGGACGGGCCGATCGTCCTCGGCATGCTGATCCCGCAGTCGGGCAGCGAGGCCGCCATCGGTCCCTACATGAGCAACGCGGCGCAGCTCGCGATCGACGAGATCAACGCCAAGGGCGGCGTGCTCGGCCGCCAGCTGGAACTGAAGACCGCCGACGACGCCTGTGACGCCCAGTCGGCCGCCGCCGGCGCCAACAAGCTGGTCACCGAGGGAGTCGACGTCTCCGTGGGCGGCTACTGCTCCGGTGCGACGCTCCCCACCCTGCCGATCTTCGGCAAGGCTGGCATTCCCATGATCATTCCGGCGGCCAACTCCCAGGAGCTGGTCGACCAGAAGCTCGAACACGTCTTCCTGATCAACGGCACCGGTTCCCAGCAGGCCGCGGCCGCGGAGAAGTGGATCACCAAGCAGGGTTCCAAGAGCGTCGCGCTGATGCACGACAACACCAGCTACTCCAAGGACATCGCGCTGCGTACCCAGAGCCTGCTGGAGGCCCCCGGCGGAGCCGAGGCCACGATCACCGAGGCGGTCACCCCGAAGGAGAGCGACTACAGCGCCAACATCACCAACGTGCTGGCCAAGAAGCCCGACTTCGTCTACTGGACCGGTTACTTCCAGGAGGGCGGCCTGATCGCGCGCCAGCTCCGGCAGGCCGGGTACAAGGGCTCCATCATGGTCGGCGACGGCTCGGTCTCTCCCAAGCTGGTCGAGATCGCCGGAGCCGAGGCCGCCGAGGGCCTCTACGCCACGATGACCCAGACCCCCGACACCCTGGAGGGTGCCGAGGGCTGGATCGACGCCTACCGGAAGAAGTACGGCGCCGAGCCGGGCCCGTACTCCAACCAGGCCTACGACGCGGTCCGGCTGGCCGCGGAGGCGGTCACCAAGGCGGGCGGCACCGACGGAACCAAGGTCATCGCGGCGCTTGAGGCGATCGACGGCTTCCCGATGTTCTCCGGGCCGCTGAAGTTCACCCCCGAACACACCCTGGCCAACGGAGGCTTCCAGATCCTCGTCGTCAAGAGCGACAAATTCGCCCTGCAGGACTCCCTGAAGTGACGCAACTCATCTGGAACGGGCTGTTCGTCGGCTCGTTCTACGCCCTGGTGGCCCTGGGTTACAGCATGGTCTACGGGATCATCAAGCTGCTCAACTTCGCCCACGGCGACCTGTACATGCTCGGTGCGTTCGCCGGCTTCGCCATCCTCGGCGCGGTCGGCGGCGTGTCCTCCGCCATGGCCCTGCCGCTGCTGCTCGCGGTGCTCCTGGCGACCATGGTCGTCACCGGCCTGGCGGGGGTGACGCTGGAGCGGATCGCCTACCGTCCGCTACGCCGCGCCCCGCGGCTGTCCCTGCTGATCACCGCCGTGGGCGCCTCCTTCGCCCTGGAGTACGGGATGCGCGCGGTGGCCGGGGCCGACCCCCGGGTCTACCCGGTGCGGCTGGGCGGCACCTCGTTCGAGGTCCTCGGCGCCAGGATCACCCCGCAGCAACTCGTCCTGATCGGCGTGGCGGTGCTGCTGATGGCCGGGCTCAACCTGCTGGTCACCCGGACCCGCGAGGGCAGGGCCATGCGGGCCATCGCGCTGGATCCGCGCACCAGCGCGCTGATGGGCATCGACGTCAACGCGGTGATCTCCCGCGCCTTCTTCGTCGGCTCGGCCCTGGCGGGGGCCGCGGGCGTGATGGCGGGGGCCTACTACGGGAAGATCGACTTCATGATGGGCTTCCTGATCGGCCTCAAGGCGTTCACGGCGGCGGTCATCGGCGGCATCGGCAACATCCCCGGCACCATGCTCGGCGGCCTGCTCCTCGGGCTGCTGGAGTCGTTCGGCACGTTCTGGCTGGGCGGCGAGTGGCGGGACGTGTTCGCCTTCGGGGTGCTGATCCTGTTCCTGACGGTACGGCCCACCGGCTTGCTCGGCGAGCGTGTGACGGAGCGGGTGTGAGCGCGACCAGGGTCCGCCGTCTCGGTACGGACTCACCGCCCAGCAGGGCCTCGAAGCTGCTGCAGAACCGCTGGGCCGGGCTCGCGGGGCTGCTGGTCGCGCTGCTGGCCCCCTTCGTCGACGCCACGCCGTACGCGCTGTCGGTCATGACCAGCGCGGCCATCGCGGTGATGCTCGCCGCCGGGCTGAACATCGTGGTCGGCTACTGCGGCCTGCTCGACCTGGGCTACGTCGCCTTCTTCGCGGTCGGCGCCTACACCAGCGGGGTGCTGGCCACCCGCCTGGAGTTGCCGCTGCTCGCCACGGTGCCCGCCGTGATCGTGGTCACGGTCGTCGCCGGGATCGTCATCGGCGCGCCGACGCTGCGGCTGCGCAGTGACTACCTCGCCATCGTGACGCTCGGCTTCGGGGAGATCATCCGGATCACCGCCAACAACCTGGACGTCACCGGCGGCCCCTCGGGCATCTACGGCATCCCGCACCTGGTCGAAGGTCCGGTGGCCTTCTACTACCTCACCGTGGTCGTCGTCTCGCTGGCCGTCCTCGGCGCGGCCAGGCTGGGCCGCTCCCGCCTGGGCCGGGCCTGGCGCTTCGTCCGCGAGGACGAGGACGCGGCCGAGGCGATGGGCGTGCACACCTACCGGGTCAAGCTCGCCGCCTACGTGGCCGGGGCGGTCTGGGGCGGCCTGGCCGGGGTGCTGTTCGCCGCGCACCTGTCGGCCATCTCGCCGGGCAGCTTCACCTTCCTGTCGTCGGCGCTGGTGCTGATGGCCGTGGTCCTCGGCGGCATGGGCTCGACGCCCGGCGTCGTCGTCGGGGCCGTCGTGATCAGCATCCTGCCGGAGATCCTGCGCGACCTCGCCGACTACCGGTTCTTCCTCTTCGGCGTCCTGCTCATCGCCTTCATGCTGCTGCGCCCCCAGGGGCTCTGGCCGGCCCGTTCCAAGGAGGTCCCTTGAGCCTGCTGAGCGTGGCCGACCTGCGCCTGTCCTTCGGCGGGCTGGTGGCCATCGACGGCCTGTCGTTCTCGGTGGGCGAGGCGGAGATCGTCTCCGTGATCGGGCCCAACGGGGCGGGCAAGACGTCGGCCTTCAACTGCGTCACCGGCTTCTACCGGCCCGCCTCCGGCCGGATCACCCTGCGCGGAAGGGACCTGTCCGGACTGCGGCCCTCGGCCATCGCGGGCCTGGGCGTCGCGCGGACCTTCCAGAACCTGCGCCTGTTCGGCGAGCTGTCGGTCCTGGACAACGTGCGCGCCGGATCGCACCTGTGGTTGCGCCAGAGCGTCCTGGACGCCCTGCTGCACACCCCGCGCTACCGGCGCTCCGAGCGCGAGTGCACCGAGCAGGCACACCACTGGCTGGACTTCGTCGGCCTGCGCGGCGACCGGTACGGGCAGGCCAGAGCCCTGCCCTACGGCGAGCAGCGCCGCACCGAGATCGCCCGTGCGCTGGCCCGCCGGCCCGACCTGCTGCTGCTCGACGAGCCCGCGGCCGGGCTCAACCACGGCGAGAAGGCCGAGATGCTCGACCTGATCCGGCGCATCCAGGCACTCGGCGTGGCCATCGTGCTCATCGAGCACGACATGGGGCTGGTCATGGAGGTCTCCGAGCGCGTGGTCGTGCTCAACTTCGGCAGGGAGATCGCCGACGGCCGCCCCGAGGACGTCCGGCGCGACCCGGCGGTCATCGAGGCATATCTCGGCGGCGATCCCGCCGTCCTGGAGGAGACCGCACCGGGGGAGACAGTGCCGGAGGAGAAGATCGCGGGGCAGGACAGCACGGGGCAGGGTGACCCGGGGAAAGCGGACTCGGCCGGGAGCGACGCGCATGCTTGACATCGACGGGCTGGACGTCCACTACGGCGGCGTGCACGCCCTGCGCGGCCTGTCCCTCGGCGTCGCCGAGGGTGAGATCGTCGCCCTGCTGGGCAACAACGGCGCGGGCAAGACCACCACGCTGGCCGCGGTCTCGGGGCTGCTGCGCCCCAGCGGCGGCAGGGTGCTCTTCGACGGCCACGAGATCACCGGCCGGAAGCCGCACAGGATCACCGCCCGCGGCCTGGTGCACGTCCCCGAGGGCCGCCGGATCTTCAGCACGCTCAGCGTCCATGAGAATCTCCAGCTGGGCGGCTACCTGGTCCGCGACCAGGCGGAGATCCGCAGGCGGATCGAGCACGTGTACGAGCTGCTGCCCCGCCTGGCCGAGCGGCGCGCCCAGCAGGGGGGCACGCTGTCGGGCGGCGAGCAGCAGATGCTCGCCATCGGCAGGGCGCTGGTCACCGGGCCCCGGCTGCTGCTGCTGGACGAGCCGTCCATGGGCCTGGCGCCGCTGGTCGTCGCCTCGGTCATGAAACTCATCGCGGGCATCAACGCCGAGGGCACCTCGGTGCTGCTCGTCGAGCAGAACGCGGTCGCCGCCCTCGGGATCGCCCACCGTGGTTACGTGATCGAGAACGGCGAGCGCGTCCTCGACGGGCCCGCCGCCGAGCTCCGCCGGGACCCCCGGGTGGTCGAGGCCTACCTCGGCGGGGCCGAGGAAGGCGGGTCCGCCGCTGGTGCCGTGCCTTCCTGATGAGGGCACCGGGTGTTCGGGAGTACGCGCACGGCCTGGGAGGATGTGAAGGTAACGGGCTCGGCCCACCAGGTGTGGACACGAGCGACACGAGAGGTTTGGGGATGGCTCCTAGGGCGGACGGCCGGCCCGACCTGCCGGCTGTGCGTGAGCGGCAGAGCCTGCGGGAGCAGGTGGCACACGCGCTCAGGGCGGCACTGATCACCGGTGAGATGAGACCCGGCATGGTCTACTCCGCCCCGGCCCTCGCCGCCCAGTTCGGCGTCTCGGCGACCCCGGTGCGCGAGGCGATGCTCGACCTGGCCAAGGAGGGCCTGGTGGAGGCGGTGCGCAACAAGGGCTTCCGGGTCACCGAGCTGTCCGAGCGCGACCTGGACGAGCTGACCGAGCTCCGCAGGCTGATCGAGGTGCCCACGGTGTCACAACTGGCCGGCAGACCGGCCGGCGCCGGGGACGCGCCGAGCTTCGAGGCGCTCCGCCCGCAGGCCAGGGCGATCGTCGACGCGGCCGAGCGCGGCGACCTGCTCGGTTACGTCGACGCCGACATCCGCTTTCACCTGGACCTGCTCGCTCTGGCGGGCAACTCCCACCTCGTGGAGGTGGTCCGCGACCTGCGCAACCGGGCCCGTCTGTACGGCCTGTCCGCCCTGCACCAAAGGGGGGGCCTGGTCGACTCCGCCCGCGAGCATCTCACGCTGCTCGACCTGCTCTCGGCGGGAGACGTGAGCGGTGCCGAGCGGCTGATGCGCGAGCACATCCGGCACGTACGCGGCATCTGGGCCAGCCGCCCCGAATAGCGGCGCGGGTCAGCGCGAGCCGCGGGTGGCGCCGACGCTGGCGATGACCACGCAGCCGATGGCGGCCCACTCGCGTACCTGGAGCACCTCGCCCAGTACCAGCAGGCCGACCAGCGCGGCCGCCGCGGGCTCCAGGCTCATCAGGATGCCGAAGACCCGCTTGGGCATCCTGCGCAGCGCCTCCAGCTCTATCGAGTAGGGGATGACCGACGACAGCAGGCCCACCCCGACACCGATCAGCAGCAGCTCGGGGCGGAGCAGGTCGGCGCCGCCCGAGGCGATCCCGAAGGGGGCGATCAGCACGAAGGAGACGATCATCGCCAGGGAGAGGCCGGTGGCCCCGGGGAAACGCCGGCCGACCGAGGCCGCCAGCAGGATGTAGCCGGCCCAGCAGGCCGCCGCGACCAGGGCGAAGGCGATTCCGGCCCAGCTGATCCTGGAGGCCGAGGTGCCCCACGGGGCCAGCAGCACCACGCCGGAGGCGGCGAGCACGACCCAGAGCAGGTCGAGGCGGCGGCGCGAGGCCGCCACCGCGACACCGAGCGGCCCGAGGAACTCGATCGCCACCGCGATGCCCATGGGCAGCCGGGCCAGCGCCTCGTAGAACGACAGGTTCATCAGGCCAAGCGTCAGGCCGAAGGCCGCGCCCGCCGCGAGGTCCGTCCGGGTCAGTCCCCTCAGCCTGGGCCTGGCGATCACTCCCATGATCAGCGCACCCGTCGCGATCCGCAGGAACACCACCGCGCTCGGTGGCAGCTGGGAGAACAGGTCCTTGGCGAAACCCGCGCCCACCTGTACCGACAGGATGGCCAGCAGCACCAGACCGGATGGCGGGATGGCGTCGGAGGCGGCCCTCAGCAGCGCTCCCGGTCTGCGGGGCTCGGCGGGCCCGGGCAGGGCTTCGGCGGTCACGACACTCCTTGTGCCAGGTGCGAATTAGTTAATGGCACCTTACTTGTCGGGAGGTCCTGTTCTCAGTGACGTCCGCGATGCGAGACGGGCTCAGGAAAGAGGCCGGCCGCCAGGGGACGGGCCACCACGACGTCATTCCCAGCGGAAGGTTCGCGAGGTCAGGAAGAGCGACACCGCGGCCCACGCCGCGAGGACCGCCAGCGCGGCGAGAGGCGGTCCCGCCCCCTCGCTCAGGACCGCGCGGAGCCCTCCGCTCAGCGCGGAGATCGGCAGTGACTCCAGCACCGGCCGCACCGACTCGGGGAACCTGGTCAGCGGGAAGGCGATCCCGCCGCAGGCGAGCAGGACCAGGTAGACGAGGTTCGCCGCGGCGAGCGTCGCCTCGGCGCGCAGCGTGCCGGCCATCAGCAGGCCGAGCCCGCTGAACGCGGCGGTGCCCAGCACGACCAGCAGCAGCACCGCGAGCGGCGAGCCCGCCGGGCGCCAGCCCAGGGCGAGCGCCACCCCGCAGATGACCGTGACCTGGATGACCTCCACGGCGATCACCGCGAGCGTCTTGGCCAGCATCAGCCCGGTCCGCGACAGCGGGGTCGCGCCCAGCCGCTTCAGCACGCCGTAGCGGCGCTCGAAGCCGGTCGCGATGGCCTGCCCGGTGAAGGCGGTGGACATCACGGCCAGCGCGAGCACTCCGGGGGCCATGAAGTCGATGCGGGAACCGCCGCCCACGTCGATGATCGGGGCGACCGAGAGGCCGACGAGCAGCAGCACCGGGATGATCATCGTGAGCAGCAGCTGCTCGCCGTTGCGGAGCATCGCCTGGATCTCCGCGCCCGTCTGGGCCGTCACCATCCGGCGCAGCGGCGCGGCTCCGGGGGCCGGGGTGAGATCCAGGGTGGTCAAGCGGCTCTCCTGTGGTCTGGCTCGGGCCGCGCCCGGATCCATGCGTGGTGAAGGTGTGGGGGCCGGGCGCGTCACCGGAGCTCGCGCCCGGTCAGCTCCAGGAAGACGTCTTCCAGGGTACGCCGCTCGATGCTGAGGTCTTCGGTGCTCACGCCCTCGGCGGCGCACCAGGTCGTCACGGTGGCCAGCAGGCCGGGCGCGACCTGACCCTCGATGATGTAGTGCCCCGCCGGTGACTCCTTGGCCGAGCTGCCGGCGGGCAGCGCGGCGAGCAACTCGTCCAGGCAGAGCCCGGGGCGGGCGCGGAAGCGCAGCTGACGCTCGGCGCCGGTGAGTGAGGAGGGGGTGCCCTCGGCGACCACCCGGCCGCGGTCGATGATCACGATCTGGTCGGAGAGCTTCTCCGCCTCGTCCATGTGGTGGGTGGTGAGCACCACCGAGACCCCGTTCGCGCGCAGATCGCGCACCAGCTCCCAGCAGGCGTGCCTGGCCTGTGGGTCCAGGCCCGCGGTCGGCTCGTCGAGGAAGACCAGCTCGGGACGGCCGATGACCGCTCCGGCCAGCGACACGCGCTGCTGCTGGCCGCCGGAGAGCCTCCGGTACGGGGTGCGGGCGTGCTCGGTCAGCCCCAGCCGTTCCAGCAGCGCCGCGGGATCGAGCGGGTGGGCGTGGAAGCGGGCCATCAGCCGCAGCCACTGCCCACAGCGGGTCGCCGGGGGAACGCCGCCCGCCTGGAGCATCACCCCGACCCTGGCCCGCAGCTCCGGCCTGGACGGGTCGAGCCCGAGCACCTTCACCTCGCCGCCGTCGGCACGGCGGAATCCCTCGCAGATCTCCAGCGTGGAGGTCTTGCCGGCCCCGTTGGGGCCCAGCACGGCGGTGACCGCGCCTCGGGCGGCGTTGAAGGTCAGGCCGTCGATAGCGGTTGTTCCGCCGTATCTCTTGACCAGGTCGACGATCTCGACGGCTGGGGATTCCATGGCCACGAGTTTAGGGACCGCGGCCGCCGGTCACGTTCCCGGACCACGCGTCCGGGCCGTTCCGTGCCGGCCGGGAGTTCCGGCCCTGAGGCGCCGGGCGCTCCCGAACGGCTTTTGCTGGTCAGTGCTTTGCCGCTCTTTCTAATAAATTTCCTAAATCTAGGAATTCGGATGACCTGTTGATGGTTGGGACGCTTCGGCCCCTGTGGGCCCATCGTGGCCTGCGATCAAAAGGGGAGTACGGGTATGACCGCGGTCGTCGGCGAGTCGGACGTGATGCCGGGCACGCGGCGCAGACTGTTGCTGATCATCCTGGGCGCGCTCTCCGCGATCGGCCCCCTGTCGATCGACATGTACCTGCCGGCCTTCCCCGCCATCGCCGCCGACCTGGGCGCTGGGCAGGCGCAGGTGCAGCTCACCCTCACCGCCTGTCTCATCGGGGTCTCCGTCGGACAGGTCGTCGCCGGCCCGCTCAGCGACGTACGCGGTCGGCGGGGGCCGCTGCTGTTCGGCATCTTCGCCTACGCCGTCGCCTCACTGCTGTGCGCCTTCTCGCCCTCGGTGTACGGGCTGGTCGGGTTCCGCCTGCTCCAGGGCATCGCGGGCGGCGCCGCGCTGGTGATCGTCCGCGCGGTCGTCCGGGACCTGTACGAGGGGGCGGCCATCGCCCGCATCTTCGCCACCCTCATGCTGGTGACCGGTCTCGCGCCGATCCTGGCCCCGCTCGCGGGCGCGCAGCTGCTCAACCACACCTCCTGGCGGGGCGTCTTCGTCGCGCTGAGCGTCGCCGGCCTGCTGTTGCTGGCCGCCGCGCTGTCCGGGGTGCGCGAGACGCTCCCCGCGGACCAGCGTGAGGGCGGGGGGCTGCGGCACACCCTCGTCACCTTCCGGCACCTGCTCGGCGATCGGTCCTTCATGGCCCCCGCCCTGGCCGGAGGGCTGGGCTTCGCGGGCATGTTCGCCTACATCTCCGGATCGCCCTTCGTGCTCCAGGAGGTCTACGACACCTCGGCGCAGACCTTCTCCCTGGTGTTCGGGCTGAACGCCCTGGGGCTGACCGTTACCGCGCAGATCGGCGGGCGCCTCGCGGGGCACCGGGTCGACCCGGCCCGGTTGATCCTGATCGGGCTGTTCACGAGCGTGGCCGGAGCCGTGACGTTGCTCGTCACGGCACTGCTCCAGCTGCCCCTGCCGCTGCTGGTCGCCGCACTGTTCGTGATCATGTGCGGTGCGGGTTTCGTCATGCCCGGCAGCGCCGCGCTCGCCCTGGCCGGCCAGCCCCCGCAGATCGCCGGGAGCGCCGCCGCCCTGACCGGTGTGCTGCAGTTCGCGCTCGGCGCGCTCGCCGCGCCGCTGGTGGGCCTGGGAGGTGAGGACTCCGCGCTGCCGATGGCCGTCGTGCTGGCCGGTTTCACCCTCGTCTCGCTCCTGGCCTTCACCGGGCTGCGAAGGGGCGTGCGGCGCGTTTCCGCAGGTTAGGTAAGCCTTACCTGCGTGACAAATCGCATTTGAGGCGACTGAACATTGGTTTGTAACTCGGGAAGCAATTACGGCACACTGATGTTGTGAAATACGTGACCGGGATGCAGGGCACCGAGGGAGCCGCCGTCGTGCGGCCTTCCGCCGTGTCCGCCGAGCGCAGCACGCGAGCGCGTGTCGCCCGGCTCATCCTGGAGCACGGGCCCGTCACCGCCGCCGCTCTCGGCGAGCGGCTGGGCCTCACCCCCGCCGCGGTCCGCAGACACCTGGACGCACTGCTGGCCGAGGGAATGGCCGAGACGCGCACCGCCAGGCCACGGGGCCAGCGCGGCCGCGGCCGGCCCGCCAAGCTGTTCGCCATAACGGACGCCGGCCGGAGCGCCTTCGAGCACGCCTACGACGGTCTCGCCGGGAGCGCGCTGCGTTTCCTGGCCGAGCGCATGGGCGAGGAGGCCGTGGCGGAGTTCGCCCGATCGCAGGTGGCCGGCCTGGTCGCCCGCCTGCGGCCGGAGATGCGCGAGGTCCCCGCGGACCAGCGGGTGCGCGTCCTGGCCGAGGCGCTGTCGGCCGACGGCTACGCCGCCTCGGCGAGCAGGGCCAGCCTCGGCGGTGAACAGCTGTGTCAGCACCATTGCCCGGTGGCGCACGTGGCCGCGGAGTTCCCGCAGCTGTGCGAGGCCGAGACGGAGGCGTTCGCGCGCATCCTCGACACTCCTGTGCAGCGGCTCGCGACCATCGCCCACGGCGACGGCGTGTGCACCACGCACGTGAGTCCCCACCGGGATTCCGGGCCGGGCGTGCAGGATCGCGTGACGAAGGCCCCGGCGTCCATGCCGGTGCAATCACCAGCAGCCCACGAAACGATCGACATATCGAGCAAGGAGACCGGAAGGTGACTGTCACCGACCGCCCGGAGCTGGAAGGCCTCGGGAATTACAAGTTCGGCTGGGCCGACTCGGACGCCGCGGGAGCGACGGCCCGGCGCGGCCTGTCCGAAGAGGTCGTCCGCAATATCTCCGCGCTGAAGAACGAGCCGGAGTGGATGCTGGACCTTCGTCTGAAGGGGCTGCGCCTGTTCGGCAAGAAGCCCATGCCGAACTGGGGCTCCGACCTCAGCGGGATCGACTTCGACAACATCAAGTACTTCGTACGCTCGACCGAGAAGCAGGCCGCCTCATGGGAGGACCTGCCCGACGACATCAAGAGCACCTACGACAAGCTCGGCATCCCCGAGGCGGAGAAGCAGCGCCTGGTCGCCGGCGTCGCCGCCCAGTACGAGTCCGAGGTGGTCTACCACAAGATCCGTGAGGACCTTGAGGAGAAGGGCGTCATCTTCGTCGACACCGACACCGCCCTCAAGGAGCACGAGGAGATCTTCAAGGAGTACTTCGGGACCGTGATCCCTGTCGGCGACAACAAGTTCGCCGCGCTGAACACGGCGACCTGGAGCGGCGGCAGCTTCATCTACGTGCCGCCGAACGTCAACGTGGAGATCCCGCTCCAGGCCTACTTCCGGATCAACACCGAGAACATGGGCCAGTTCGAGCGGACCCTGATCATCGTGGACGAGAACTCCTACGTCCACTACGTCGAGGGCTGCACCGCGCCGATCTACTCCTCGGACTCGCTGCACAGCGCGGTCGTGGAGATCGTCGTGAAGAAGGGCGCGCGCTGCCGCTACACGACCATCCAGAACTGGTCGAACAACGTCTACAACCTGGTCACCAAGCGCGCCGTGGCGTACGAGGGCGCGACCATGGAGTGGATCGACGGCAACATCGGCTCCAAGGTCACCATGAAGTACCCGGCCGTCTACCTCATGGGCGAGCACGCCAAGGGCGAGACCCTCAGCGTCGCCTTCGCCGGTGAGGGCCAGCACCAGGACGCCGGTTCCAAGATGGTGCACCTCGCACCGAACACCAGCTCCTCGGTGATCTCCAAGTCCGTCGCCAGGGGCGGCGGCCGCACCTCCTACCGCGGTCTGGTCCAGATCGAGGAGGGCGCGTACGGCAGCGCCAGCACCGTCAAGTGTGACGCGCTGCTCGTCGACCAGATCAGCCGCTCCGACACCTACCCCTACGTGGACGTGCGCGAGGACGACGTCTCCATGGGGCACGAGGCCACCGTCTCCAAGGTCTCCGACGACCAGCTCTTCTACCTGATGAGCCGCGGCATGGGCGAGGACGAGGCCATGGCGATGATCGTCCGGGGCTTCGTCGAGCCGATCGCCCGCGAGCTCCCGATGGAGTACGCCCTGGAGCTGAACCGCCTGATCGAACTGCAGATGGAAGGAGCCGTCGGCTGATGGGCCTCGACACCGCCAAACCCCTGTCGACGCTTCACGAGAAGGCCTCGTACGACGTGGCGGACTTCGCGGTCCCGACCGGCCGGGAGGAGGAGTGGCGCTTCACCCCGCTCTCCCGGCTCAAGGGCCTGCACGAGGGCGTCGCGGCCTCCGCGAACGTGGTCGTGCACGTCGACGCCGCCCCCGAGGTCACCGTGGAGACCGTCGGCCGTGACGACGCGCGGCTCGGCCGGGCCTACGTGCCCGCCGACCGGGTCAGCGCCCAGGCCTACGCCTCCTTCGAGAAGGCCACCGTGATCACGGTGGCGCGCGAGGCCGTCACCTCCACCCCGACCGTGGTCACCCTCACCGGGGCCGGCCGGGGCGCCGCCTACGGCCACACGGTCGTGAAGCTGGAGCCGATGGCCGAGGCCGTGGTCGTCCTCGACCACCAGGGCAGCGCGCTCTACGCCGACAACGTCGAGTTCGTCGTGGGCGAGGGCGCCACACTCAAGGTCATCAGCCTGCAGGACTGGGCGGACGACGCCGTGCACGTCTCCCACCACCACGCCCTGCTCGCCAAGGACGCGACCTTCCGCAGCTTCGTGGTCACCCTCGGAGGCGACCTGGTCCGGCTCTCCCCGTCGGTCTCCTACGAAGGGCCCGGCGGCGACGCCGAGTTGAACGGCCTCTACTTCGTCGACGCCGGCCAGCACCTGGAGCACCGCCTGCTCGTCGACCACTCCCGGCCCGGCTGCCGGAGCAACGTCGACTACCGCGGCGCGCTGCAGGGCACCGACGCCCACGCGGTCTGGATCGGCGACGTCATCATCCGGGTCGAGGCCGAGGGCACCGACACCTACGAGCTCAACCGCAACCTGCTGCTCACCGACGGCGCCCGCGCCGACTCGGTGCCCAACCTGGAGATCCTCACCGGAGAGGTCACCGGTGCCGGCCACGCCAGCACCTCCGGCCGCCTCGACGACGAGCACCTCTTCTACCTGCAGGCCCGCGGGATCCCCTACGAGGACGCGCGTCGCCTCGTCATCAGGGGCTTCTTCGCGCAACTGGTGGAGAAGATCGAGGTCTCCGAGCTTCGCGAGCGGGTGCTCGCCCGGGTCGAGGCGGAGCTTGAGAAGTGACGTTCGAGAAGGTCTGCAAGCTCGCCGACATCCCCGACGAGGGCGTGATCGGCGTTGAGGTGGGCGAGACCCCCGTCGCCCTGGTCCGCCGGGGCGAGGAGGTCTACGCGCTGCACGACGTGTGCTCCCACGCGGAGGTGAAACTCAGCGAGGGTGAGGTCTACGACGGCACCCTGGAGTGCTGGCTGCACGGTTCGTGCTTCGACCTGCGTTCGGGCAAGCCCACCGGTCCGCCCGCCATCAAGCCCGTCCCCGTCTACCGAGTCAAGATCGACGGCGATGACGTCCTCGTCTCGCTCTCGAAGGAGTCATAAAAGTGTCTGACACGAGCCGAGTTCCCTCGGGTTCCACCCTGGAGATCCGCGACCTGCACGTCAGTGTCGCCGACAAGGAGATCCTGCGCGGCGTCAACCTGACCGTGCGGGCCGGCGAGACCCACGCCATCATGGGCCCCAACGGCTCGGGCAAGTCCACGCTCGCGTACGCGATCGCGGGTCACCCCAAGTACACGGTCACCGGTGGCCAGGTCCTGCTCGACGGGGTCGACCTGCTGGAGCTGACCGTCGACGAGCGCGCCCGCGCCGGGCTGTTCCTCGCCATGCAGTACCCGGTCGAGGTCCCCGGTGTCAGCGTCTCCAACTTCCTGCGCACCGCGGTCACCTCCGTCCGCGGCGAGGCCCCCAAGCTCCGCCAGTTCGCCAAGGATCTCAAGTCCGGCATGGACGCCCTGTCCATCGACGCGGCCTTCGCCCAGCGCAACGTCAACGAGGGCTTCTCCGGCGGTGAGAAGAAGCGCCACGAGATCCTCCAGCTGGAGCTGCTCAAGCCGAAGATCGCGGTTCTCGACGAGACCGACTCCGGCCTCGACGTCGACGCGCTGCGCGTGGTCTCCGAGGGGATCAACCGCTTCCGTTCGAACGGCGAGACCGGTGTGCTGCTCATCACCCACTACACCCGCATCCTGCGTTATGTGAAGCCGGACTTCGTCCACGTCTTCTCCGCGGGACGGATCGTGGAGCAGGGCGGCCCCGAGCTCGCCGAGCGGCTTGAGAACGAGGGTTACGAGGCCTACACGAAGGCGTCGGCCTGATGGTGGACGCCGGCCTTGACGTGGAGAGGATCAGGAAGGACTTCCCGGTCCTCTCCCGAGAGCTTCCCGGTGGCAGGCCGCTGATCTATCTCGACTCGGGCAACTCCGCGCAGAAACCGACCCAGGTGGTCGAGGCGATGCGCGAGCACATGGCGATGCACTACGCCAACGTCGGCCGCGCCATGCACGCGCTGGGCGCGGAGTCCACCGAGGCGTACGAGAACGCCAGGGACAAGGTCGCAGCCTTCGTCGGCGCGCCCGACCGCGACGAGATCGTCTTCACCAAGAACGCCTCCGAGGCGCTCAACCTGGTGGCGTACGCGTTCGGTAACCCCATCGGCGAGGACCCGCGCTTCCGGCTCGGCCCCGGAGACGAGATCGTCATCTCCGAGATGGAGCACCACTCCAACATCGTGCCGTGGCAGATGCTCGCGCAGCGCACGGGTGCGACGCTGCGCTGGTTCTCCGTCACCGACTCCGGCCGCCTGGACCTGTCGAACCTCGACGAACTCGTCACCGAGCGCACGAAGATCGTCTCGATCGTGCACCAGTCGAACGTGCTGGGCACGGTCAACCCGGTCGCCCCGGTGCTCGCCAGGGTCCGCGAGGTCGGCGCGCTGATGATGCTCGACGCCTCGCAGTCGGTGCCTCACCAGCAGGTGGACGTGGCCGCGCTGGGTGTCGACTTCCTGGCCTTCACCGGTCACAAGGTCGCCGGCCCCTCGGGGATCGGCGTGCTGTGGGCCCGCGGTGAGCTGCTTTCGGCCATGCCCCCGTTCCTGGGCGGCGGCGAGATGATCGAGGCGGTCTGGATGGACCGCTCGACCTACGCGCCCGCGCCGCACAAGTTCGAGGCGGGGACGCCGCCGATCGTCGAGGCGATCGGCCTCGGCGCCGCGGTCGACTACCTGTCCGAGGTCGGGATGGACGCCATCGTCCGGCACGAGCACGAGCTCACCGCCTACGCGCTCGGTGCGCTGGGAGAGATCCCGGGCCTGAAGGTGATCGGCCCGCTGGACCTCGCCGACCGTGGCGGCACCGTCTCGTTCACGCTGGAGGGGATTCACCCGCACGACGTCGGGCAGATCCTGGATGACAACTTCGGCGTGGCAGTGCGCGTGGGGCACCACTGCGCCCGTCCGCTCCATCTGCGATTCGGAATTCCCGCGACCACGCGGGCGTCCTTCTACCTGTACAACACAACGGCCGAGATCGACGCCCTGGTCCGCGGCCTCCACCACGTGCGGAAGGTGTTCGCCTAGTCATGCCCGAGCAGTCGAGCCGATGGGCGAGCGAACGGCGGGCGCCACACGCCCACGGCACGGCGCCCGGCGACGCGCGAGCGTACGGCGCAGCGAACGAGAAGGTGAGCACGACCCTATGATCGCCGAGTCCATGTACCAGGAGCTGATCCTGGAGCACTACAAACACCCGCAGGGGAGGGGTCTTCGCGACCCGTACGACGCCGAGGTCCACCATGTGAACCCGACGTGCGGCGACGAGATCACCATGCGGGTGAAACTGGGCGACGGCGGCAAGGTCGACGACGTCTCCTACGACGGGCAGGGCTGTTCCATCAGCCAGGCCGCGGCCTCGGTGCTGCACGAGCTGGCCACCGGCTCGACCGTCGACGACTCGCTCGGCGTCGTGGAGGAGTTCACCCGGCTCATGCAGGGCAGGGGAAAGATCGAGGCGGACGAGGACCTGCTGGGCGATGCCGTGGCCTTCGCCGGGGTCGCGAAGTTCCCCGCCCGGGTGAAGTGCGCGCTACTGGCCTGGATGGCCTACAAGGACGCGGTCGTGAGGAGCACGAAATGAGCAAGGCTGTTGAGACGCCGACCACGGCGTACGACGGGGACACCACCCATGACGAGGTCATGGAGGCCCTCAAGGACGTCGTGGACCCCGAGCTGGGCATCAACGTCGTCGACCTGGGCCTGATCTACGGGTTGCACCTCGACCCCGCGGAGGGGGGCGAGGGGGACGCCCGGCCGGTCGCCACCATCGACATGACGCTGACCAGTGCGGCCTGCCCGCTGACCGACGTCATCGAGGACCAGGCGCACTCGGCCCTGGACGGCATGGTCTCCGACGTGAAGATCAACTGGGTCTGGCTCCCGCCGTGGGGTCCGGACAAGATCACGGACGAGGGTCGCGAGCAGCTCCGGATGCTCGGCTTCAACGTCTGAGACGCGGTCGCCGGTACGGCCCGCACCCCCCGGGTTCGGGCCGTACCCGATTGTGTGAGAGGATCACGGAGGCCGGGAAGAAAAGCCCGGCCGGGAGTGTTGGCTCCAATCGACGGACAAGCGACCGGCTCACGCCGGACGCCCCGACCGAACTCGGCACTGCGAACACCGGGTATGCTTGATCGTGGTTTGACTGCGTGCGGGTAAGCTAGACCCGCCCCGTGCGGTGCGCCTCGACTTGCACCGCACCACCGCCCCCACGTGGGTGTTGATCGAGCGCGGCTTCAGGCCGCGCGTTCCAGGCTCGTCCTTTCGCAGAAGTGGCGTGCCCCGTTCTTCTATCGAAAGGCACGAGTCTTCGTGACCATGCTTGACGCTGTTCTGCCCGAAATCGCCGAAATCACCGAAATCTCCCAGGCCCCCGCAGGCACCTCCGAGTTCACCCTCCTCGGTCTGCCGAAGCCGCTGGTGACCGGCCTCTCCCGTGCGGGCATCGACAGTCCCTTCCCCATCCAGCGGGCCACGATCCCCGACATCCTGGCCGGCCACGACGTCCTCGGCCGCGGCCAGACCGGCTCGGGCAAGACGCTCGCCTTCGGCCTGCCCATGATGACCCGCATCGCCGGGGCCAAGGCGCGCCCCGGCCACCCGCTGGCCGTCGTGCTGGTGCCGACCCGCGAGCTCGCCATGCAGGTGACCGACGCGCTGGAGCCCCTCGGCCGCGGCCTGTCGCTGCGGATGAAGACCGTTGTCGGCGGCATGTCCATGGGCCGCCAGATCGAGGCGCTGCGCCGCGGTGTCGAGGTCGTCGTGGCCACCCCCGGCCGTCTGACCGACCTCATGCAGCAGGGTGAGTGCATGCTGGACGAGGTCCAGGTGACGATCCTCGACGAGGCCGACCACATGTGCGACCTCGGCTTCTTCCCGGTCGTCAGCGCGATCCTGCAGCAGACCCCGGCCGACAGCCAGCGTCTGCTCTTCTCCGCGACCCTCGACGGCGACGTGGACAAGCTCGTCCGCCGCTTCCTCACCAACCCGGTGACCCACTCCATGGCCCCGGCCGCCTCCTCGGTGGACACCATGGAGCACCACCTGCTGGAGGTGCACCGCGACGACAAGTTCCCGGTGACCGCCGAGATCGCCAACCGTGAGGGCCGGACCATCATCTTCGTGCGCACCCAGCACGGTGTGGACCGGCTGTGCAAGCAGCTCGCCCAGGTCGGCATCAAGGCCGGCGGCCTGCACGGCGGCAAGCGCCAGAACCAGCGCACCCGCATCCTGGCCGAGTTCAAGGAAGGCACGATCAACGTCCTGGTCTGCACGGACGTCGCGGCCCGCGGCATCCACGTCGACAACATCAGCCTCGTGCTGCACGTCGACCCGCCGCAGGACCACAAGAGCTACCTGCACCGCGGCGGCCGTACCGCCCGCGCCGGGGAGAAGGGCACCGTCATGACGCTGGTGCTCCCCAACGAGCGCCGCTCCACCGACGCGATGACCCGTCGTGCGGGCATCAAGCCGTTCCGCGCCAGGGTCACCCCGGGCCACCCGCGCCTGGAGGAGGTCGCCGGTGCGCGTACCCCCAGCGGCGAGCCGATCCCGGTCTGGGAGCCCTCGGCTCCGGCCAGCAGGCAGCGCCAGGGGCGTGGCGGCTTCGGCGGCAACGGCGGCGGGCGTGGCCCGCGCCGTTTCCGCTCCGAGCGTCCCGCCCACGGCGAGGGTCAGCAGCCCCGCGAGCGTTCCTTCGGTGACGACTCCCGTGGCGGCGGCCAGTACCGCTCCGAGCGCCCGGCCGGCGGCTTCCGTTCCGAGCGTCCCGCGGGCGGCGGCTACCGCTCCGACCGCGGTGAGCGCCCGGCCGGTGGCGGCTTCCGCTCCGAGCGCCCCGCGGGCGGCTACCGCGGTGGCGAGCGGCGCGAGCCGTTCCGCGCCGACCGTCCGGCCTCGGCCGGCGGTGGCTTCCGTTCCGAGCGTCCCGCGGGGGAGCGTGAGTCCTTCCGCGGTGACCGCCAGGGCGGCGGTTTCCGCGGCGGCGAGTTCCGCGCCGACGGCCGCGGCTCCGCCCCGCGCGGCGGTGGCCGCTACGGTCGCTGATCACCTGGTGGCACCCTGAAGGGCCGGTACGGCATCCGCCGTGCCGGCCCTTCGGCTGGAGCGGCCCGGTCCCATAGAAGGGCCGCCGTCACCGGACCTGCCCGGGTGGGGGAGCGGTGCTGCCTCTGGGGGTGAGGCGGGCGGCCTCCTCCTCGTGGGGGCCGGGGCTCGCACCGGAGACGAGGGCGAGGAGATGGCGGGCGGCGTGGGCCCCGTAGGCGGAGATGTCGCGGCTCAGGGCGGTGAGCGGGGGGCGGACGACCCGGGAGAGGGGTGAGTCGTCCCAGGCGACGATGGACAGGTCGCGGGGCACGTCCAGGCGCAGGTCCTGGGCGGCGGACAGCCCGGCGACGGCCATGATGTCGTTGTCGTAGACGATCGCGGTGGGCCGGGAGGGCGAGCTCAGCAGGCGCCGGGTGGCGCGGGCGCCCTCCTCGCCGGTGTAGTCGGTGTGCACGGTCACCTGCTCGGCGACGCCGTCGCAGGCCTCGGCGAAGGCGCGGTCGCGCAGCACGGTGTGAGCCAGACGCGGCAGCCCGGCGACCCTGGCGATCCTGCGGTGGCCGAGCGCGACGAGATACTCCACGGTCTCGTGGACGGCGCCGCCGTCGTCGGACCAGATGGGCAGCAGCGACCCGGTCTCCGACGGGTGGCCGATCACCACGGCCGGCAGGCCGAGTGACTCGAACTCGGGGATGCGGGGGTCGCCCACATGCAGGTCGACCAGGATGGCACCGTCGACGCGGCCCTCACCCCACCAGCGGCGGTAGACCGCGACCTCCTGCCCGTGGTCGGAGACCACCTGCAACATGAGCGCGTACGAGCGGGCCGAGAGCTCGCCCTCGATGCCGCTGATGAGCTCCATGAAGAACGGTTCCACGCCGAGCGTGCGCGCCGGGCGGCACATGGCCAGGCCCACGGTGTGGGACCGCGCGCCGTTCAGGGCGCGGGCCGCGCTGTTGGGGCGCCAGCCGATCTCCTCGGCGATCGCCAGGATCCTGGCCCGGGTGCTCTCCGACACGCCGGGTTGCCCGTTGAGCGCGTACGAGACGGCACCCTTGGACACCCCGGCCCGTCTGGCGACGTCCGCGATCGTCGGTCGTTTCATGATCCCCTCCGCGATTTCAGCTGAACCGGTCTAGTCGCCTATTGACAGTGCCGACATATGGACTTTACGGTCACGATACTTATCCGGCTCAGCAAACGCATGCGGTCGCGTTTAGTTATTTGGGAGCGCTCCCATGTTGGAGAGGAGAACATAGATGCGAATTCGAAGAAGGTTCGCGATCCTCGGGGCGGCGGCCTGCATGGTCGCGGCCGGGTGCACGGGAGGGTCGACGACACCGTCCGCTCCGAGCCAGGCGCCGCAGGGTTCGGGCGCCGCGGCCCCCTCGGCGGGAGCGGGGGCGGCGAACGCCGCGTTCCCCCGCAACGAGACCCTGTACACCAGCGGCACCCAGTGGGGCCCGCCGGCCAACTGGAATCCGCTGCGGACCTGGGACTCGGCCACCGGTACCAAGGGGCTCGTCTACGAGACGCTCTTCCTGTACGACCCCCAGACCGACAAGTTCACGCCCTGGCTGGCCGAGAGCGGCACCTGGACGGACGACAAGACCTACGACCTCAAGCTCAGGCAGGGGGTCACCTGGGCCGACGGCAAGCCCTTCACCGCCGACGACGTGGTCTTCACCGTCGAGCTCGGCAAGATGAAGACCATCCCCTACGCCAACCTGTGGGACTGGCTGGAGAAGGTCGAGGCGGTCGACCCGGGCACGGTCAGGTTCACCTTCTCCAAGGCCAACTACCAGCAGTGGGCCAACTGGGTCTACAGCAACGCGATCGTCCCCAAGCACATCTGGGAAGGTCGCTCTGAGGACGAGGTGCTGAACGGCGTCAACGAGAAGCCGGTCGGCACCGGGCCGTACACCTACCACAGCCACGACCAGGACCGCATGGCCTGGGTCAAGCGCGACGGCTGGTGGGCCACCGCGGCGCTGGGCAAGGAGGTCAAGCCCAAGTACGTCGTCGACATCGTCAACTCCAGCAACGAGGTGGCGATGGGCCTGCTGCTGCAGAAGGGCCTGGACCTCAGCAACAACTTCCTGCCCGGCGTGGCCAATCTGGTCCAGGGCGACTTCGGTATCAAGACCTACTACCCGGAGCCGCCGTACATGCTCTCGGCCAACACGGCCTTCCTGGTGCCCAACACCGCGAAGAAGCCGCTGGACGATCCCGCCTTCCGCAAGGCGATCGCCAACTCCATCGACACCAAGAAGATCGTCGAGGGGGTCTACGGCAACCTGGTCAAGGCGGCCGGCCCCACCGGGCTGCTGCCCCAGTGGGACAAGTACGTCGACCAGGCCGTGGTGAGCGAGAAGGGCTTCTCCTTCGACACCAAGAAGGCGAAGAAGCTGCTGGCCGACGCCGGATACAAGGACGGCGACGGCGACGGGTTCGTGGAGAACAAGGACGGCTCCAAGGCCTCGCTGAAGATCATCGTTCCGGCCGGGTGGACCGACTGGATGGAGGCGAGCCGGGTCATCGCCGAGGGGGCCAAGGCGGCCGGGATCGACCTCACCCCTGAGTTCCCCGACTACAACGCGCTGGTCGACCAGCGCGGGTCCGGCAAGTTCGACCTGCTGCTCAACAATGAACGGCAGCTGTCCAACACCCCCTGGATGTACTACGACTACATGTTCCGGCTGCCGATCAACAAGCAGCAGAACACCGTCAACTTCGGCCGCTACGAGAACAAGAAGGTCTGGGACCTGGTCCAGGATCTCGACGGCAAGAAGGCCGACGACGTCGAGGGCATGAAGCAGGTCGCCTCGGAGATCCAGAAGATCCAGCTCGACGATCTGCCGGTGATCCCGCTCTGGTACAACGGCCTGTGGGCGCAGACCAGCAACGCGGTCTGGACCAACTGGCCCACCTCCGACCCCGCGACGCCCAAGAGTCCGCCGACCATGTGGCGTAACTGGCTGGAGCTGGGCGGAGTGCTGACCCTGACCGAGCTGAAGCCCGTCGGCGGCTGATCCCCCGCGATTCTCGCCCCCTCCCCGCGCGCGGCGCGGGGAGGGGCTCATCTCGCCGATTCGGGAGGATCGCGTGCGACGCTATTTCGGCCGGAAGCTGCTCGTGTACGGGCTCACCTTCCTCGTGGCCGTCACGATCAACTGGATGATCCCGCGCTTCATGCCGGGAGACCCGGTCCAGAGCATGCTGGCCAGGGCCAACGTGTCACAGCCCGCCGCCGTCGAGGCGATGCGCGCCCACTACACGAGCCTGTTCGGGCTCGACCTGCCGCTCTGGGAGCAGTACGGCAACTTCTGGGCCGCGCTGTTCCGGGGTGATCTGGGGACCAGCATCTGGTTGTTCCCCACCCCGGTGACCGACGTCATCATCCGGGCGGTGCCGTACACGCTGGCACTGCTCATCCCGTCCATCCTGCTCAGCTGGTGGGCGGGCAACAGGTTCGGCGCCTTCGCCGCCAGGCGCAGGTGGCTGGACAACACCGCGCTGCCGATCGGGTACGTGCTCACCGCGACGCCCTACATGTGGCTGGCGATCCTGCTGGCCTGGGGGCTGGGCATCGTGGCGGGGATCTTCCCCGTCTCCGGCGGCTACAGCTTCGCCATGCGGCCCAACTGGTCGTGGGAGTTCGTCGGCAACCTGGCGCTGCACTGGTTCCTGCCGTTCGTCTCGCTCTTCCTCGTCGCGTTCGGGGGCTGGGCGATCGGCATGCGCAACATGATCATCTATGAGCTGGAGGCCGACTACTCCACCTACCTGTCCTCGCTGGGGGCCTCGCGGCGGCTCATCCGGCGCTACGCCTTCAGGAACGCGGTACTGCCGCAGATCACCGGCCTGGCCCTGCAACTCGGCGTGCTCGTGGCCGGAGCCCTGGTCACCGAGATCGTCTTCTCCTATCCGGGGCTCGGCCACCTGATCCTCCAGGCGATCCAGAACCAGGACTTCTTCCTGCTGCAGGGGACCTTCCTGTTCATCGTGGTGGGCGTGCTGGTCGCCAACTTCATCATCGACATCGTCTACGTCCTGGTCGACCCGCGCACCAGGACCGGGATAGGAGGGGAGGCCGCATGACCGGCATCTCCGCGAACCGGCCCGCGGCCGAAGGAGGCGGGGCGTCATGACGGTCGTGCCCACCGGGCGCAACGAGGCCCTGTACTTCGCGCTGCGCAACGGGAAGCTGCTGGCCGGACTGGTCGTGCTGGTCCCGCTGCTCGCCCTGGCGGCCGCCGCCCCGCTGATCGCGGGGGGCGACCCGAACGCCTACGTCGCCACCCCGGCCTCGCCCCCCTCGGCCGAGCACTGGTTCGGCACCACCATGTTCGGCCAGGACGTCTTCGCCCAGTTCGTCTACGGCCTGCGCGTCACCTTCACCGTGGGGGTGCTCGGCGGCGGGCTGGCCGCGATCATCGGGATGGCGATCGGCTTCACCGCCGGATACCGGGGCGGCCTGGTCGACGAGGTGCTGAACATGCTCACCAACATCGTCCTGGTCCTGCCCGCACTGGCGGTGCTGCTGATCGTCAACGCCTACCTCGGGGTCCGCAGCGTCGGCGTGCAGGCGCTCTTCATCGGGCTCACCTCCTGGCCGTGGGCGGCCAGGGCGATCAGGGCCCAGACGTTCTCGCTGCGCTCGCGCGACTTCGTGGACCTGGCCAAGCTCAGCGGCGTGCGCACCTGGAAGATCATCACCAGGGAGATCGCGCCCAACATGAGCTCGTATCTCTTCATGACCTTCATCCTGCTGTTCGGCGGGTCGATCCTGATCGCCGCCTCGCTGGACTTCATCGGGCTCGGCCCCAGCGAGGGCGTCTCGCTCGGCCTGATGCTCAACAACGCGGCCCGCTGGAGCGCCCTGCACCTGGGCATGTGGTGGTGGTTCATCCCGCCGGGAGCCGGGATCACCGCCATCGTCGGCGCCCTGTACGTGATGAACGTCGGCCTGGACGAGGTCTTCAACCCGAAACTGCGGGAGCTGTAGATGACTCTGCGTGTGGACGACCTGAGGGTCCACTACCGGACTCTGCGCGGCGAGGTGAAGGCGCTGGACGGCGTCAGCTTCGGCGTCGGCGACGGCGAGATCCTCGGCCTGGCCGGCGAGTCCGGCTGCGGCAAGACCACCCTCGGCAAGAGCCTGATCAGGATGGACGGCCGGATGCGGCTGGCCGGAGGCACCGTCTCGCTGGACGGCGCGGAGCTGCCCATCGGCGACGACCGGCGGATGAACCCCTTCCGCTTCAAGCGGGTGTCGCTCATCCCGCAGTACTCCATGAGCGCGATGAACCCCACCCGCAGGATCGGCAGGATGATCACCGAGCTGCTCGCATCCAGGGGCGAGAGCGTGGACACGGCCGAGCTGGAACGCCGGCTGGACCTGGTGGAGCTGCCCAGGGACATCCTGGGGCGCTACCCCATCGAACTGTCCGGCGGGATGAAGCAGCGGATGGTGATGGTCATCTCCACGCTGCTCGACCCCTCCCTGCTCATCGCCGACGAGATCACCTCCGCGCTGGACGTGTCGACCCAGAAGGCCGTGGCCAGGACCCTGGTGGAGTTCCGGGACCGGGGTTTCGTGCGCAGCATGATCTTCGTCACCCACGACATCTCGCTGACCTACCAGATCGCCGACACGATCATGGTCATGTACGCGGGGAGGCTGGCCGAGAAGGCCCCCGCGAGCGTGATCGTCAGCGAGCCGCGTCACCCGTACACCCGAATGCTGATCTCCTCGCTGCCCGAGGTCGGGGTCCGCCACGCGGAGCGCAGGCTCTCCGGCATCCCCGGGCGGCCGCCCTCGCTGCTCGATCCGCCGCAGGGCTGCCGGTTCAGGGACCGCTGCCCGCTGGCCTTCGACAGGTGCGCCGAGGACCCCCCGCCCATCGAGGTCGCTCCCGGCCACCACGTCGCCTGTTGGAAGGCATGATGCTGAGTCTCGAAGGGGTCACCAAGACCTACCGGGTGGGTGCCTTCGGCGCCGCGACCCTCACCGCCGTCGACGACGTGAGCCTTGACCTCGCGCCGGGGGAGGTGGTCTCCCTCATCGGCGAGAGCGGCAGCGGCAAGACGACCCTCGGCAAGACGGTCCTCGGGCTGCTCGCCCCGACGCGGGGCAGGATCACCCTCGACGGGGCCCCCGCGCGGCCGGGAAAGGCGTACTACCGGCACGTGCAGGGCGTCTTCCAGGACCCGTTCAGCTGCTACAACCCGGTCTTCAAGGCCGACCGGGTGGTCAAGATGATCAAGGACGAGTACTTTCCCGGCGTCGCGGCCTCCGAGTGGGAGGGCAGGATCGAGAAGTCGCTCAAGGACGTCGGCCTCGACCCCGGGCAGGTCCTGGGCCGGTATCCGCACCAGCTCAGCGGTGGCCAGCTGCAGCGCCTGCTGATCGCCAGGGCGCTCCTGCTCGACCTCAGATACCTCGTCGCCGACGAGATCACCAGCATGCTCGACGCCTCCACCAGGATCGACGTGCTCAACCTGCTCGCCGACCTGAAGTCGCGCGGCCTCGGGGTGCTGTTCGTCACCCACGACCTGTCGCTGGGCAACTACATCAGCGAGCGGGCCGTGGTCCTGTACCGGGGGCAGGTGGTGGAGTCCGGTCCCACCGCCGCGGTGTTCGGCAACCCCCTCCACCCGTACACGATCAAGCTGCTGTCGTCGGTGCCGAGGCTCACCGCCCGGTGGGACGGCGGCGATCCCGCCGTCCCCGCCGAGGAGGTCTCAGCGGGACCCTCCACACTGCTGGAGGAGGAACCGGGGCACTTCGTCCGGCGAGGCGACACCACACCGACAAGGAGCGTGAGTTGACGACGGTTAGGGCGGTAAGGGCGCTACACGAGGGCTGGACCCTGCGCCAGGTGGGGGGCGGGATCTCCCGCGTCCCCGCCACGGTGCCGGGGTGCGTGCACACCGATCTGCTGGCCGCCGGGCTGATCGAGGACCCGTACCTGGACGACAACGAGAACCGGCTGACCTGGATCGGCCGCTCCGAGTGGGACTACGAGACGGTCTTCACCTGGAGCGCGGACGGGCACGAGCGCGCCGACCTGGTCTGCGAGGGCCTCGACACGGTCGCCACGGTCGTCCTGAACGGTGTGCGGGTCGCGGCCACGGCCAACCAGCACCGTTCCTACCGCTTCGCGGTGCGGGAGCTGTTGCGCGAGGGCGAGAACACGCTGCGGGTCCGTTTCGCCTCCCCGCAGGCCTACGCCGAGGCGCGCCGGGCCGAGCTGGGGGAGCGGCCCGGCGCCTATGCGGCGCCCTACCAGTTCATCCGCAAGATGGCCTGCAACTTCGGCTGGGACTGGGGTCCGGCCGTGGTCACCTCCGGCATCTGGCGGCCGATCGGGCTGCACGCCTGGAGCGGGGCCAGGCTGGCCTCGGTACGGCCGCTGGTGAGCGGGGACGGGCGCGTCGAGGTGCACGTCGCGGTCGAGCGCGCCACCGACGCACCCCTCACGTTGACCGCGCAGGTGGCCGGAATCTCCGTGCAAACGGTGCTGGCCCCCGATGAGCACGAAGCCGTCCTCACCCTCGCCGTGCCCGAGCCCCGGCTGTGGTGGCCGCGTGGCTACGGCGCGCAGGACCGCTACGAGCTGGTGGTAGGCCTCGGGGAGGAGACCTGGAGGGGCCGGATCGGGTTTCGCGACGTGCGCCTGGACCGCACCGGCGAGGGATTCACCATCGTGGTCAACGACGTGCCGGTTTTCGCGCGCGGCGTCAACTGGATCCCCGACGACTGCTTCCCGGCCCGCATCACCCGCGAACGCCTGGCCGAACGCCTCGGCCAGGCCGTCGAGGCGAACGTCAACCTGCTGCGGGTCTGGGGCGGCGGCCTGTACGAGAGCGAGGACTTCTACGACCTGGCCGACGAGCTGGGCCTGCTCATCTGGCAGGACTTCCCGTTCGCCTGCGCCGCCTACCCCGAGGAGGAGCCGTTCGCGAGCGAGGTGGAGGCCGAGGCGCGCCAGAACGTCACCCGGCTGTCCTGGCGCCCTTCACTGGTGCTGTGGTGCGGCAACAACGAGAACCTCGAGGGCCACGCCGACTGGGGCTGGCGCGAGGAACTGGGGGAGAAAAGCTGGGGGGCGGGCTTCTACCACGACCTGCTGCCCTCGGTGGTGGCCGAGCTCGATCCCACCCGCCCCTACTGGCCGGGCAGCCCCTACTCCGGCGCCCCCGGCCTGGCGCCCAACGACCCCGCGCGCGGCACCGTGCACATCTGGGATGTGTGGAACCGCGAGGACTACACCCGCTACGGCGACTACCGCCCCCGCTTCGTCGCCGAGTTCGGCTTCCAGGGGCCGCCCGCCCACGCCACACTGCGCGGCTCGGTCTCCGACGATCCGCTCACTCCCACCTCACCCGGCGTACTGCACCACCAAAAAGCGCACGAGGGCGACGCCAAGCTGCTGCGCGGCCTGGGCGAGCACCTGCCCCGGCCGGAGGGCTTCGACGACTGGCACTACTGGACCCAGCTCAACCAGGCCAGGGCGATGGCCTTCGGTATCGAGCGTTTCCGGGCGCTGGCACCTTACTGCGCGGGCACGATCGTCTGGCAGCTCAACGACTGCTGGCCGGTCACCTCCTGGTCGGCCGTCGACGGCGCCGGGCGGCGCAAGCCGCTGTGGTACGCGCTGCGCCGCGCCTACGCCGACCGCCTGCTCACCGTCTGCGACGGCGCCGTGGCCGTGGTCAACGACGGCCCGCAGCCCTGGGCGGGCGAGCTGGAGCTGCTACGGCTCGGCCTGGCAGGAGAGCCGCTGGCCAAGGAGACGATCGTGGTCGAGGTGGCGGCGCGCTCGGTGGCCAGGGTCGGGCTCCCGGACTCGGTGGCCGTCCCCGGGGACCCGTCCGCCGAGCTGCTCTCGGTGCGGCTGGGCGAGCACCGGGTGCTGCGCTTCTTCGCCGAGGACCCGCGAGTGGCCTTCCCGGTGGCCGCCTACGACACCGAGGTCGTCCCCGTGGCCGGTGGCCTGGACGTCACCGTCACCGCCCGGACGCTGCTGCGTGAGCTGGCCCTGTTCCCCGACCGCCTCGATCCGGCCTCCTCGGTGGACGACATGCTGCTGACCCTGCTTCCCGGTGAGAGCGTCACCCTGCACGTGACGGGCTCGCCCGATCCGGCCGCCCTTGTCACCCGCCCGGTGCTGCGCTGCGTCAACGACCGAACGTACCCCGGGCCGCCCGGATGGGCGGCCCGGTCACGAGACGGTCAAACGGAGCGGTGACCTCCGGAGATCACCCGGCGGCTCGCGTCCGGTGAGGACGGGCCCGCACACGCCGCGGTCGGTGAGCCCGTTAGGCTTGACGCGCACATCCGACGACGCCGAGAGAGATCATGAAGACCTTCGAAGAGCTGTACGCCGAGCTGTCCGACAAGGCGCGCACCCGGCCCGCGGGCTCGGGCACCGTGGCCGCGCTGGACGCCGGAGTCCATGCCATCGGCAAGAAGGTCGTGGAGGAGGCCGCCGAGAGCTGGATGGCGGCCGAGCACGAGTCGAAGGAGCGGGCGGCCGAGGAGATCTCCCAGCTCCTCTACCACGTGCAGGTCCTCATGATCGCCAGGGGGATCGGACTGGACGAGGTCTACAAGCATCTGTGAGCCGGTGCGCCCGGCTCCCGGTTCGTAGGCAGATCCCGTCCACACGTAAGGAACCCAGCCATGCTCCGTATCGCCGTACCCAACAAGGGCGCCCTCACCGAGGCCGCCCAGACGATCCTCAAGGAAGCCGGATACCGCGCCCGCAAGGACAGCAAGGAGCTCGTGGTCGTCGACCCGGAGAACTCCTGTGAGCTGTTCTTCCTGCGGCCCAAGGACATCGCCGTCTACGTCGGCGAGGGCACCCTGGATGCGGGGATCACCGGCCGCGACATGCTCCACGACTCCGGGGCGCAGGTCGAGGAGATCATCCCGCTCGGCTTCGGCCGCTCCACCTTCCGCTTCGCCGCGAACCCGGGAGACTTCGTCTCCGTCGCCGATCTCAAGGGCAGGCGCATCGCCACCTCCTACGCGGGCCTGCTGGAGTCCTACCTGGCCGAACAGGGCGTCGACGCCCGGGTGATCAAGCTGGACGGCGCCGTCGAGACCGCCATCCGGCTGGGCGTGGCCGACGCCGTGGCCGACGTGGTGGAGACCGGTACCACGCTGCGCAACATCGGCCTGGAGGTGTTCGGCGAGCCGATCGCCCGCTCCGAGGGCGTGCTGATCAAGCGGATCGGCGCCGTGGAGACCCCGGGCCTGCAGCAGCTCGTCCGCCGTCTGCAGGGCGTGCTGATGGCACGTGACTACGTGATGATGGACTACGACATCCGCGCCGAGCGGATCGAGGAGGCCATCGCCCTCACCCCCGGAATGGAGGGCCCCACGGTCTCTCCGCTGCACCGGGAGGGCTGGGTCGCGGTCCGGGCCATGGTCCCGCGCAGGGGGCACCAGCAGGTCATGGACCAGCTCTGGGAGATCGGCGCCAAGGCCATCCTGGTGACCGCCATCTTCGCGTGCCGGATCTGACCCGCTTCCGCGCCAGGCTGTGTCCGCATATCTGACAAATGTCATCTCCAAACCCGGAGAAGCGGCACTAAGGATTCCCGCCGGGCACTCCTAGCGTTGGGGCATGGACGCCATCGCCCTCACAGACGTGAGCAAGAGCTACGGCAACGTGCTCGCCGTCGACGGCCTGAACCTCGCCGTCGAGGCGGGCCGGACCGTCGCCCTGCTCGGCCCCAACGGGGCCGGCAAGTCGACCTCGATCAACATGATGCTCGGCCTGATCCGCCCGGGTGGGGGCCGTGTCGAGATCCTGGGAGGCTCCCCCGAGGCGGCCGTCGCCCGGGGTGAGGTCGGGGCCATGCTGCAGAGCGGTGAGCTCATCGGTGAGCTCACGGTCAGGGAACTGGTCGACTTCGTCCGGCGGCTCTACCCGGAGCCGCTCGGTCTCGACGAGATCCTGCGGGTGGCCGACCTCACGGAACTGGCGCGGCGGCGTGCCGACAAGCTGTCCGGCGGGCAGGCGCAGCGGGTCAGGTTCGCCCTGGCCATCGCGGGCGCGCCCAAACTGCTGGTGCTGGACGAGCCCACCGCGGCCATGGACGTGGAGTCGCGGCTGCGGTTCTGGAAGAGCATTCGCGAGTACGCCGCCGAGGGCCGGACGGTCCTGTTCGCCACCCACTACCTGGAGGAGGCCGACGAGAACTCCGACAGGGTCATCGTGATCACCCGGGGGCGGGTCGTGGCCGACGGCACCGCCGCCCAGATCAAGGCGGGGATCGGCGACCACGTCGTCCGCTTCACCCTGGGCGGGCAGCCGGTCGCGGGGCTGGACGGCCTGCCGGGCGTCTCCGCCGCGGAGATCTCCCAGGACGTCGCCACGCTGCGCACCGCCGACCCCGACGCCACCGTGGCGGCCCTGTACCGGGGCACCTCGCTGGAGATCCGCGACCTCAGGATCATCGGCGCCGACCTCGAAGACGCCTTTCTCGCCCTCACCCGGGAGCCCTGATGCCGAACTACGTCAAGATCGAGATCCTGAGGATGCTGCGCAACAGGCGCTACATCATCTTCGTGGTGGGCTTTCCCGTGGTGTTCTACCTGATCTTCTCCGGCATCTGGGGCGCCCAGACGGATTCCGGCGGGGTACGGGCCGCCGTCGTCCTCATGGTCTCCATGGCCGCGTACGGGGCGATCGCGGCCTGTCTGATGAGCACCGCCGTGCCGTGGGCGCAGGAGCGGCAGTCCGGCTGGCTCCGCCAGCTTCAGGTCACCCCGCTGCCCGGCTGGGCGATCATCGTCACCAAGCTGATCGCCTCGCTGCTGCTGGTGCTGCCGTCCATGGTGCTGGTCTGCCTGGCCGCGGTCCTCACCCAGGGCGTCCGGCTGCCGGTGGGGGAGTGGCTCGTGCTGATTCCGGCCCTGTGGATCGGCGCCGTGCCGTTCGCCGCGCTCGGCCTGCTGCTCGGTTCGCTGCTGCCCGCGGACGCCGCCCAGTCGGCCGCGATGATCAGCACGTTCGGGCTGGCGATCCTGGGCGGGCTGTGGTTCCCTGTGGAGATCATGCCCGAGGCCATGCAGAGCGTCGTGCACGCGATGCCCTCCTTCTCCTACGCCGACATCGGCCAGCACCTCGTCGCCGGCGGCGCGGCGCCGCCGTCCGCCGTGCTGACCGTCGTGGCCTGGGCCGCGGTACTCGGCACCGCCGCGGTGTTCGCCTACCGCAGGGCACTCGCGCGCGCATGATGCGCGTCTCCGCGCTCACCTTCGGCGGGGCGGGTGAGCGCCCGTCCCGCCTCCGGCGGCTGTCGGGGATCTCCATCGGCCTGGTCTACCTGTGCTTCCCGGTCCTGGAGATCATCACCGGCGAGGTGTCCGGGGTCAGGGCCGTCTGGGGAGGCGTCGGCCTGGCCGCCTTCGTCGCCTGCTACATCGCCACGGTGCTGAGCCCGAGGAACTTCGGTGACCCGACCCGCCTGACGTACTGGCTGCTGGGGGTGACCACGCTCCTGGGGATCGGTCTGGCGGTGGCCTTCGGCGGAGGCTGGCTGACCCTGCCGATCTACCTGGCCGTGGTCTACGGCATGGCGCTGCGTCCCCGGCTCTCGGTGGCCGGTGTTCTCGCGATGGGCCTCGCCGTCGCGCTGATCGGCCTGCTGAAGGAGCACGACCCCGGCACCACCCTGGTGCTCGTCTTCCAGGTCATCACGCTCGGTGTCCTGTTCATGGGGGTGCGCAACACCCGGATGCTGGTGGCGAGGCTCCGCCAGGCGCAGGAGGAGGTGGCGCGGCTGGCCGCGAGCGAGGAGCGGCTGCGCATCGCCAGGGACCTGCACGACCTGCTCGGCCACAGCCTGTCACTGATCGTGCTGAAGAGCGAGCTTGCCGGGCGGTTGGCGGAGAGCGGCTCGGAGCGGACCGTGGCCGAGATCCGCGACATCGAGTCGGTGGCCAGGCAGGCGCTGGTCGAGGTGCGCGACGCCGTCACCGGCTACCGCCAGCGTGGCCTCTCCGGCGAGCTGGACGGTGCCCGCGCCGCCCTGGAGGCCGCCGGGACGAGGCTGACGATCCGGCTCGCGGGCACCCCGCTGCCGGACGCGCTGGACGAACTGCTGGGCTGGGCGGTGCGGGAGGGCGTCACCAACGTCGTCCGGCACGCGCGGGCGACCCGGTGCGAGATCGAGGTGACCATGGACGAGGAGGCCGCGGCCCTGAAGATCGTGGACGACGGACGCGGCGCGGCCTCGTACGGGCCGGGCAGCGGGCTGACCGGGCTCACCGAGCGGGTGCGGGCGGCCGGCGGCACGATGTCCGCCGGGCCGCAGCCGACCGGCTTCGCCCTCAGGGTCACGGTGCCGCACGCCGAGACCTCCCGCCCGCCGACGAGAGGGGTTCGATGATCCGGGTGCTGCTGGTGGAGGACCAGGCGATGGTGCGGGGCGCCCTGGCCTCGCTCCTCGGCCTGGAGCCCGACATCGAGGTGGTGGGAGAGGCCGCCGACGCCGGGGAGGCGCTCGCGGTGGCCCTGCGGACCCGGCCGGACGTCGCGCTGCTCGACGTCGAGATGCCCGGCGACGACGGCATCACCGCCGCCTCGCGGATCCGCGAGGCGCTGCCCGGCTGCCGGATCATGATCCTGACCACCTTCGGCCGCCCCGGCTATCTGCGCAGGGCGATGGAGGCGGGCGCGATGGCCTTCCTGGTAAAGGACAGCCCGGCCCGGGAACTGGCCGCCGCCGTCCGGCGGGTCCGCGGCGGCGAGCGCGTCATCGACCCCGGCCTGGCCGCCGCCGCGCTCAGTGCCGGCCCCAACCCGCTGTCGCCCCGCGAGCGTGACGTCCTGGTCGCCGCCTCGGGCGGTGCCAGCATCGCCGACATCGCCGCGCACCTGCACCTGTCGGAGGGTACGGTCCGCAACTACCTCTCCTCGGCCATCCGCAAGACGCACGCCCGCAACCGCATCGAGGCCGTCGAGCGCGCCCGCACCCAGGGCTGGCTCTGAGCCGGGTTCACGAGGAGAGCGCCGCGGCCTCCTCGGCCTCGATCTGCTCGTTCCACTCGCGCTTGGTGGAGCGCCAGGCCTCGTCGTCGCGGCCCAGGCGCCAGTAGCCCGAGATGGACAGCCGAGCCAGCGGGACGCCGCGCTCGGTGCGCAGGTGGCGCCTGAGCTCGCGGACGAAGCCCGCCTCGCCGTGCACGAAGGCGTGTACGGTGCCGTCGGGGAAGTCCAGCTCGCGGACCGCCCGGACGAGCCGCTCACCGACCGGGCCCCCCTTGCGGTGCAGCCAGACGATCTTCACGTCGCCCGGCGAGTCGAGGAGCTGCTCCTCCCGGGCGTCCTCGACCTCGATGAAGGCCCAGGCCCGCGCCCCGGCGGGGAGGCGTTCCAGGGAGGCGGCGATGGCCGGCAGCGCGCTCTCGTCCCCCGCGAACAGGTGCCAGTCGGCCTCCGGGTCGGGGGCGTAGGCCCCGCCGGGGCCGAAGAAACAGATCTCCTCACCCGGCTGGACCCGGTCGGCCCACGGTCCGGCGAGGCCGCTGTCACCGTGGTGGACGAAGTCGATCGTCAGCTCGCCCGCGTCGGCGTCCCAGCGGCGGACGGTGTAGGTGCGGGTGGTGGGCCACTGCTCGCGGGGCAGGTCGCGGCGGATCGCCTCCATGTCGAACGGCTGCGGGTAGCTCACTCCCGCCGGGGCGAACAGCAGCTTCAGGTAGTGGTCCGTGTACTCGTCCGCGCGGAAACCGGCGAGCCCCGGGCCGCCGAGCACCACCCGGATCATGTGGGGGGTGAGCCGCTCGACCCGCTGGACCCGGCCGCTCGTCACCTTGCGCGCGGTTCTCTCGTCTGCCATATGTCACTCCGGGGAAGTCGAAGTTAGGTGAACCTAACTCGTACCATACGTCACCAAAGGGGAGTTATGGGGGCCGCCACCCGATCTGCCCCTTCCGGGGCGGCGATGATCTCACGGTCCGCCGTCGCGGAGCCGGCGGCCGCTGTTATGAATCTACATCGTAAAGGCGCTGGCGCCGGTGCGGAGACCCCTGCTCCGGGTGCCCGTGCCTCAGTGCCGCATGGACGCGACCTGGCGGATCAGGTCGGAGACCCGCACGATGCCCATGCAGCGGCCGACCTCGTCGGTGACCACCAGGTCGTCGTAGACGCGCTCGGCGTCGCGGCCCGCGACCTGCATGGCCGCGATGGCGGTGGTCGTCCTGGGGACCGCGCGGGCGGGGTCGGCCAGCCGCCCGGCGGGTTTCCTGCCGTGCAGGGCGTGGCCGAACCGGCCTGAGATCGACAGCAGGAAACGGCTGCGGTCGAGGCTGCCCCTGGGGCGCTGGTACTCGTCGACGAGGACCACGCTGGTGATGGACGGCTCGCCGCCGAAGGCGTCGATCGCGGCTTCGGCGGTGGCCTCGTAGGGGAGGGTCACCGCGGGCAGCAGGAACTCCTGGACGCGCGGACCGAGGGTGAAGCGGGACGGCTCCTGTTCGACGAGCGGGAGTGGTACGTGCACCCGGCCGGACGGGCCGGGGGCCAGCAGCGGACCCTGTGCGAGCCGGACCCCCCAGCCGCGGAGCGCGGAGAGCTGTGCCTCGTCGCGCACGCCGGGGGCCAGCACGTGCGCGCCCGCTTCCCTGGCGAGCCGGGCCAGCCCCTCGCCGATGGCGGTGCGGCGCGGGTCGCGGGGCACCTGGGCGATCAGGTCCGGGGAGATCACCGCGAGGTACGGCGCCGCGTCGGCGAGAAGGTCCAGCGGGATGTGCCCGGTGCCCAGGTCGCCCACCGCGAGGAGGTAGCCGATGGCGCGCAGGCCGTCCAGGCCGACGATCAGGGAGCGGCGCTCGAACTGGGCGAAGTCACCCCGTACGGTGAGGATCACCTCGCGGGGACGCCGCCCGGACGCGCGGAGGGCCTCGTGGAGCGGCGCGAGCGCGGCCGTGCCGCCGATCACCGCGGCCGTCGGCAGGGTCAGCACCAGCGGGAGCAGGGTCTCGCCGGCGGCGGCGGCGTCGTGCACGGTCTGGATCGTGGTGGAGATGTTCCCCCGCCCCGCGCCTCCCGCCTGGAGCGCGATGACGCCTCCGGTGTCGAGGTCGACGACAGGCGTGAGGCTCGTGGGGGCCGCTGTGGAGTCCTGCGGGTTGACGTGCGCTCTGGTCGTCACGTTCAAAGGATGGGGGTTCCTTTGGCGCTGCAGAAGCAACGCGCAGCGATGTTCACTGATATTTCGCCATCCGTTGGACTTGTCCAGCGCGATCGTGTGTTCCGTGAGGTCAGCCGGTAGTGTCGCGTTTCATGACGTCGCGACCGGCCAAGGGGGGAGGCCGCTGGGTCTCGGTGGCACCCGACCGCCTGAACCGCTGGATCGACGGTTTCGTCGACAGGCACGGGCCGCCGCGGGTGACCGCCTCGGCCTCCGAGGTACGCCTTGAGGGTGCGGACGGCGCGGTCGCCGAGTGCCGGGTGCCGTTTCCGCCGCTCGTCCAGGCCGGGGGCGGCCCGCTGGCGCGTCTGGTCACCCACGTGCGCACCGAGCGCAGGGTCGGGGTGCTGCTGGTGCGGCTGGGTGGACACGCGGCGGGGATCTTCCAGGGAGCGGAGCTGCTCTCCTCCAAGGTCGGCTCGCGGCCGGTGCACGGGCGCAGCGCGGCGGGCGGCTGGTCACAGCGGCGCTTCGCCCGGCGCAGGGAGAAGCAGGTGGACCAGGCGCACGAGGCGGCGGCCGAGGTGGCGCTGCGCGTCCTGGGGACGCGGGTGGAGGAGTTGGAGGCGGTCGTGCTCGGCGGTGACCGGCGCGCGGTCGACGCGCTGCGCTCGGACCGCAGGCTCGCCCCGGTCTTCGCGCTGGAGGCCGAGCCCTTCCTGACGGTTCCCGATCCGAGGCTGGTGGTCCTGCGGGACACCCCCGCGCAGTTCCGCGCGGTCCGTATCAGGGTGAGCGATCCCACGTAATCCAGGAGAGCCGGGTCGTCGCCGCGCCGTACACTGATCGGTATGCGCACTCCCGATTGACCGTCGTCCCGATGAAGGCGAGACGGCCGAGCCGAGAGCCGGGAGACACAGGGCGCGGCGGGTTCGGCCACAGTGAAGTGAGCCTGTGTATTTCCTGCTGGGAGTGTTCTCCAACCATGATCGTAGCTTCTGACATCGAACTGCGGGCCGGGGCCCGCCTGCTCATCGAGGGCGCGTCGTTCCGGGTGAACCCCGGCGACAAGATCGGGCTCGTCGGCCGCAACGGGGCCGGGAAGACCACGCTGACCCGGGTGCTCGCGGGAGAGGGGGCGGCGGCCTCGGGCACGGTCTCCATCAGCGGGGAGGTCGGTTACCTGCCGCAGGACCCGCGCACCGGTGATCTGCACGTGCTCGCCCGCGACCGCATCCTGTCGGCCCGCGGGCTGGACGAGGTGCTGCGTGAGCTGCGCGAGGCCGAGTTGGGCATGTCCTCGGCGGACGATCGCACCAGAGACCGTGCCGTGCGCGCCTACGGGCGCCTGGAGGACCGGCTGCACGTGCTGGGCGGGTACGCCGCCGAGTCGGAGGCCGCCTCCATCGCCTCCAGTCTGGGGTTGCCGGACCGGGTGCTCGGCCAGCCGTTGGAGACGCTCTCCGGGGGGCAGCGCAGGCGGGTGGAGCTGGCTCGAATTCTCTTCAGCGGGGCAGAGACTCTCCTTCTTGACGAGCCGACAAACCACCTAGATGCTGACTCAATCGGGTGGCTTCGTGATTTTTTACGATCTCACCAGGGCGGCTTGATCATTATTAGCCACGACGTGGGGCTTCTTGAAGCGACGGTAAACCGCGTCCTGCACCTCGACGCCAACCGCGCGGTGATCGACACCTACAACGTCGGCTGGAAGGCCTATCTGGCCCAGCGGGAGACCGACGAGAAGCGCAGGAGGCGCGAGCGCGCCAACGCCGAGAAGCAGGCCTCCGCCCTGATGTCGCAGGCCGACAAGATGCGGGCCAAGGCGACCAAGGCCAAGGCCGCGCAGGACATGCAGCGCCGTGCCGAGCGCCTGCTCTCCGGCCTGGAGGTGGAGCGGCGCGGCGACAAGGTCGCCAAGCTGCGCTTCCCCCAGCCGGCTCCGTGCGGGCGTACCCCGATCATGGCGGAGGGGCTGTCGAAGTCGTACGGCTCCCTGGAGGTCTTCACGGACGTCGACGCCGCCGTGGACAGGGGGAGCAGGGTCGTGATCCTGGGGCTGAACGGCGCGGGGAAGACCACCCTGCTGCGCATTCTGGGGGGTGTCGAGGAGCCCGACACCGGGGCGGTCAAGGCCGGCCATGGGCTCAAGCTGGGCTACTACGCGCAGGAGCACGAGACGATCGACCCCGGCCGCAGCGTGCTGGAGAACATGCGCTCTGCCGGGGGAGAACTCCCCGATGTGGAGTTGCGCAAGGTTCTGGGCTCGTTCCTGTTCACCGGCGACGACGTGGACAAGCCCGCGGGGGTGCTGTCGGGCGGCGAGAAGACGCGGCTGGCGCTGGCCACGCTGGTGCTGTCGGCGGCCAATGTCCTCCTCCTCGACGAGCCCACGAACAACCTCGATCCGGCCAGCCGGGAACAGGTTCTTTCGGCACTGAAGTCCTATTCTGGGGCGATTGTGCTCGTCACGCATGATGAGGGTGCTGTAGAGGCTCTACGACCCGATAGGGTGATCTTGCTACCTGACGGAGTTGAAGACGCATGGAGCGACGAATTTTCCGATCTTGTGGCACTTGCCTGATCTTAATTTGAGCGGGTACGGATCTTTTCCCGTGGAGTAGGTAGCCGATCTCGCTGAAATGACTGATCATGGCGTGTGTAACGCTGCGGAAGTCTGGCACTACAGGAGGTACTCGTGGCCGAGACTCTCAAGAAGGGCACCCGGGTTACCGGGGCCGACCGTGAAAAACTGGCCTCCGATCTCAAGAAGCGCTACAGCGCGGGTGAAAGCATCCGTGCTCTGGCCGCTTCGACCGGCAGGTCGTACGGGTTCATCCACCGCATCCTGAGCGAGTCCGGTGTGACTCTGCGCGGGCGCGGTGGCGCCACCCGGGGCAAGTCCAAGCGCTGACTCCGCCTCGGAACGCGCGACCGCAGCCGCTCGTCCCCCACACGCCGAAGCCGTTCCCGCCCGGGCCTATAGAACCTCATTCTGGAGAGTCGATAGGCTCGGGCGAGGCGGAGACGGAAGGTGGGAGAACGGGCGATGGTGGAAGTGGCGTTCGGGGGGAGTGCGGAGGAGATCTCTCTGAAGGAGGTCGGTCTGCGCTACGAGGTGGACGGCGAGATCGCGACGATCACGCTGGACCGTCCGGAGAAGCGGAACGCTCAGACGTTCGCTACCTGGTCGGCTCTGGCTCATATCGGTGACAACCTGCCGCAGCAGGTGAGGGTCGTCGTGATCAGAGGTGAGGGGCCGTCCTTCTCGGCGGGGATCGATCTGAGGATGTTCACCCCGGAGGGGGTGCCAGGGCAAGGGGCGTTCACGTCCCTGGCGACACTCGACGAGACGACTTTCGTCGATCGGGTGGCGGCTGCCCAGCGGGGTTTTCTCTGGCTGAGACGTCCCGACATCGTCTCCGTGGCGGCCGTGCAGGGCCACGCGGTCGGTGCGGGGTTCCAGCTGGCGCTCGCCTGTGACCTGCGGGTCCTGGCGGACGACGCCAAACTGTGCATGAAGGAGCCGGCCCTCGGGCTGGTTCCCGACCTGACCGGCACCAAGCCGCTGGTCGAGCTGGTGGGCCTGTCCCGGGCCATCGAGATCTGTCTGACCGCCCGCGTCGTGGGGGCGCAGGAGGCGGCCAGGATCGGCCTGGCCGAACTGGTCGTCGCACCGGGGGAGCTGACGGAGGCCGTGCGCGACCTGACCGCCGCGCTGCTGGCGACCAACCGTGACGCCGCGACGGCGACCAAGCGGCTGCTCCAGGGGGCTTCGGGGCGCACGCTGGAGGAGCAGGCCGCGGCCGAGGCGCGCGAACAGGAGGCGCGCATCAAGGCGCTTTTCGGGTAGGTCATCGAGCTTCCAGGCGGCCCGTCATGTTCGGCGAGGAGACCGCCGGGCGGGTGAGTCGCCGCCCCGTCGCGGCTCCCGGCTGCGAAACGGCCGGGGCCCGGCCGCCGCCTGTGTCGGCGGGGAGAGGCGGGAAGCCGCCCTTGTCTCGGGCGGGCCGGCGATGTTCGCCTCAAGCTGACGAGGGAATGGGCGCGCCTCTCCCGGTGCTCGCATCGGGAGAGGAGGCCAGATGGCGATGATGGGTGGGGGCTTCGGTCCCCAGATGATGCGTTCGCTCCGGCGGGACAGCTCGGTGACCAAGGAGCGTCTGACACCGGGCACGATCCGGCGCATCGCCCGCTACGCCAGACCCTTCTCGCGGCATATCGCCGCCTTCCTCGCGCTGGTCGTGGTCGGCTCGGTCATCGTGATCGCCAACCCGCTGCTGATGAAGGCGATCATCGACGACGGCATCGCCGCCAGGCGTCAGGGGGTGGTGATCGCCCTCGCGCTGGTCATCGCGGGCCTGGCGGTCGCGGACGCGGTGCTCACCCTGGCCCAGCGCTGGTTCTCCGCGCGGATCGGCGAGGGTCTCATCTACAACCTGCGCACCGAGGTCTTCGACCACGTCCAGCGGATGCCGGTGGCCTTCTTCACCCGCACCCAGACCGGTGCCCTGGTCTCCCGGCTCAACACCGACGTCATCGGCGCCCAGCGCGCCCTGACCAGCACGCTGTCGTCGGTCGTGGCCAACGTGGTCATGCTGGTGCTGGTTCTCGGCGCCATGCTGGTGCTCTCCTGGCAGATCACCCTCGTCGCCCTCGTGCTGTTGCCGATCTTCGTCTTCCCCGCCAAGTGGGTCGGCAGGAAGATGTCCGGGCTCACCCGTGAGCAGATGCAGCTCGACGCCGAGATGAGCTCCATGATGACCGAGCGGTTCAACGTCGCCGGTGCGATGGTCGCCAAGCTGTACGGCCGCCCGGCCGACGAGGCCGCCTCCTTCGGTGGCAAGGCGGGGCGGGTGCGCGACGTCGGCGTCACCGTGGGCATGTACGGGACGGTCTTTCGGGTCGCGCTCGGCCTGGTGGCGGCGCTGGCCACCGCCCTGGTGTACGGCCTGGGCGGCCTGCTGGCCGTCTCCGGCGTCTTCGAACTCGGCACCCTGGTGGCCCTCGCCGCCCTCCTGATGCGCCTGTACGGCCCGCTGACGAGCCTGTCGAACGTGCACGTGGACGTGATGACCGCGCTGGTCAGCTTCGACCGGGTCTTCGAGGTGCTCGACCTGCGGCCCATGGTCGCCGAGCGGCCCGACGCCGAGCCCCTTCCCGAGGGGCCGGTCTCGGTGGAGTTCGACGACGTCCGGTTCAGGTACCCCACGGCCTCGGAGGTGTCGCTGGCCTCGCTGGAGGCGGTGGCCCGCCCCGACACCGGGCCGGGCCACGAGGTGCTGCGCGGCGTCACCTTCACCGCCCGCCCCGGCCAGATGGTCGCCCTGGTCGGCCCCTCGGGAGCGGGAAAGACCACCATCACGGGCCTGGTCTCGCGCCTCTACGACGTCAGCGAGGGCGCGGTGCGGATCAACGGCCTGGACGTGCGCGAGGCCACCCTGGCCTCGCTGCGCGACACCGTGGGGGTCGTCATGCAGGACGCCCACCTGTTCCACGACACCATCGGGGCCAACCTCCGCTACGCCAGGCCCGGGGCGAGCGAGGAGGAGATCTGGGAGGCGCTGCGGGCCGCCCAGATCGCCGAGTTGGTGCTGGACCTGCCCGAGGGGCTGGAGACCGTGGTGGGCGACCGGGGCCACCGGCTGTCCGGTGGTGAGAAGCAGCGGCTGGCCCTGGCGAGGTTGCTGCTCAAGGCGCCCCGGGTGGTCGTCCTCGACGAGGCCACCGCGCATCTGGACTCCGAGTCCGAAGCCGCCGTCCAGCAGGCGCTGAAGATCGCGCTGGCCGGGCGCACCTCGCTGGTCATCGCCCACCGGTTGTCCACGATCCGCGAGGCCGACCAGATCCTGGTGGTCCAGGACGGCCAGATCGTCGAGCGGGGCCGGCACGAGGAACTGCTGAGCAGGGGGGCGGTCTACGCCGAGCTCTACCGGACTCAGTTCAGTCAGGCGTCCTGACTTCGTCCGCGGCGCCGGCGGCGCGCCTTCGAGTGGCTCTTCCAGCGTGAATGGTGTAGATCATGGGGGCGTGGAAGACCGGCTTAGACGTGATGACCTGACCGACGACGAGTGGACACGGCTGGCGCCGTTACTGCCCGCTCACGCCAGGCAGGGGAACCGGTGGGCCGATCACCGCACGATCATCGACGGAGTGTTCTTCCGGACCAGGACCGGCTGCCCCTGGCGGAAGCTGCCCGAGGCCTACGGCAAGTGGAAGACGGTCTACAACCGGCACCGCCGCTGGTGCCAGGACGGCACCTGGGAGACGATCCTGGAGGCGCTGCCGGGCGCCCCCGTCCGGCGGCCGGCCCCGCCCGGGGACATCCGTCCAGGTGCGAGGTTCGAGGTCGCCAACTGGTGAGCGGTTGACGGAGGAGAACGCGGGCCGGCGTCAGGACGAGGGGAGGTAGCCCAGGCGGGTGAGCTCCTCGCGGGCCACCTTGGCCACCAGTTCGGCGTCCTGGCCGCGCAGGCGGGTACGCCAGACGCCGACCTTCGGCATGTTCCGGCCCAGCAGGGCGATCCTGGGGACCCGCGTCTCCAGGAAGCGGGAGAGCTCGCCGGTGGCCTCGGCCGGGGAGGAGACCAGGTCCTCGTAGCGCAGGGTCAGCAACTGCTCGCGGGGCAGCTCCTGGCGGAGCGAGGCGGCGAGCCGGACCGCGCTGCGCCAGCGCAACGCGCACTTTCCCGCGGTGGGCATCGCCTTCCAGCGTTCGCGGTGCTCGCCGGAGCTGACGCCGAGGAAGGGGTTGGGAAACTCCGTCTCGTCGCTCAGCATGGCCGGTTTGAACCAGGTCAGGGAGGCGGGGTCGGCCAGCATGTCGGCGGCCACATCCCGGCCGTCCCTGATCAACTGGACGAAGCGGGCGTCCGGAAAGGCCTGCAACAGCACCGAGGCGCTGTAGAGCAGGTCGGGGCTGGCATCGCCGAAGCGGGCCACCGAACCCGGGGTCGCGCAGGGGCCCGCTCCGGTCACGCCGCCCGCTTCCCGGCACGGGGCCGGGCACTCCTCGCAGGCGCCGGGGACGATCTGCCAGGACTCGGCCAGGGCGTCGCGAAGCACGCGGGTCGCGCCCATGCCCCGCCCCGCGATCGAGGGGCGCCGGGCGAAGGCGTAGACCACGTGCGCCACCGCCGCCCGTCCCATGGTGACGTGGAACCCGGGGGAGCGTTTCAGGGCACGGGCCAGCAGGTCCGCGCCAGAGTGCGGGGCGGCGAGCACGAACACCGGGTGGCGGACCTTGATGCCGTTGACCACCAGGATGTGAGGTGGAGGTCGCATATGAAAGCCCAGTGTGGCACCGTTTGGGGAGTGAACGAACCTGCTGCCGCCATCCCGGTTCCGCCCTCGCCGCGCCCGGGTGACACCGTGGCGGTGGTCGCCCCGTCAGGGCCTCCCGATCTCGGAAGGCTGGCGCGCGGCGTCCGCGTCCTGGAGGGGCTCGGCCTGAAGGTCGTCATCGGGGCCCATGTCCTCGACCGGGACCGTTACCTGGCGGGCTCCGACGCCGATCGCGCCCGTGACCTGCAGGACGCCTGGTGCGACCCCGCGGTGAGCGCGGTGTTCTGCGCCCGCGGCGGCTACGGTGCCACCCGGACCCTCGGCCTGCTGGACTGGGACGCGATGCGGGCCGCCGACCCCAAGGCGCTCGTCGGCTCCAGCGACGTCACCGCGCTGCACCGCGCGTTCGCCGTGGAGCTGGGCGTCGCCTCCTGGTTCGGGCCGATGCCGGCCTGTTCCACGATCAGCGACCCGGAAGGGCCCGAGCCGCGCACCTTCGAGAACTTCACGGCCGCCCTCGCCGGGACGCCGCCGCCGGTCACCGGTGACCGGGTGATCGTTCCCGGCGAGGTCACGGCGCCGGTCACCGGCGGTAACCTCAGTCTGCTGGCCGCGCTCTGCGGCACGCCGTACGCGCTGTCGGCCCGGGGGCGGATCGTCCTGCTGGAGGACGTCGACGAGGCGCCGTACCGGATCGACAGGATGCTCACCCAGCTGCTGCAGGCGGGGGCGCTCGACGGAGCGGCCGGGTTCGTCCTGGGCTCCTGGGTCGACTGCGGCGCCCCCTACCCGGTGCTGGAGGAGCTGCTCGCGCCGTTCGGGGTACCCGTCATCGCGGGGCTGCCGATAGGGCATGGAGCGCCACAATTTTCGGTATTGCTTGGGGCACTTGGTGCTATTGATGCAAAATCGTGCTCTCTGACCTACTCAACAGGGGGCGTCGACAAGGCACTCTAGGTGCGAACCTAGGAGGAAACCGGCAGAGGGGGCGCACGCGTGAGACTGTTCCGGCGGCACCGTGACCGGCGAACCGAGGCGCTGCCGCGCCCGATCGAAGAGGTCGATCTCGACTCCTTGCTCGCCCTGGTCGCGGACAGTCTCGGCTACGCCTGCGCCTTCGACCCCGGTGGCGGCGCGCTGACGCTCACCGGCCCGCGCCGGGTCGTGGTGCGACTGGCGGGGCTGCGCGCCGAGGCGCTGAGGCGCTCCCGCGAGGACTGGCCGGTGCTCGTCTCCGAGCACCTGGCCCACGTCCTGGCCACCGCCGACGAACCGCTCGACGCCTGCGACCTGGACCAGGTGCGCCCGATGCTGCGGACCCGCATCCAGCTCGACGACGACCTCGACCCGGCCCGCGTGGTCGGCCGCCACCTCACCGCCGACCTGGTCGAGGTGCTCACCATCGGCTACGGCCCCGCCGGTCGCCCGGTCCGCCCCGAGGAGGTCGGCTGCTGGCCGATCACCGCGGCCCAGGCGCTCGATGTGGCCCTGGAGAACGCCCGCCAGGACGAGCGGCTCTCGGTGACGGAGGGCGACCTCGGCGGCGTGGCGGTGCGCAGGCTGACCGGACCCACCGCCGGCGCGGCCGCCCACCTGCGCAGGCTGGGTGACTACCTGCCCGTCCCCTCCGACGGGGTCCTCGTCGCGCTGCCCGACCCGGCGACGCTGATCGTCCATCCGGTCGAGGGCATCGGCGTGGTCCGCGCGATCGAGCGGCTCCGGCTGTTCGCCCAGCGGGAGTTCGATCTGCGTGCCGAGGCGCTCAGCCCGCAGGTCTACTGGTGGCACGGCGGCCGCCTCTCCCTGATCAGGGCCGACCTGGTCAGCCAGGACGGACAGACCCGGCTGGTGGTCGCGCCCCCGCCGGACTTCGCGCGCGTCCTGGCGGCCATGGCGGCCCGTCCGGAGAGCCGTCCCGACGGTGAGTCCGGCGACGGCTGATACGCCGCCCACCCGAGGCCGAGGCGGCGTGAGCGCGCCTCGGCACCGTTTGCGGTGCGGGGACGATGTCGGCCGCCGGCCGTTCGCCAGGGCGACCGCGAACGCGAGAGGATGTGTCCCGCCCCTCCACGCCCACCTCGGTGGCCGCCGCTCCCTTCCCGGATCGGCCCGTGCCCCCGCCCGCGCCCTGACCGTGGTCGCGAGATGGGGCATGATGAGGTCTGGATCTACGAGGAGTGGGACATGGCGCAGTGGTGCCTCGGTGTCGATCTGGGGACGAGTTTCTCCGCCGGGGTGATAGCGGCCGAAGGGCGCTTCGACGTCCTGGAGGTCGAGGGAGAGCGGCGTATCCCCTCCGCCGTCATGCTGGACGAGCGGGGGACGCTCGTGGCGGGCAGGATCGCCCAGCGGGGCATCGCGATCAGCCCCGAGCGGGTCGAGCGTAACCCCAAGCGCTACGTCGGCCGGGGCCGGATGCTGCTCGGCGGTGTCCCGGTGGACGTCGCCGACACCATGGCGGCGCTGCTGGAGCTGTTCGTCAGCGAGGGACGGCGGCGCTTCGACGGCGCCGATCCCGACTGCATCGCGCTGACCCATCCGGTGGCCTGGGACGCCGACCGTAAGGCGGTGCTGCTGGCGGCGGCCAGGAAGGTCGTCAGCGGCGTGCGGATCGTGCTCATCGACGAGCCCGTCGCCTCGGCCCGCTACTTCGCCTCCGCCGGGCGGGCGGACGGCGGATCGCGGCTGGCCGTCTACGACCTCGGCGGCGGCACGTTCGACGCCGCGGTGCTCACCGTGGACGGCGGTGACTTCGCGGTCGTCGGCGAGCCGGGCGGCAGCGACGAGATCGGCGGCGAGGGGTTCGACGAACAGGTCTTCGCGTTCCTCGGAGCCCAGATCGAGCGGCTCGACGCCGACTGGTGGCAGCAGGTGACCACCAACCCCGAGCGCCGCTACGTCAGCTACGCCGCGGACCTGCTCAAGATGGCCAGGGAGGCCAAGGAGACGCTGTCGAAGTTCGACACCTCCTCGCACTACGTGGTCGGCATCAACGAGGACGTGCACATCACCAGGGCCGACCTGGAGGACCTCATCGGTGAGGAGATCGTCAGGACGGTCGACATCCTGGACGAGACGATCCGCGGCGCGGGGGTCGAGGCCGGCGAACTGGCCGCGGTGTTCATGACCGGCGGCCCCAGCCGGATGCCGCTGGTGCAGAAGGCGGTACGCGAGCGCTTCGGCGACCGGGTGCGGACCTACGACGACCCGAAGATCGTGGTCGCCTACGGCGCCGCGCAGTTGGCCTGGAAGCTCAAGGTCGAGCACCACGAGCCCGGCGCGGCGGGCCTTTCCGGCCCGGGACAGGCGTCCAGTGCTCCCGGTGCTCCCGGCGTCGCCGGCACGGGGCAGCGGGCCTTCACCGGCCCGGTGGCGAGTCCTGCGGGCCCGGTGGCGGCCGCAGCGGCCGTGGGCCACCACACGCCCGGTGCGCCGGCGGTCGTTCCGACCGGTGGACACCGGGCCTTCACCGGTCCCGAGGGCGGTGCCACCGGAGGCCACCGGGTGCTCACCGGTCCCGAGGGCGGTGCCACCGGAGGGCACCGGGGGCCCGGCGGCCGGTCCGCGGGCCGCGGGGGCGCGGCGGGCGGCGACGGGCCCAGCGTCCAGGGGATCGAGAAGGTGATGGACGGCGTGCTGGAGGCGCGCGTCGAGACGGGTCAGGTCTTCGTCCACCAGGCCTTCGAGCAGGGCCACCTGCTGCGCAGGCTGGACGGGATCGAGGGCCGCTACGACCGGGAGCTCGGCTTCGGCAGGCTTGTGGAGTGGGCCGCCTCCAGTGAGGGGGTCGTGGCGGTGGAGCAGGTCGGGCCCGCGCAGGTGCTGGTCCGCGCGCTCACCCGCGACCTCGCCATCCGCGCCACCCACCCGCTGCAGATGTGGGGAAACCCCACGGTGATCGCCCACGGCCGTACGGCGTGGGTCTTCTTCCACTCCCGCCAGGTCGTCGGTGTCGACGCCTCGATGGGCCTGCCCTGGGGGGAGACCGGCCAGCTGGCCATGATCGAGCTCGACCTGGGCGGCGGTTTCGCCTTCCAGGCCCCCCAGCCGCGCGAGCTGGGCCCCTACGCCCAGTGGTTCCTGAACGAGGACAACAGGCTGCGCCGGCTGCTCGATCAGGAGGCGCCCAGCGGCACCGAGCCGTCCTCCTCGGTGGGCGCGCCGGGCTGCACCGTGGTGCTCGGGCAGTTCAGCAGCAACAAGCCGATGTTCCAGAATCGGCACCAGGACTTTCGGCCGTGGCAGGTGCTGTGCCTGGTCGACCCCGGCGGCGTGGTGCGCCCGACGGTGCGCGAGCCGGGGCGCGGCTGGCTGCACCAGGTGGTCCTGCACCGGGGCAGGTGGTTCACCTCCGGCTCGGCGGGGCTGGAGGCCGACACGGCGGACGGCAGGACCAGGCTGGTCATGCCGCGTCCCCGGGGCGGCGCGCTGCGCTGGTTCTCCGCGGGCAACGAGATCTACGCGGTCGGCACCGACCAGGTGAGTCCCGCCAGGGGCTGGTCGGTCGGGATCTTCGACCAGCGTTCCCAGACGCTGGAGTTCCTGATGGGCAAGCAGTCGGCGACCCTGGCGGGCCACCTCACCTCCCGCCACCGCTGGGAGCGGCCGAGGCTGGTCGCCGACGGCGACTCGATGTGGATGACCATGCAGGACGCGGGCCGCAGCAGGCTGCTGCACATCACCCCGGGCGGAGCGCGGGAGGTGCATCGCACGCCGGGGATGTTCGAACCGGTCGCCCGGGTCGCCACGGGCCTGCTCTGCCTGCACCGCCCCGACGACGCCACCGGCGCCGCCCGCGACCGGCCCGCGACCCTGGTGCACCTGCCGCTCTGACCCGTTCTCGCCCCTGGCCTCGGCCAGGGGCGAGAACGGACATGAGAGTGCCGGCTCGGAGTGACCGGCGCCGCCGTCCGGTCAGGTTCCCGCCGGGACCGGCTGCTCGGTGCCCAGGGCGGCCACCGCACCGGCCAGTTCCTTGCGGAGTTCGTGGCCGCGCGTGGTGAGGGTGCCGATCGCGGCGATCCGCTCCTGGCCCGACTTGCGGGCCTTGAGGCGGTCGGCGGCCGAGCGGGCGGAGGCGGACTTCAGCTCGGCGCGCCTGGTCTCCAGCTCCCTGCGCCGCCGGGCCAGGGTGTCGTCGGCGGCCTGCTCGACGCTCACCCGCCAGGTGGCCACCATCCGCTCCAGGTCGAGTGTCATCTCCCTGGTGACCACGGCGAACTGGTCGCGCAGCGCCCCTCTGATCGCCGCCTGGCTGCGCTGCACCTTCTCCATCGAGCGCCGCCCCATGAAGATGGCCGCGCCGATGGCCGGGGCGACCAGGATGAAGCCCACCGGGCCGAGCAGGGCCGTGGCGAAGCCGCCCAGGGACAGCCCGATCGAGGCCGAGGGCAGCACGTCCCGGATGATGTCCACGCTTTCCGGGGCCTCGGCGGCCATGTCGCCTTTGACCTGGACCTGCGACAGGTTGGGCATGGCCTGCCTGTCGGCGGTCAGCTCGACCGGGTCGAGGCCGAGATCGCGGGCGAAGGCGTCCAGCGTGGTCCTGGCCAGCCTCTCCACGTCGTAGACGATCTGCGACCAGGCGGCCTCCAGGGAACGCTGGACGCTCACCGGCAGCTCCGCCATGTACTGGTCGATCTGGGCCTGCTTCTTCAGCGTGGCGATCGTGTTCTCGTACGGCTGGCGGATCTCGGCCACCCGCGCGCCCACGATGCCCCCCACCTCGCGTCCGATGAAGGTGTTGGCCACCATGCCCGCCCTGCGCCGCGCGGACAGTTCGGCCAGGGCCGCCAGGTCGGCGTCCACCTCGGCGAGCCGGGCGGCGACGTCGCCGTCGTCGTCGGAGCCCGCGGCGACGTCGTCCTTGGCGCTGGTCGTCAGCGAGCCCAGCACCGACAGGGCGGCGGCGACCACCGTGGCGCCCCGCGCCGACTCCCTGCCCTCGGCGAAGGCGCGCAGGTGCCGCTCCAGCGCGTCCATGCCGCTGCGCGCCCGCAGCGTGTTCGCCCGCTCCTCGCGTCCCTCGCGCCTTTTGGCCTCGGCGGCCTCGGCGAGCTTGGCGCTCACCGGGATCCACGGTGCCTCCAGGAGCGGGGCCAGTGTCGCGGCCCTGGCGGGGTCGGCGGCGATCGCCTCGGTGACGAACGTCCTCAGGCGGCTCTTGTTCTCCTCCTGGAGGTTTCGCCAGTTGGTCGAATCCTCCACCTTGGTCAGCACGAACACGATCGCCTGGACCCGCTCGGCGGCCTCCGCGAGGAACTCCAGCTCGTGCCTGAGCACCGGCTGGTCCTGCGCGCTGAGCGCGAACAGCAGCGCGTCGGCCCGCTGGAGCATGGCCACGGTCACCTGCCGGTGCCCCACCGTCAGGCTGTCCACGCCGGGGGTGTCGAGCAGCCGCAACCCGTCGAGCAGGGGATTGTCGAGGGTGATGTCCACACTCACCACGTCGCGGCGCTTGCCCGCGTCACCGCGCATCGAGGCGTAGTCGGGGATCGACTCGATGGTGATCGGTGTCTGCAGCGGCCCCGAGTCGGTGCTGCGGTGGACGACGGCGGCCAGCCGGGGGCCGCGCCGCAGCGACAGAAAGCAGTTGGTGGCGACGTCGGCGTCGACCGGGAGCAGGTCGGGGTGGCCCACCAGTGTGTTGAGCAGACGGCTTTTGCCGCGTTTCTGCGCCCCGGCGACGACGATGTCGGTGCACTCGTCCTTCCAGCGGCCCGCGCACGCGGCCAGCACCTCCGCGAGGTCCTGCCTGCCGCACTGCCCGGCCAGCGCGTGGACCTCGTTGGCGTAGCGCAGCAGCCTGGCCACGGGGCCGGTCGGGTCGGGGGTCGTCATGTTCCTTTTCTCCTGTCGGGGATGGATGGATGGGCCGGTGCCGCTCTGCCGGCGGTATCCCGCCTCAGGAACCGTCCGCGTGGTGCGACCAGATGGTCTCGTAGGCCTCGCAGAGGGTCTCGGCCGCCCGTCGCTGCCGCAGGGGGAGCGGCCGGTGGGTGAGGGTGCGGAACCGGGCGCTCAGGGCGGCGGCGTAGCCGGCGATCTCGGCGCGCGGGGTCCCGGGGGGCGCCCCGAGCTGGGTGGCCAGCTCGGCTCCGGAGAGCAGCAGCTCCAGCGCCCGCCGGTCGTCGGCCGGGACCATGGGGGAGGCCCGCAGCGTCTCGATCGCGGCGGGGTCCACGCGGACCGGCGGGAGCTTCTCGCCGCCCCCGTCGCCGCCGGGGGGCGCCTGTTCCTCCAGCGCCGCCGAGACGAGGTCCTCCAGGACGGTCAGCACGTCCCTGGCCCGGTGCCCGCCGGCGCGTCCCTCGCTCATCATGGCGAGCGTGCGCCAGCGCATCGACGCCGCGGTGGCGGCGGCGGCGATCTGCTCCGGGGAGGCCGTCGCGGGCAGGCCGAGCTGCTCGGCGGGCCCGTCGTGGCGGGCCAGGCGCAGCAGCTCGGCGGTCATCTCCTCGTTCAGGACCAGTGTTCCGCGGCCGAGCGCCTCGGCGGCGGTGAAGATCCGCAGGCCGCCCAGGGAGGTCGCGATCGGCCGGTTCTCGTCGAGCTGGGCCGCCAGCGCGTCCAGGGTGGCGCGGTCGGCCCCCATCGTCGGCGTCCTGGCGAGCGCGCGGAGCCGGGTCAGCGCGTCGAGTGCCTTCAGCTGGTCGGCGCGGCGGGCGAAGTGGGCGATGCCCGCGGCCACGGAGCCGGTGGCGGCCCGCCCCGCCGAGGAGTAGCCGGAGCGTTCCAGCAGGTGGGAGGTGAGCGCCTCGGGGGAGAGGGGGCCGGCCGCGCGCACCGCCTCGACCGCGCTGGTGATGCCGTAGCGGTGCAGCCGCTCCACCAGCCGGTGGCGCACCTCGGCCGGCACGGGTATCTCGGGCGCGGAGCGGAAGTCGTCCAGGTCCAGGAGGTAGTCCTCCAGGTCGTCCTCGTCGAGTCCGGCCAGCGTCTCCAGGGCCGCCACCTCCTCGCCGCCCAGCGGGAGGGCACGCGCGGTCTCGGCCAGCAGGCCGATCACCGGGACCACGTCGAAGACGGAGGTGCGCAGGTCCTCGTACCCCTTGGCGGCCAGCCGCCTGGCGGTCGGCCACGGGTCGCCCTCGTCGCCGCGCCGGTCGACCTGGCCGAGCACGGCGAGGGTGTTGACGCAGCTCATGCCGCAGGCATCGGTCAGCCCGCGAAACTCCGCGAGGGTGGTGTCGTCGAATTTCTGGACGTAGCGCAGCACGTAGATCATCGCTTGCGCGCGGTCGTCCTCGTCGCCGGAACCGAACAGCATGCTCCTGGCCGCCCGCTCGTTGGCGGCCGTCACCGTGTTCATGCCGGGGGTGTCGATGATGGTGATGGTGCGCAGCGACGGCAGGTCCAGAGAGACCCGCAGGCGCCGGATCCGGGCCACGTCGACGCCGAGCTCCGAGGGGAGCCGGTGGCCGGGCAACAGCCGGGAGTGGGCCACGCCGCCGTCAAGGAGCTCGATCGTGATGCGGCCGTCGTCCTCGCCGTACTCGTACTGGGTGACGACGAAGGTGCACTCACCGGCGTCCACCGGGGCGACGGGCAGGCCGAGCAGCGCGTTCACCAGCGTCGACTTGCCGCTGCTGACCGCGCCCGCCACGGCGACCCGCAGTGGTGCGTCGAGGCCGGCGCGCACCTGCGCCACCCGTTCGCGCAGCTCCGCGCCGGAAAGCCTGGCCGAGGTGGTGTCGCACAGGTGGCGCAGCAGGTCCGCGGGTCCGGTGCTCACGCGTCACCGCCCTGGACGTCCGGTACGTTCTCGCGACCCGCCGCGCTGCTTCCGCCGGGTGCCGAGCCGCTCACCGCTCCGCCCCGGAGTCCGGTGAGGCGTGGCGGTAGACGACGACCTGCGGTACGCGGATCACCTGTCCGCCGTCGGCGTACCCTCGCCTGACGGTCTCGGCGACGACGTCGTGCAGTTCGGGGTTGTCGGCCGGCGCGGTGCCGAACGCCTCGTGCAGGCGCGGGTCGAAGCGCTGCCCGTCCGCGACGATCTCCTGGACGCCGGCCCGGTTCAGCGCCTCCAGCAGTGTCCCGGCCAGCCGGGGGTGGCGTTCCGCGAGCTGGTCCCGGTAGCCCACGCAGGCCCCGACCAGGGCCTCACGCCCGGGATGGCCCTCGGCGAAGAGCCTTTCCACCTGCTGGGTGAGCGCCGGGCTGATCCCGCTCCCGGAGACCTGGGCCAGTGCCTCGGACAGCGGGTCGTCCGAGGGGCCGGCGGGTGGATCCGCCGGTGGGACGGCATGGTCGGCGGCGGGTCGCTCCGGCACCGGGCCCTCCTGGCCCGCGGGGAACGGAGGCTGTGTCACCGGTGGCCGCGTTCCCTGCCACGGTGTCCCGTACGAGGCCGTCTGCCAGGTGCCCGGCACGGGCGCCCGGGCGGGGCGGCGGTTGCGGTGCCACAGGTAAAGGCCCGTGGCCGCCGCGGCCAGGGTGACCGCCGCCGCCGCGAGCACCAGGGGCAGCGGGAGGAACCCGATCGGTGTTCCCACCGTGATGGATCCCGTCTCCTCAGGGCGCAGGGAGCCGACACGGTCGCCTCGCAGGGATGCCGAGGGCGTGCCGACGGTCTCCCCTCGGAGTCCCGCCACCGCGCCGCAGCCGGTCAGTGCCGGCCAGGCCAGCAACAGCAGGTGAAGGAACACGCGTCGGTCCCTCATCGATCGCCTTTCTCGTCGGCGGCCCTTGTGACCTGGATCCGGGTCCCCCTCCCGGTGAGGTCACGCGGGCTCACGCCGGCTCTTTCCGTCAGACGGTCGGGAAGGGACCCGAGTACTCGGTGTAGTCGGCGACCCCGTCGCCGTTCAGGTCGACCCGGGTCTCGTCGATGTAGCCGTCACCGTCGTGGTCGAGGTAGACGACGTCGGTGACGCCGTCGCCGTCGGTGTCGTAGCGCTCCTCGTCGGCGAGGCCGTCACCGTCGGTGTCGATCAGCTGGGCGTCGGTCCCTCCGTCGCCGTCGTAGTCGACCAGGTCCGTGGTGGTCACGTCGAAATCGCTCATTGGTTCGTTCCTTTCCGGTGGTGTTACAGCGGATGAGAGTCACGCTCGCACCGGATTGTTGCAGCCGAATCCCAGATTTCTTGATGTTTTTTAAGAAATTTGTCGGCTTGGCCGCCCTATAGGGACTAAAGGGCACAAAACGGACGGTTGGGTGCCGTCGTCTCAGCTGAGCGCGCGGGCGGTGTGGATCAGCGGCACGTGACTGAAGGCCTGTGGGAAGTTGCCGACCATCCGGCCGTAGCGGGGGTCGTACTCCTCGGCGAGCAGGCCGACGTCGTTGCGGAGCGACAGCAGGTGCTCGAACAGCTCGACCGCCTCGTCCTTGCGGCCGATCATCGCCAGGACCTCGGCCAGCCAGAAGCTGCACGCCAGGAACGCCCCTTCGCCGCCGGGCAGGCCGTCCACCTCGTTGTCGGCCGAGACCGGATAGCGCAGCACGAAGCCGTCGGCCATCAGTTCGCGCTGGATCGCCTCCACCGTCCCGATCACGCGCGGGTCCTCCGGCGGCAGGAAGCCGACGATCGGGATCAGCAGCAGGGCCGCGTCCAGTTCGGGCGAGCCGTAGGACTGGGTGAAGGTGCCGCGCACCGGGTCGAAGCCCTTGTCGCAGACCTCGGCGTGGACGCGGTCGCGCAGTTCCCTCCAGCGTGCCAGCGGGCCGGGCTTGCCGAAGGTCTCCATGTGCTTGATGGCCCGGTCGAGGGCGACCCAGCACATGACCTTGGAGTGCACGAAGTGCCGGCGTGGGCCACGGACCTCCCACAGTCCCTCGTCCGGCTCGTCCCAGTGCTCCTCGACGTAGGAGATCAGCTCGAACTGGATGGTCCAGGCCCGATGGTCGGACTCCAGGCCCGAGACGCGAGACAGGTACAGGGAGTTCAGGACCTCGCCGTAGACGTCCAGCTGGAGCTGGTCGACGGCGCCGTTGCCGATCCTGACCGGGCGGGAGTCCTCGTAGCCGGGCAGCCAGTCGAGCTCGAGCTCGGTGAGCCGGCGCTCCCCGGCGACGCCGTACATGATCTGCAGGTCCTGACCGCGGCCCGCGATGGCCCGCAGCAGCCAGGACCGCCACGCGCGGGCCTCGTCCAGGTAGCCGGAGCCGATGAGGGCGTCCAGGGTCATGGTGGCGTCGCGCAGCCAGCAGTAGCGGTAGTCCCAGTTGCGCACGCCACCGAGGTCCTCGGGCAGTGAGGTGGTGGGGGCGGCGACGATGCCGCCGGTGGGGGCGTAGGTGAGCGCCTTGAGCGTGATGAGCGAGCGGACCACGGCCTCGCGCCACGGTCCCTGGTAGCCGCACCGCTCGACCCACTCGGCCCACAGCTCCTCGGTCGCGGCCAGCTGCTCGTACGGGTCGATCTCCTCGGGCCGGGGCTCGTGTGAGGGGTGCCAGGTGAAGATGAACGCCATGCTGTCTCCCGCGGAGACCTCGAACGTCGCCTTGTGGGCGTAGTCGCCGCCCTGGAGCGGGACGGGGGAGTGCAGCCACACGGAGTCGGGTCCGCCGACCGCCTGCAGGAGGCCGTCGCTGCGGCGTACCCAGGGCACGATCCGGCCGTAGTCGAAGCGGATGCGGATCTCGGTGGCCATCTCCACCGTCCCCGACACGCCCTCCACGATCCTCACCAGGTCGGGGTTGGTGTGTCGGGTGGGCATGTAGTCGGTCACCCGGACCGTGCCGCCGGGGGTGTCCCACTCGCTCTCCAGGATGAGGGTCTCGCCCCGGTAGCGGCGCCGGGTGGCGTGGGGCCGCCCGGCGTCCGCGGGGCCGATCCACCAGTGGCCGTTCCCGGGAGTGCCGAGCAGTGCCGCGAAGCACGAGGGCGAGTCGAAGCGCGGCAGGCAGAGCCAGTCGATGGAGCCGTCCCTGCCGATCAGGGCCGCTGACTGCATGTCGCCGATGAGAGCGTAGTCCTCGATCCACATGCCTTGAAGCTAACGCTTCGGCGCGCTCTCCGGGGGCTGAGAGCGCAACCGCGCTCCCGGACGGGTCCGCGGCATGAAGAACTGGGTCAGCGGACCGATGGCGAGGGCGAACACCAGCGTTCCCACTCCCACGGTCCCGCCGAGCAGCCAGCCCGCGGCCAGCACGGTGACCTCGATGACGGTGCGGGCCGAGCGGATGGACAGGCCCAGCCGGTTCAGGCCGGTCATCAGGCCGTCGCGCGGTCCGGGGCCGAGACCGGCGCCGATGTAGAGGCCGGTGGCCGCCGCGGTGGCGACGACGCCGAGCAGCAGGTACGCCCAGCGCGCGGTGAGCGCGTCCGGGGTCGGGGCCAGCCATATGGCCGCGTCGGCGAACAGCCCGAGCAGGACGACGTTGCTGAGGGTGCCCAGCCCCGGCTTCTGCCGCAGCGGAATCCACAGCAGCATGACCAGGGCGCCCACGATGATGATCCAGCTGCCGACCGACAGGCCCAGGTGGAGGGAGAGTCCCTGGTGGAACACGTCCCAGGGGCTGCCGCCCAGCTGGGATTCGATCTGCAGGCCGACGCCGACGCCGTAGAGAGCCAGGCCCGCGTACAGACGGGTGAGCCGGTTGGGAAGGGAGCCGAGAGTGGGCAGGGAGAGTTCGCTCATGATGGTCCCAATCGTCGGGGCCACCACTTCCGGACAAAAGGGCCAATCGTGGAAAGTGGCCTTATGGTGGTTGGGGTGGATCGATATCTCAGTGGCCCCCAGCTCGCCCGTCTCCTGGCGATCGGCCCCGGCGCCAGGCCGTACTACCGGGTGCTGGCCCAGAGCGTGCGGTCGCTGGTCCTCGACGGGCGGCTGCCGGTGCGGGTACGGATGCCCGCCGAGCGCCACCTGGCCGAGGCGCTGGGCGTCAGCCGCACCACCGTGACCGCGGCCTACGACCTCCTTCGCGAGCAGGGGTACCTGGAGAGCAGGCAGGGGGCGGGGAGCTGGACGGCGCTGCCCGACGCGGGCTCGCTGGGCGCGGACAACCCGTGGATCGCCGCCGAGGACGACGGGCTGCTGCCGATGCACACCGCGGCCCCGAGCGCGATCTCGACACTGCCCGAGGCGATCACCGCCGTCACCGGCCAGTACCCTCGCTACACGCTCGGGACGGGCTACGACCCGCTCGGGATCGCCCCGCTGCGCCAGGCGATCGCCGCCCGCTACAGCGCGCGGGGGGTGGCCACCCGGCCGGAGCAGATCCTGGTGACCACCGGAGCCCAGCAGGCCATCCACCTGGTGACCACGATGCTGCTCTCGCGCGGGGACCCGGTGCTGCTGGAGTCGCCCACCTACCCGCACGCCATCGACCTGGCCAGGATGCGCGGGGCCAGGATCGTCGGAGTCGGCATTCCCGACGAGGGCTGGCGCCACCTGGACCTGCTGACCTCTGCGATGCGCCAGTCGGCCGCCCGCCTCGCGTACGTGATCCCCGACTTCCAGAACCCGACGGGGCACCTGATGGACGACGCGGCGCGAGCGGCCCTGGCCGGTGCGGCGCGGCGCCACGGCACGGTTCTGGTGGTCGACGAGAGCTGGTGTGAGCTGGCGCTCGACGAGGAGGCCCGGGCCACGCCGCTGGCGGCCTTCGACATCGACGGGAGGGTGATCACCATCGGCTCGGCGTCCAAGTTGTGGTGGGGCGGGCTGCGCATCGGCTGGATCCGTACCACCGCCGCCAGGGTCCGCCGCCTTGCCGTGCTCCGCGCCTCCATCGACATCGCCAGCCCGCTCTTCGAACAGCTGGTGGTGGCCAGGTTGTTCGAGGACATAGAGGGGGCCAGGGCCGAGCGCGCCCGTCTCCTCGGCGCCTCCAGGGACGCCCTGGTGGCCGAGCTGGCGGCGCGGATGCCCGACTGGAGCTTCGTTCCGCCCAGGGGCGGCGGCTCGCTCTGGGTGCGGCTGCCGGACCCCTCGGCCACCTCGCTGGCCGACGCGGCGGCCTGCCAGGGGGTCCGGCTGGCCCCCGGACAGTGGTTCGGCGTGGACGGCACGCTGGAGGGGCGGCTGCGCCTGCCCTTCACCCAGCCGCCCCGGGTCCTCGCCGAGGCGGTGCGGCGCATCGCCGAGGCCAGGCTCAGGGGGGTGTACGGCACCCGGCCCGCCGAGCCTCTCACCCCCGCCCTCTGAGTCCGCTCCGGGAGGGCTTACTCGGAGGTGACGCCCCTGGCCAGCGGGGCCCGCAGTTTCAGCCGCATGGCCACGATGCGCAGCCCGAAGGCCAGCAGGGCGGCGGCCAGCGTGGCCGGCCAGCCGTGCAGGTTCAGGGTGTAGAGCAGCGCCATGACCGCCGAGCCGAGCATGGCGGGCACCGCGTACAGCTGGCGGTCGTACAGCAGGGTGGGGATCTGCCCGGCGAGGACGTCGCGCAGGATGCCGCCGCCGACCGCGGTGATGATCCCGAGCAGGGCCGCGTGCAGGGGGGTGAGGCCGAAGTACATCGCCTTCTCGGTGCCGACCGCGCAGAACAGGCCGAGGCCCGCGGCGTCCAGCACGTTCACCGCGGGCATCACCCGCTCCACCTGCGGGTGCCAGAAGAACACGATCACCGTGGCCAGTACCGGCACGACCACGTAGCCGATGCTGGAGAAGGCGGCGGGCCGCACGTTCAGGATCAGGTCGCGTGCGATTCCGCCGCCCAGCGCGGTCATCTCGGCCAGCACGGCCATGCCCACCACGTCGAGTCGCCTGCGCACGCCCACCAGGGCACCGGAGAGAGCGAAGACGAAGATCCCGATGAGATCGAGGACATTATTCACAGATAAATCATCCCATGACCGGATATATAGGATTTCCGTTAGGGGGGCGGGGCGGTGTTCGGCGGCCGGTGCTCGCGCATCATCGTATGGAGCCTGCCGGCGAACGCGAGCAGCACCAGCGACGCCACGACGGCGATCAGCGCGAGGGTCAGGAAGTACGCGGGCTCCGACATGTGGTTCCTCAGCCGCCCCGTCTGCCCGCCCACGGCATCGCCCACCGAGATGGAGATGAACCACAGTCCCAGCATCTGGCTCTTGAACGCCTCGGGGGCGAGCTTGGTGGTGACCGAGAGGCCGACCGGGCTCAGCGACAGCTCGCCGAAGACCTGGACGAGGTAGACCAGCACCAGCCACCAGACCGTGATCCTCCCGCTCTCGGCCAGCTTGGCGGCCAGGGCCATGATCATGAAGCTCAGGCCGTTGATGAACAGTCCCACCGAGAACTTGTGCGGAGCGGTCACCCGGTTGCCCAGCCTGACCCAGAGCGCCGCGAAGAGCGGCACGAAGATCATGATGAACAGCGGGTTGAACGACTGCGTGGTGGCCGGGGTGATCCGGATGCCGAACAGTGACAAATCCGTCTTGTTCTGGGCGAAGAACAGCAGCACGGTCGGCGCCAGGTCGTAGATCATCCAGAAGATGGCGGCGGCGATGAACAGCCAGATGTAGGCCTTCATCCGGGAGTGCTCGTCATCGGTCAGGTTGTGGCTGCCCAGCAGGATGTAGCCGAAGTAGAACACCGGCACGGCCACGATGAACAGCGTCATCACGAGTGCGAAGGTGTCGAGGTCGAAGGTGCCCGACGCCGTCCAGACGGCCAGGCCGCCACAGGTCACGAGGGCGGCGACGGCCGCCGCGAGGCCGAAGTGCCTGCGCTCGCGCGGGGTCAGCCGGTGTCCCGGCCGCTCGCCCACCCCCTTCAGGTGCCGCCTGCCCAGCACGTACTGGGCGAGGCCCAGGGCCATGCCGACCGCCGCCGCGCCGAAGCCCAGGTGCCAGCGGTTGCCCGAGGCGAGCCAGCCGACGACGAGGGGGGCGATGAAGGCGCCTATGTTGATGCTCATGTAGAAGATCGAGAACCCGGCGTCCCTGCGCGCGTCGTCGTCCTGCGGGTAGAGCTTGCCGACCATCGTGGAGATGTTCGGCTTCATCAGCCCGGTCCCGGCGATGATGAGGAGCAGTCCGAGCGCGACGAAGGCGCCGGTCTCGACGGGGACGGCCATGCTGATGTGGCCGCACATGATGACGGAGGCGCCCCACAACACCGCCCTGCGGGCGCCGAGCACCCGGTCGGCGATCCAGCCGCCGGGCAGGGCGACGAGATAGATGAGCGCGCCGTAGATGCCGACGACCGCCTGGGCGGTCTGCTGGCTCAGGCCCAGGCCGCCGATGGCGGGGGAGGCGGCCATGAAGGTGGCGAGGATGGCCCGCAGGCCGTACCAGCTGAAGCGCTCCCATATCTCGGTGCCGAACAGTGTCGCCAGGCCGCGCGGGTGCCCGAAGAAGGTCTTCTCGCGGGCACGTCTCCCCGATGGCATGCGCCCCCCAGAATGTCACAGTGTGATCAAGTGACAACTCTACGTGTGCTCTCCGTGGGGATGCCGAAGGCAACTGCGCATTGTGATGTTTCTTCTCCCTTTCAGGGTCTTGTCCGGGAGGAACGGCGTGTGGTGCGATGCATGCCACTCGTGCAAGTAAGCACTTTCAGGAGGCTCTGTATGACCGGTGTGCTTGAGGAGCGGGCGGCCATCGAGAGGGAGATCGCGGGCCGTACGGTCTGTGGTCAGCTGAAGGAGGCGGCCGAGGGCGACCCCGACGCCCCGGCGTACTCCGACCCGGTCGAGGGGGGCTGGTCCACCCTGACCTACTCCGAGGCCCGGCAGCGAGTTCTGGAGATCGCCGCCGGGTTCGCCGCCTTCGGGCTGGAACCCGGCGAGGCGGTCGCGCTCATGATGGTGAACCGCAGTGAGCACGTGCTGGCGGACCTGGGCGCGGTGCACGCCGGCGCGGTGTCGTGCTCGGTCTACTCGACCTTCACCCCCGAGCAGGTGGCCTTCGTCGCCGGCGACGTCAAGGCGAAGATCGCGGTGCTCGGCGGACCTGCGGAGCTGGCCAGGTGGGAGCCGGTCCTTGACGACCTTCCCGAGTTGCGCAAGGTGATCGTGCTGGAGGGGGCCCCGGCCGGTGACCGGTTCGTCTCCTGGGACGACTTCCTGGCCCTCGGCCGCGACCGGCTCGCGGCCGACCCCGCCGCCGTCGACGCCCGCTGGCAGGCGGTGACCGCCGACGACGTCCTCACGGTCTTGTACACCTCGGGCACCACCGGCAACCCCAAGGGTGTGCCGCTGACCCACTCCAACGTGTTCTTCGAGGTCGTGGCCACCAACCGGATGGCCGACCTGCCCAGCAAGGGCACCCAGATCTCCTACCTCACCTACGCGCACATCGCCGAGCGGGTGCTCAGCCTCTACCTGCCGCTCTTCAAGCTCTCCCACACCCACTTCTGCACCGACCTCGCCCAGCTCGGCGCGACCCTCGGCCAGGTCAAGCCGGTGCTGTTCTTCGGCGTCCCGCGCGTGTGGGAGAAGATGATGGCCCGCCTGCAGGCGCTGCTGGCCACCCAGCCCGAGGAGCAGCAGGAGGGCGTGCGCAACGCGATGGCCGCCGGGCTCGCCTACATCGAGGCCAACCAGTACGGGCGTACCCCCTCGCCCGAGGTCCTGGCCGCCTACGAGCAGGCCGACGCGGCGCTGCTGTCGATCATCCGGTCGATGATCGGCTTCGACAACGCGGGCTGGCTCGCCACCGCTGCCGCGCCCATGCCGCTGGAGGTCCAGCGCTTCTTCGCCGGTCTCGGCCTGCGGGTCCTGGACGTGTACGGGATGACCGAGACGACCGGCGCCTTCACCGCCAACGCCCCCGACAGCTTCAAGCTCGGCACCGTCGGCCAGGCGGGTCCCGGCGTCGAGGTCCGCATCGCCGAGGACGGCGAGATCATCACCCGCAGCCCGGCCAACACCCACGGCTACCTGGGGCGGCCGGAGGCCACCGCCGAGCTGATCGACGCCGACGGCTGGCTGCACACCGGCGACGTGGGCTCCATCGACGCCGACGGCTTCGTCAGCATCCTCGACCGCAAGAAGGAGCTCATCATCACCGCGGGAGGCGAGAACATCTCCCCGGCCAACATCGAGAACTACCTCAAGGAGCACCCGCTCATCGGCCAGGCCCTCGCCTACGGCGACCGCAGGCCCTACCCGGTGGCGATCCTCACCCTCGACGGCGAGGTGGCCCCCGGCTGGGCGCAGGCCAACGGCATCACGTTCACCACCCTGGCCGACCTCGCCGAGCACCCCGACGTCCTCAAGGCCGTCGAGGGCGCCATCGCCGCCGCCAACGAGAAACTGGCCCGTGTCCAGCAGGTCAAGCGCTGGCGTCTGCTGCCGGTGGAGTGGACCGCCGAGACCGCGGAGCTCACCCCGAGCCTGAAGCTCAAGCGCCGCATCATCCACGCCAAGTACGCCGAGATCATCGACGGCATGTACGAGGACTGACCGCCCGCCGGCGCCGGATCCGGACCTCGGTCTCCGGCGCCGGCGGGTGGGCGCCGCTTTGCCCAACGGGGCGTGTGTCCTCTACCTGCCTGTTACCGGTGGACTCCTAGCCTCCTGGTCATGACGTTGAGAGTCCTTCTCGCATCCCTGGCGGCGGGGACCGTGGCCCTGCCGGTACCGGCAGGAGCTCCGGCGGCCGCCGCCGAGGACCTGACGATCCGCTCGGTGACCCTGCGTCCCGCGAATCCCGTGGTCGGGCCCGCGGACACGGTACGCATGGTGATAGAGGTGGTGGCCCGAGGCGTCACCGGCCCCGCGGGGGTGACGATCAAGGTCGAGCCGGGGGCGATCCCCGCTTCGAAGGGAACGTCCTTCCCCGTCACCGCGTCCCGCCCGGGCGGCGGTCCCGGCAGGGGCCCCGCCCTCGCGCCCGGCCCCGTCCCCGGCCCGACCGTGTCCGCCCGTCTCGCCCCGGACACGGCGGGGATGACCTGGTTCCGTCCGGGGGAGGGGTGGGAGACCTGGCGGTTCGCGCCGGAGAGGAGCCTGAGCCGCTGGTATCCGGCCGGCCCCTGGACCGTCTCGGTGACCGCGAGGGGCGCCGACGGCGCCGAGGTCACCGGACATACGGGTTTCCTGCTGAAGCGGCTGACCAGGTTCGGCGGAGTCCAGGTGGCACCGGGAGGCTCGGGGGTGCGCGTGACGGGCGCGCTGAACCGGGTCGACCCTCAGGGGCACCTCGACTACGCCCCCTTCCCCGGCCAGCCCGTCGCGATCATGCACCGGGCCGGTAAGGGCGCCGACTGGACGAAGGCGGCCGGTGCCACGACCGACTCCCACGGACGCTTCACCAGGGTGGTGGAGGGGCGCACCGGCGGTGAGTGGCGGCTCAGGTTCGAGGGCACCACGCACTACGCCCCCAGGCTGGGGGTCGTTCACAAGGTCTCGCCACGCTGATGTGAGGTCACCTGCCGCCCCGACGGCCGCGCGTCCGCGGCGTCCGTCCATGCCCTCCGTCCGGGAACGGAGCGGTGTGGAGCCCGCCGGCCGGGTCAGGCCAGGGCATGCACCGCCGCGCCGAACAGGGCGGGCAGCCGCCGGGCGGCCGGGACGATCAACCGCCCCGCCGCCCGGTAACGGCGGCTGCCCACCAGCGCCCCGGTGAGCAGCCGGTGCCGTCGCGACAGCCGCAGCCAGGCGGCCTCGTACGCCCCGGGGACGCCGGCCCTCAGGCAGTCGACCAGCAACCGCGCGGACGTCAGCGCGAGCGACACCCCCTCCCCGGTGAGCGCGTCGACGTAGCCGGCCGCGTCGCCGACCAGCAGCACCCGCCCCGCCACCCGGGCGCGGACCCGCTGGCGCAGTGGCCCCGCCCCGCGCACCGGGGTCGCGGCGGGCCCCTCCAGCCGCTCCAGGAGCGAGGGGAAGTCCGCCAGGTGCTCCGGATAGCCGCGCCGCCGAGAGCTCAGCACGGCGACGCCCACCAGGTTCTCGCCCACCGGCGTCACGTACGCCTCGCCGTCCGCCGCCCAGTGGACCTCGACGAAGTCCGTCCACGGCGCGACCGGGTAGTGCCGCCGAAGCCCGTACCTGCGCGGCCCGCGGCAGGGCAGTTCCAGTCCGAGCAGGGCGCGCAGCGGGGAGTGCAGGCCGTCCGCGGCCACTAGCCAGCGGGCTCGCAACCCCGCCGCCTCGACGAGACGGCAGTCCTGCCGCACGCCGTCCACCTTGCCGGGAACGATCCGCACGCCCAGTTCCCGCGCCCGCAGGGACAGCGCGGTGTGCAGCGCGGTCCGCCGCACGCCCAGGCCCGATCCGTCGCGGAACGCCGCCTCCGCCTCGTGACGGCCGTCCAGGTAGCGGATGCCGCGCAGCGGCCTGCCCTCGGCCCGTACCCCCAGCGACCGCAGGGCCGCGACCCCGGTGGGCATCAGCCCCTCGCCGCACGCCTTGTCCACCGGTACGGCCCTGGGCTCGACGACGACGGCCTCCATCCCGGCCAGAGCGGCGTGGATGGCGGTGGCCAGCCCGGCGGGCCCCCCGCCCGCGATCAGGATGTCGATCATGTCGGCGCCCGCCCGGTGGCGGGCGGCGCGCCGGCCGGTGCCGTCGCGGAGAGCGAGGCCAGAGCGTCCTCCTCACAGCGGATCCGCACCCTCATCAGCGCGGCGTTGAGCACCGTGAACGTCAGCGCGGCGACCCACCCGCCGTACACCAGCGGCAACGCCGCCCCCTCGACGGCCACCGCCACGTAGTTGGGGTGGCGGAGCGGCCGCAGCCGGTAGGGCCCCCGCTCCACCAGCGGCAGGCCCGGCACCACGATCACCTGGGTGTTCCACTGAGGGCCCAGCGAGACCACGCACCACCAGCGCAGACCCTGCGCGGCGACCACCAGGGCGAGCATCGGCCAGCCGAGCGCGGGCACGAAGGGCCGGCCGGCCAGACCCGCCTCCAGCAGGCACCCGGCCAGCAGAGCGGTGTGCAGGGCGACCATCCACGGGTAGTGGCCCCGCCCGTACGTCACCCCGCCGCGCGCCGTGCTCCAGCGCGCGTTACGGCGGGCGACGATCAGTTCGGCGACCCGCTCAAGGCCGACGAGCAGCACCAGCAGCAGGTACCAGGACGACAGATGCCAGGACATCGGGCTCCTACCAGCGCAGCAGTACGAGTTCGGAGCAGAAGCCCGGCCCCATCGCCAGGAGCACCCCCGGAGTGCCGGGCGGCGGCGGCCGCAGGGCGAGCGTGTCCCGCAGGACGTGCAGGACCGAGGAGGAGGAGAGGTTTCCGATCGCGGCGAGCGAGCGCCAGGTGAGGTCCAGCGCGTCCTCGGGAAGCCGCAGCGTCTCGGCCACCGCCTCCAGGACCTTGGGACCGCCCGGGTGGCAGACCCACGCCGTCACCTCCTCGCTGCTCAGGTCGTGGTCGGCGAGGAAGTCGCGCACGTCGTCGGCCAGGTAGGTGCGCACCACCTCGGGAACACTCGCGTCGAGCACCACGCGGAAACCGGTGTCGCCGACCTGCCAGCCCATCACGTGCTCGGAGCCGGGATACAGATGGCTGCGCGAGGCCACCACCGCCGGAGCCGCCCGTCCGCAGGGCCGGTGGGAGGCCGGCTCGCCGCCGGAGGGGGAGGAGCCGGCGGGACCCGCGGGCCAGGCGGCCGCGGGAGCGCTCGCCGCAGGGGAGGACCCCGCGGGTCCCACGGGCCGTGTCGTCGCGGCGGCGCCGCTCACCGCGCCGGCCCTGGAGGTCACGGGCGAGCCGGTACACCGGGGCCGCCACTCGTCACCGCAGGCCACCACGGCCGTCGCCCCGTCACCGAACAGGGCGCTCGCCACCATGTTGGCGACGGAGGCATCGCCGCGCTGCAGGGTGAGGGAGCACAGTTCGACCGAGAGCAGCACCGCCAGCTGCTCGGGCCAGCCGTGCAGGTAGTCGTGGAGCCGGGCGATGCCGGCCGCCCCCGCGACACAGCCCAGTCCGAAGACGGGGATCCGCTTGACGTCCGGGCGTAGCCCCAGCCGCCCGGCCACCCTGGCGTCCACCGAGGGGGCCGCGACGCCGGTCACCGAGGTGAAGAGGATCATGTCCACCTCCTCGGGGAGGACCCCGGCCTCCTCCAGCGCGCCGCCCAGCGCCTCGGTGCCCAGTTCCACGGCCGTCTCCACGAAGATGTCGTTGGCCGCCCCGAAGCCGTCCAGTTTGGCGTACTGCTCGAGCGGTAGCGTCAGGTGCCGTGACTCCACCCGCGCGGAGGTGTGCAGCCGGTCGAGCAGCCGGCGGTTGGCCCCCTCGGGCAGGCACACCCGCGCGAACGCCTCGGTGATCTCTGCCTGGGGGTGCCGGTTCGGCGGGAGCGCGCCGCGGACAGCGACGATTCGCGTCATAAAACAGACCCCCGGCTCGCGAACAGCGGACATCTGCCTTTTGCCCAGCTGGATCTGTGACATGCGTCGCGACAGCCTCGGTGTCCGTTTCCCGGAGCATCCCGCCTCGTAAAGTTGTCTGCTTCCTGGAGTGATGTCCGCTTTTTTGGGATGTTCGCTACCCGGTTCCCCGGACCTCTCGGCCTACGATCGATCCGTGACGACGAGCCGGCCGATGTGCCCGGGGACAGGGGCGGCGCCGGCCGTGCGGGGGCTGCTGCTGGCCTGCCACCCCGGGCCGAGCATGGCGGTCACCGTCCTGGTGACCGTGCTGGCCGCGCTGAGCGGGCGTGGCGCGGCCGGGTGCGTCCTGGTGGCCGCGGCGGTGCTGACCGGACAGCTCTCGATCGGCTGGTGCAACGACGCGGTGGACGCGGCGCGGGACGCCGCCGCGGGTCGTACCGGCAAGCCCGTCGCCGGCGGCGCGGTGAACGTCCGCACGGTGTGGGTCGCCGCGATCGCGGCCCTGGCGCTCTGCGTGCCGCTCTCCCTGGCCTCGGGGCCGGCGGCAGGCGCGGTCCACCTCGTCGGTGTCGCCGCGGCCTGGGCCTACGACCTCGGACTCAAGGCGACCGTGCTCTCCTGGCTGCCGTACCTGGTGGGCTTCGGCGCGCTTCCCGGGTTCGTGACCCTGGGCCTGCCGGGACATCCGTGGCCCGCCTGGTGGGCGGTCCTGGCCGCGGCGCTGCTCGGCTGCGGAGCGCACCTGGCCAACGTGCTCCCCGACATCCCCGCGGACCTCGCCGGTGGGGTCCGGGGCTGGCCGCAGCGGCTCGGTGTCGCCCGCGTCCGCGTCCTGATCCCGCTGCCGCTGCTGGCCGCGACCGCCCTGCTCGTCTTCGGCCCCACCGGGTCGCCGGGCACGGGGGGTTGGACGGCGCTGGCGGTGGCCGGAGCCCTCACCGCCTGCGGGGTGGCGCTGGGCCGTAACTCGCCGCGCGTCCCCTTCGCCGTGGCCGTGGCCGTCGCCGCGGTCGCCGTCGTCCTGCTGCTGGCCCGCGGAACCGCCATCACCGCGTCCTGACCCTGCCGGTCGTCTGCCGGTCGTCTGCCGGTCGCCCGCCGGTCAGCCGGACGCCGCGGACGCCGGCTCGTTCCAGGAGATCCGGTGGTCGTACATCCAGGCCAGCGCGTTCCTCCTGTCCAGCCGCCGCATGATCACCGGTAGTGCGAGATCGCGGAAGAAGGCGCCGACGGCTCCCTGCGCCTTGCCGCTCCCGTTACGTCTGCCCTGCTCCACGATCCGCTCCACCCGCTTTCGTCGTGCCGCCTCGAAGGCGGCGAACGCGTCGCGGGTGCCGGGGACGTCTCGCAGGCATTTGGCCAGCACCACGGCGTCCTCGATCGCCATGGACGCCCCCTGGCCGGAGGAGGGCGAGGTCGCGTGCGCGGCGTCCCCCAGGATCACCATGCGCTCGTTGAACCACTTCGGCACGGTCGGGAAGTCGTAGGTGTTCCAGCCGGGCATGATGTGGTCGGTCGCGCCGATGATGTCGAGCATCGGTCCGGTGTCGTCGCCGAACAGTTCCGTCAGCCTGGCGCGCCACCGCGCCGGGGTGATCGCCGCGAGTTCCTCCGGCGTCGGCTCCCTGGGACTCGGCGGGTTGGCGAACCACCACACCTCGCCGTCCGGATGGATCAGGTAGCCGAAGAAGCATCTCCTGCCGAAGACGAAGTGGCTCGTTCCCGGCTCGCCGGGCACCTCGACGCCGCGCGCGAAACCGCCGGTGTTCAGCAGGCCGACGTGCCGGGCGCGAGGTGCCCCGGCGTCGATGATCGCGCGAGTGCGCGAGTGGAGCCCGTCGGCGCCGATCAGCAGATCGCCTTCAGCCGTGCTGCCGTCGGCGAAGGCCGCGCGCACCCCGGTCTCGGTGATCGAGGCGTCGGTGAGGCGCCTGCCGTAGTGGATCCGCACGCCGCGCCGTACGGCCTCGTCGCGCAGCACCCGATAGAGATCGGCGCGCTTCAGCGTCCGGCTGGGCTGCCGGGTGGCGGCGAGTGGCCTGCCGCGCCCGTTGAGCATCAGCATCCGTGAGGAGTCCATGCCCAGGTCGCCGACGAGATCGTGCAGGTCGAGGGGGCGCAGGGCCTCCAGCCCGTTGACCGCGAGCGTGAGGAAGGCGCCCACGCCATCGGAACCTCGGTCGTACGCCTCGAAAACCTCGCTGTCGATGCCGGCGCGCCGCAGGGCCATCGCCGTCACCGGGCCGGCGATGCCTCCGCCGGCTATCAGAGCTTTTTTAGTCATAAAATGACTATACATAGAATAACTATTGCTGGGTAGGCCGTTACGATGTGCCCATGTCTACGAGGCGATCCCCCCTGGCCATGGCGCTGCTCTCGCTGGTCTGTGAGGCGCCGATGCACGCGTACCAGATGCAACGGATGATCAAGGAGCGGCACAAGGACGACGTCGTCAACGTCGCGCAGCGCAACAGCGTCTACCAGACCATCGACAGGCTGCTCCGCGACGGGCTCATCGCGGTCCGCGAGACCTCGCGAGAGGAGAACCGGCCCGAGCGGACCGTCTACGAGCCCACCGACGCGGGCCGTGACACGCTGCGGCGGTGGATGCGGACGATGCTCTCCGTGCGGGCCCGCGAGTTCCCGGAGTTTCCCGCCGCACTCGCCTTCATGCCCGTGCTGCCGCCCGACGAGGTCCGTGCGGCGCTCGACGAGCGGCTGGTCTCCCTGGAGGCGCGACTGTCGGAGGTGGACCGCGACCTGACCGAGGGGGCGAAGTTCCTTCCCCGCCTCTTCCTGGTGGAGGCCGAGTACCAGCGGGCCGTGCTCAACACCGAACTCACCTATGTCCGAGGCCTCGCCGACGACCTGCGCGCGGGCCTGATCGACTGGGACTTCCGCCTCTGACGCCGGCTCGGTGAACGCCGGGGGATGGCCGCATGGCCCGAAAAGCCTTTCGGATGAGTGGCGGGTATTGATCCGGCTGTGTGGAAAATGCTGCGACATCATCGCCGTCACTCGAAAAGTTTTTTCTCGAACACAGGTAAGGTGTCGGCCGAAACCGGGATGTCGAACGCCGGGCGGGAGTGGAAATGGGAAATGTCTCCGCTTGGCGGTGACATTCATTCCCGGTTTTCGAGTTTTATTATAGGTTTTGTGGGTTTTTCTGTTCCGGGGTCGATTAGTCATTATTGGTCTCATGGCATTCTCCCCCATTGACACCCTCCGGACATTTAGGGAACATTCAAAAGGTTTTCCTTGGCCGACAATGTGATCAATAAGCCCCTCGGACTCACCGGGCTGACCCTCGGGAGAATCGACCTCCCGTAGTTTCCCGGCCCACCAACAGCGCCGTTTCCGGTTCGCTCCAGCCCCGTGGCCGCAGCGGGGAGCGACGGACAAGTTTCACCGCCGACACCTTCGACGCCGCCACCACCGCGCCGGTGGTGGCGATTACGCCTGCCCGGAGAACATCGACGAGAAAAGCAGCCAGCCAGTAACAAGGAGCTCGACGGTGAACAGAAACAAGGAGGGTCCGGTGCCGGTCCGGCCGTTGCCGGAGACCGGACAGACCGAGGACGGGCGGCTCGCCGTGAACGGCGGTGACCCCGTCCGGTGCACCCCCTGGCCGACCTACGACAAGGGGGCCGTCTTCGTCCATTCCGAGGACGAGGAAGCGGCGTTACGCGCCATCCGCAGCCATCTCTACTTCCGCTACGACTACCGATCCCAGCAGGACACCGAATGCGGCAGGTTCGAGGAGGAACTGTGCCGCTATTTCGGCAGCAAGCACGCGCTGGCCGTGTCCAGCGGCACCACCGCGCTCGCGCTCGCCATCATGGCGGCGGGGATCCCGCCGGGCTCGCTGATCGCCTGTCCCGGCTTCACCTTCGTGGCCACCCCCAGCGCCATCGTGCTCGCCGGATGCACGCCCATCCTGGTGGAGGTGGACGAGAACCTGCACATGGATGTCGACGATCTCCGGCGCCGCTGGACACCCGAGATCAAGGGAATCCTGGTGGTCCACATGCGCGGCTTCGCCGCCGACATGGAGGCGGTGACGCGCTTCGCCGCCGACGTGGGCGTGCCGGTGTTCGAGGACGCGGTCCCGGCTCTCGGCGCGGAACTGAAAGGCAGAAAACTCGGTACCTTCGGCCTCGCGGGCGCCTTCAGCACCCAGTCCGACAAGTCGCTCAACTGCGGCGAGGGCGGTTTCCTGGCCACCGACGACAGCGTGCTCTTCGCCCGCGCCGTCGTGCTCTCCGGCGCCTACGAGGGACGCTTCCGGCGGCATTTCCCGGACGGCGAGACACCGATCGCCACCGATCTCGACCTGCCGCTGTTCAGTTTCCGCATGGACGAGATCCGCGCGGCCCTGCTGTGTGCCGAGATGACCCGGCTGCCGATGCGCCTGGAACGCTTCCGTGGCAACTACGCCTACGTGGCCGCCGCCCTTTCCGACCTCCCCCAGATCGCGATCCGCCAGCCCGTGGCCCCCGGCGCCTATCTAGGAGAGGCGTTCATCTTCCGCGTTCCCGGCGTGGACGCGAAATGGTTCGCCCGCGCGCTCTGCTGCGAGGGCGTCGACGCGCGCAACCTCGGCTCCGACGAGGACACCAACGTGCGGGTCTTCTGGAACTGGCGGTTCATGTTCGGCGCCAGGGGCGTCGAGGAGATCAAGGCGTTGCTGCCGAACACCACGCGATACCTGGAGCAGGCGGTGGACATCCCGCTGTCCTCCAACCTCTCGGCACAGGACTGCGATCACCTGATCAGGGCGGTCCGCAAGGTGGCGGCGGCCGTCGCGTCGGCCCGCGACCCGCGGACCCCCCTGGCCGGCGGGTACGCCTCCGCCGACCAGGACTCCGCCCGGCCGGCGGATCCGGTCACCGGGCTGGCCGACACCGCGCCCGTCGGGCAGTAGCGATGGAAGCCTCCACGGAGAAGAGCACGATGCCCCGCCTCGCCCTCGCCGGGGTCTTCGGAGGGCTCTTCTGCGGTTACCTGGGCCTCACCGCGGCGATCCCGGTGCTGCCGGGTTTCGTCAGGGAGAGCTTCGGCGCCGGCGATTTCGCCGTCGGGCTGGTGGTCATGGCGACGGCGCTCACGGCCCTGCTGGTGAGACCCGTCTCCGGCCACCTGGCCGACCGGTACGGCCATCGCCTCGTCATGCGGGCAGGCGCGCTGGTCATCGCCGTCGGCGGCCTGCTCTACTTCCTGCCGCTCGGCCTGAGCGGCCTGGTCGCCGTCCGCCTGCTGGCCGGCGTCGGCGAGGCGTCGCTCTTCACCGCCGGCGCCGTCTGGGTCGTCTCGCTCGCGCCGCACGACCGCCGCGGGCAGTTGATCGGGCTCTACGGCGTCAGCATGTGGGGCGGGATCTCGGTGGGGACCTTCCTGGGCGCGCTGTTGCTGAACTTCGGCTACGGCGCGGTGTGGGGCTTCAGTGCCGCCGCCGCGCTGGTCGCCCTCCTACTGATCAGCGTGGTTCCCGCCCCCGCACGCGCGGGGCAGCCGGGCGAGGTGCGGCAGAGCGGTGGGCACACCCTGCTGCCACGCCCGGTGCTGCTGCCGGGGCTGGCCCTCGGACTCGCCGCCGCGGGGTACGCGGGCCTCGCCGCCTTCGTCGTCCTGCACCTCCAGGCCCGCGGCGTCCAGTCGGGTGTCGTGGTGCTCAGCGGCTTCAGCGCCGTCTACGCCGGCACCAGGTTGTTCATCGGCCATCTACCGGACCGGCTCGGACCGCGCAGGGTCGCCATCTGGTCCGGCATCGGCGAGGCCACCGGTCTTGCGATCATCGCCCTGGCGCCGAACCTGCCCGTCGCCGTGTTCGGCAGCCTGGTCATGGGCGCCGGGTTCTCGCTGCTGCACCCGTCGCTCGCCCTGATGGTGATGAACCGCACCGACCCGTCGAGGCAGGGGGCCGCGATCGGCGCCTACACCTCCTTCTGGGACCTGGGCCTGGCCGTCTGGGGGCCGCTGATCGGAATGGTCGCCGCCGGTTTCGGCTACCCCGCGGTGTTCGTCGTCGGCGCCGTCTGCGCGATGTCGGCCGTGGCCGTGGCGCTCTGTGTCCGCGGGCAGGACGCGCAGCCGGCGGCCGTGAGTTGAGTCAGGAGCACGTCATCAACGGATCGAACCTCTCGAAGACACCTCTCAAGATCCTCTGTATCACCGGATGGTGCCGCAACGGCAGCACCATCATCGGCAACATCCTCAACGAGATCCCGGAGGTCTTCCACGTCGGGGAACTGCACTTCCTGTGGAAGAACGCGGCGGGCAGGGGAGCGAACAGCTCGTGCGGCTGCGGCAGGCCGCTGACCGAATGCCACATCTGGTCGAGGATCCTCCCGCTCGGGCGGCCGGCCGGGGTCTCCGCGCAGGCCCACGCGGACGCCGTCATCCGCCGCCAGCTGGCCTGCGTACGGACGAGGCACACCTGGCGCGTGCTCGACCGCGGGCTGCACTCCGAGGAGATCCGCGAGCACGCCGCCCTGATGACGCGGACCTACCACGCCGTCGCCGAACTGACCGGCGCCCGCGTCCTCGTGGACACCACCAAGATCCCCGGTGAGGCGGCCCTGCTGCCGCACCTCGACGGGGTGACGCCGTACTACGTCCATCTCGTACGCGACCCCAGGGCGGTCGCCCAGTCGTGGAGCCGGGAGAAGCAGTACTGCTACGTCATGTCGTCCAGGAAGAGCACCGCCTACTGGCACGGTTTCAACGTGGCCTCGCAGGCGATCGTCCGCCGCCATCGGGACCGGTCGATGTTCCTGCGCTACGAGGAGTTCATCGCCGACCCGGTGAGAACGATCGGCGCGCTGCTGCGGCTCTGCGGCGAGGACCCGGCCGCCAACCCGATGCGGGGCCAGACGATCGAGCTCCGTACCAACCACACGGTCACCGGCAATCCCGACCGTTTCCACACCGGCACCACCGTCATCAGGGACCGGGACGACTCCTGGCGGACCGATCTGCCGCTGCCCGCCAGGCTGGCCGCGGCGACGCTGTCATGGCCGCTGTTCCGGCGCTATGGCTACCGCTACGGCGGCACGCCTCCCACCGGTTCACGGCGGGCCGGCACCGCGCCGCCGCGGGCGACCGGGGAGCGCTAGGGGCCGGATGCCGAACAGCCCGTACGGCAAGGAGGAGGACGTTTGGAACTGGGGCTTGAGAACAAGGTCGCGCTCGTCGCCGGCGGATCCAGCGGCCTCGGCCTCGCCACCGCCATGGAGCTGGCCAGGGAAGGCGCGCACGTCGCGATCGGCGCACGCGACCGCGACCGGCTCGCGGAGGCCGAACGCGGCCTCAAGGAGGTGGCGCGCGGCCGGGTCCACGCCACGAGCGTCGACATCACGGACGGGGAGGCGGCGCGCCGCTGGGTCGACGAGGTCGCCGCCGACTTCGGCGTCCTTCACATCGTGCTCGTCGGCGGTGGCAGCCCGCCGATCGGCACCGCCTCGCAGTTCGAGCAGGCCGAATACCAGGCGGCCATCGACAAGGTGCTCTCCCCGGCGCTGACCCTGGCCCTCGCGGCGCTGCCGCACCTGAGGGCCGCCCGGTGGGGCCGGTTGCTCTTCGTGGCCTCGGAGACGGCGAGCGTCCCGATAGCCCAGCTGGCGCTCTCCGGGGTGACCCGCGCCGCCATCGTGCGCTTCGCCCAGTCCCTCGCCTCCGAGGTCGGCCGCGACGGCATCACCGTCAACGTGCTGGCACCCGGCACGACCCGTACCCCGCCGGTGGAGCGGGCGGCGGCGAAGCTGGCCGAGGACGGCGACGTCGAAGCCCGGCTGCGTGCCATGGGCCGGCACAACGCCCTGGGCCGCGTCGGGGACCCGGCCGAGTTCGCCGCCGTCGCGGCCTTCCTCGCCGGAGAGCGGGCCTCGTTCGTCACCGGCGCGCTCCACCTGATCGACGGCGGCGCCAGCGTGGTGGGGCCGGAGCCGGAGCACCTCACGTCCGCGCGCAAGGACACCTACACATGACGACCCAGGCCATCTCAGCCGAAGGAAGGACCCCGTGATGTCAACGACCGGCCACGTCTACACCGAGAGGGACGTCAGTGACTTCTTCGACCAAACCCTTCAGACCTACCTGAGTTTCTGGGACGGTGACGGAGTCCTGCACACCGGCTACTTCGCGGGCGACGCCGACGACGACTACCGTGCCGCCGCCGAGCGGACGTCCGACATCCTGGCGGCGGACGCCGGAATCGACGGCTCGTCGTTCGTGCTCGACGTCGGCTGCGGCTGCGGCAACTTCCCGATCCACCTCGCCAGGAGGTTCGGCTGCCGCTGCGGGGGACTCGACCTGAGCGCCGAGCGCATCAGGTTCGCGCGGGAGGCCCTGACCGCCGAGAACGGGCTCGACATCGAGTTCCGCCAGGGATCGGTCACCCGGATGCCGTACGAGACCGGCACCTTCAGCCACGTCGTCAGCCAGGACGCGCTCTGCCTCGTACCGGATAAGCCGCGCAGTCACCTCGAAATCCACCGCGTCCTGCGCCCCGGGGGCGTCTTCGCCTTCTCCGACTTCCTCCAGCCCAAGAAGGAGATCGGCGAGCGCGCCCGCAAGCACGTCTACGACCGGGTGAGATGGAACGGCGGCTACTCCTTCGTCGGCTACCAGGCCGCTCTGGAAGAGGCCGGATTCGAGATCCTCCTCGCCCGCAACCTGGAGAGCCACATCCGGCAGACCTACCGCGTGCTGGGCAGGATCGCCCGCGAGCGCGCCGAGGCGACGCCGGACGCCTCGGCGCGCGACTGGATGCTGGCCTTCTCCGAGTCCTGCGCGGAGATCCAGATCGCCATCGACGACGGCGAGTTCGGCTGGGGGATGTTCGTCACCCGCAAGCCCGGCAACGCCACGCCCTAGCGCCGGACCACCAGTAGCGAGGAAGCCATGCAACGCACAGAAGGCATGAAGTCGACGATGGCGGAAGTCGTCGCCGAGCGGAGGAAGCAGATGTCGCCGGGCCGGCTGTTCGTCGAGGCCTGCGCCGCCAAGGGACTCGAAGCCTCCGTGGAGTACGACGTGACGATCACCGACTCGCTGACGAGTTCGCGGCGCAAACCGCGCTACCCGGCGCGCAACATGCTCAAGGTCGTCGACCTCTCCAGGGATCCCCGGCGGTTCTACTGGCACGAGAGCCCGCCCCTTCCCGGCGACCCTCAGGTCACCGAGGCCGACCTGAGGCGCGAGGCGGCCAACCGCTTCCACCGGTCGCCGATCCCCGAGCTCTATCCCACCACCGCGTGGGTACAGGTCCCACCGGACCTGTGGGAGGACCCCGAGACCTTCGAGTCGTTCATCAACTACCGGCTGATCGTCCGTCTCGGCACGGCCGAGAACCACACGATCATCCGAGGCAGGGGCGGGTTGCTGAACATCCCGGGGGTCATCCGCATGACCTCGAAGGGGCCGTTCGGCTCGACGATCCTCGCGGCGTGCAACGAGGCGGAGCAGATGGGAGGCACCGCCGACGGCCTCATCATCAATCCCGTCGACTACTACAGGTTCATGGGGCAGGGCCGCCTGATGGACGATCTGGAGCAGAACGGCGTCTTCATCGTGCGGACGCGCCTGGTCGATCCGGGAACCGCCATCGTCGGCGACTTCGGGCACGGCGCCCAGCTGTTCGACGCGGGGCGCTCGGTGATCCGCTTCGCCGAGCCGCCCCCGGGAACCTTCGCCGAGCCCGGCATCGCGCTCATGGCCGAGATCTACGAGCGGGTCGTGATCAACCTGCTGACCAACTTCTTCATCGTGACCCTGTAGTCGCGCCCCGTGATCGCGCCGCCGTAAAGGACAGCAGATGCCGACGATGCCCTCCCCGAACCCGGCCCCCCTCCGGTACGACCCTGACGTCCTCGTCATCGGCGGCGGCGTCGTCGGCCTGTTCTGCGCCTACTACCTGCGTCGCGCGGGCAACAGCGTGACCGTCGTGGAACGCGGGCCGGTCGGCGGCCTCCAGTCCTGTTCGTATGGAAACACCGGCTTCGTCGGCACGCAGGGCGCGCTTCCCCTCGCCGAGCCCGGCGTGATGGCCCAGGGACTGCGCTGGCTGCTGAACCCGGAAAGTCCCTTCTACATCAGACCGCGCCCGGACCCCGAGCTGATGTCGTGGCTCTGGCACTTTCGCCGCGCCTGCAACGAGCGCGACGCGAAGGCCGGTTTCCGGGTGCTGGTCGACATGAAGAAGCGGAGCCTCGGGATCCTCCGCGAGCTCTGCGCGTCGGATGGCCTGGCCTCCACCTTCACGGCCCAGGGCATGCTGCTCGCGTACCGGACACGGCAGGGATTCGAGAAGGCCTGCCGGGCGGTGCCGGGAACGGTCGCGAGCGGCGTGCCGCTGCGCGTCCTCGGCCCGGGGGAGCTGCGCGCGCTCGAACCGGACGCCGAGTTCGACATCCACGGCGCCCTGTACAACGAGGAGGGCGCCTACCTGCGTGTCCCCGACTTCGTCACCGGTCTCGCCCGGAGGCTCGGCGACATGGGCGTGGAGATACACGAGCACACCGGGGTCGTCGGTTTCGAGGTCGCGGGAGCCGAGGTCAGGCGGGTCAGGACGGTCCACGGGGACTTCAGCCCTCGCGAGACGGTCATCGCCGCCGGGACCTGGTCGGCGGAATGCGCCCGCGGGCTGGACATCGGGCTCAAGCTCCAGCCCGCCAAGGGCTACTCCGTCACGGTCAGGGCACCGGGCAACGCGCCCCGGCTGCCGGTCCTGCTGGGCGAGGGCAAGGTCGCGCTCGTACCGCTCGGTGACCGCCTCCGCTTCGGCGGAACCCTGGAGCTGTCAGGCATGGACACCGCGATCTCCCGCAGCCGGGTGGACGGCATCCTGCGAACCGTCCAGGTGTACCTCCCGAAGATGGAGAGCACCGAGACTCTCGAGACCTGGAGTGGGTTTCGTCCCTGCAGCCCGGACGGTCTCCCCTTCCTGGGGCGTGCCGCCCCCTACCGCAACCTCTCCGTCGCGTGCGGTCACGGCCACATCGGCATGGGCCTCGCACCGGTCAGCGGAAGGCTGATCGCCCAGCTCGTCGCCGGGGAGCGACCCGAGATGGACCTCACCCCGCTGCGCCCCGGCCGCTATGGTGGCGGGCCCTCGCGCCGCCGCCCGCGTCCCGGGCGATGAGAGGTGTCCCCGCCCTTCACGCCGGGGCGCGTCCCGCCCCCCGTTCGCGGCGACGGGACACCGGACCTCGCGCCGTGACCGGCCCGGGCCCCGCCGCCAGACGATACGACCGCGACATCCGACGGGAGAGAACCGCCATGGCCACCGGAGCGGAAACGGAGCATGACGTCGCGATCGGCGTCCTGTGCTGCGACACCAACTTCACCAAGGTCCCGGGGCACATCCGCAACCGGGCCACCTTCGACTTCCCCGTCATCTACCGGGTCGTGGACGGCGCGACCGCCGAACGCGTGGTGACCCAGGCCGACCCGCGCCTGCTCGACCCGTTCATCCAGGCCGCTCAGGAGCTCGAAGCGCGGGGCGCGGTCGCCATCACCGGTGCCTGCGGCTTTCTCGTCATCTTCCAGAGGCAGCTGGCCGACGCGGTCAACGTCCCGCTGCACGCCTCAAGCCTGATCCAACTGCCCATGGTGCACCGCATGATCCGCTCGGATCAGAAGGTCGGGCTGCTGGTCGCCAAGAAGCCCTCTCTCACCCGGCGTCACCTGGCGGCCGTCGGCGCCGAGCACGTCCCGGTCTGCGTCGCCGGCCTGGAGGACCAGCCGGAGTTCCGCGAGGTCATGCTCGAAGCCCGGCGCCCGGACCTCGACGCAGACCGCCTGGGCCGCGAGGTGCTGGGCCAGGTCGAACAGCTGGCGAAGGAGAACCCCGACATGGGGGCGCTCGTCATCGAATGCACCGACGTGGTGCCCTATGCCCACCAGATCCAGGAACACCTCGGCATACCGGTCTTCGACATCGTGACCCTCACCGAAATGGTCCACCGGAGCCTGACCCGCCGCCCCTTCGGCGCCTCCGGCACGGTCTAGTGCCCCGTCCCCCGTCGGCGACGGTCACCGGGGAACACCCGTGCCCTGCCCGGCTGTTTTCGAGGACCAGGGCTCAGGGGCGGTCCGGTTCACCGCGTCCGATGGGCGCGGGCGGGCCGGCTGGCCGGCCGAGACGTGGGTGCCGCCCGGCTCCCCGGGGAGCCCTTCCGGATGCCCTGTTCGTATGGTTATTGAGTTGCGGGGAGGTAGGGGGTTCTGGCGTTATTGATCTCGTTCGGGATGTGACCGGGAGGAGGCGATGTGGAGATGTCGTACAACGAGGTGATGGGCGGGCGTGCGCCGATCCGCATGTGGGCCGACCCGGCCGAGGTCGAGCCGAACGTGATGCAGCAGCTGCGTAATGTGGCGAACCTGCCGTGGGTGCAGGGGGTCGCGGTGATGCCGGACGTGCATCACGGGATGGGCGCGACGGTGGGGTCGGTCATCGCGATGCGTGACGCGGTCTCGCCCGCGGCGGTCGGGGTCGACATCGGGTGCGGCATGACCGCGGTGCGGACCTCCTACCGGGTGGAGAGCCTTCCCGACAATCTGGCCTACCTGCGTTCGAAGTTGGAGCAGGCGGTGCCGGTCGGCTTCGGGCACCACAAGCGGCCGGTCGACCCGACCGGGCTGCCCGGGTTCAGGGCCGCCGACTGGGCGGGCTTCTGGAAGGACTTCGACACGCTGGCCCCGGCGGTACGCCAGAGGAGGGAGCGGGCCGAGGTGCAGATGGGCACCCTGGGCGGGGGTAACCACTTCCTGGAGGTCTGCGCCGACGACGAGGGCGTGGTCTGGGTGGTGCTGCACTCCGGATCGCGCAACATCGGCAAGGAGTTGGCCGAGCACCACATCGGGCAGGCCCGGGACCTGCCGCACAACCAGGACCTGCCGGACCGCAATCTGGCGGTGTTCGTCGGGGGCACCCCGCAGATGGACGCCTACCGGCGCGATCTGTTCTGGGCGCAGGACTACGCGCGGCGCAACCGGGCGCTCATGATGGCCCTGGTCTGCGACGTGCTCCGGCGCCACCTGGCGGGCATCACCTTCGAGCAGCCGATCTCCTGCCACCACAACTACGTGGCGGAGGAGCGCTATGACGGTGTGGACGTGCTCGTCACCCGAAAGGGGGCGATCCGCGCGGGATCCGGTGAGTTCGGCATCATCCCCGGCTCGATGGCGACCGGCACCTACATCGTGAAGGGTCTGGGGAACCCCGACGCGTTCAACTCGGCCTCGCACGGCGCGGGTCGCCGGATGAGCCGGACCAAGGCGAAGAAGACCTTCACCCTGGAGGACTTCAAGGCGCAGACCGCCGGCGTCGAGTGCCGCAAGGACAGCGGGGTGATCGACGAGATCCCCGGTGCCTACAAGGACATCCAGTCGGTCATGGCCGCGCAGACCGACCTGGTCGAGGTGGTCGCGCACCTGCGGCAGCTGGTCTGTATCAAGGGCTGAGCGGTCGGTCCGCGACCAGGATGTGCGCCGTTTCGAAGGACGCGAGGACATGGGGACCTCAGGGACCGGATCGTCCGGACAGACCCGGCAACACCCCAAGGAATCAACCCTCTCGTGGTGATGTTGGAGTGGTCGAGGCCCGTTTAGGGTCGGGTGGGGGGCCGGCCATAGGCTGGCCCCCTGTTCGACAAGTGACCGACTGGGAGGTGGCGCCCCGTGTTGCAGGATTCGTTCGGTCGTGTGGCGACCGATCTGCGGGTGTCCCTCACGGACCGCTGCAACCTGCGCTGTTCCTACTGCATGCCGCCCGAGGGCCTGGAATGGTTGCCCAACCCCGAACTGCTGACCGCCGACGAGATCGTCCGGTTGGTCACCATCGGGGTGGAGCGGCTGGGCATCACCGAGGTCCGCTACACCGGGGGCGAGCCCCTGCTCCGTCGCGAACTGGTCGACATCGTGACCCGCACCACCGCGCTCGGCCCCACCCCGCAGGTCTCGCTGACCACCAACGGGATCGGGCTGAGCCGGCTGGCCGCCTCCCTGGCCGCCGCCGGCCTGCACCGGGTCAACGTCTCCCTCGACACCCTCGACCGCGAGACCTTCAAGAAGCTCGCCCACCGTGACCGGCTGGCCGACGTCCTCGCGGGCCTGGAGGCGGCTCACGCCTCCGGCCTGCGCCCCGTCAAGGTCAACGCCGTGCTGATGCGCGGGATCAACGACCACGAGGCCGTGCCGCTGCTGCGCTACTGCCTGGAGCGGGAGTACGAGCTGCGGTTCATCGAGCAGATGCCGCTGGACGCCCAGCACGGCTGGCGCCGGGAGAACATGATCACGGCTGACGAGATCCTCGTCCGGCTCCAGGCCGCCTTCGACCTGACCGACGCCGACCCGGTGGAACGCGGTAGCGCTCCCGCGGAACTGTTCCTCGTCGAGGGGGGCCCGGCCAGGGTCGGCGTCATCGGCTCGGTCACCCGCCCGTTCTGCGGTGCCTGCGACCGGGTGCGGCTCACCGCCGACGGCCAGATCCGCAACTGCCTGTTCGCCACCGACGAGTCCGACCTGAGGAGCGCGATGCGCTCGGGGGCGAGCGACGACGAGATCGTCGAGCGCTGGCGGTCCGCGGTCCGGATCAAGAAGGCCGGTCACGGCATCGACGACCCGACCTTCCTGCAGCCGTCCCGCCCGATGTCCGCCATCGGCGGATGACCGCCCGCCACGACGCCTGCGTCCTGGCGGGCGGTCTCGCGAGACGGCTCGGCGGCCGGGACAAGCCCGCCCTGCACGTCTCGGGCCGCCCGCTGGTCGAGTCGGTGGCGGCCGCCGTACCCGGCGCCGGCAGGCTGGTCGTCGTCGGGCCGCCCCGCCCCGGGTTGCCACACGCGATCTTCCGCCGTGAGGATCCGCCCGGAGGCGGTCCCGTTCCGGCGCTGCGGGCGGGGCTGGCCGAGGTGACCGCGCCGTGGGTGGTGCTGCTGGCCGCCGACCTCCCGTTCCTGACCGCCGAGCACGTGTCCGCGCTGCTGGACGCGGCAGGCGCGGGAACGGGGACGATGGCGTACCTGGAGGGGACGCGGGCGGGAGCGGTGCTCGTCGACGACGGTGGTCGCGAGCAGTGGCTCGCCGGGGCCTGGCATACGGCGAGCCTGGTGCGGGCGCTCGCCCGTTACGAGGGGCGGTCGCTGCACGGGCTGCTGGCCCCGCTTGACCCGGCCACGCTTCGTCTCGCCGGGCAGCCGTGGTTCGATTGCGACACCATGGACGACCTACAGCGGGCGCGGGCGCAGGCTCAGGACGGGCGCTACCGCTGAGAAGGAGTGAGAGTTGAACGTGCTGACGGAGTGGACCGCGCTGGTCTGCCGGGAGTTGGGCATCGATCCCGCGACGGTCGACCGTGACGAGGTGCTCGACCTGACGAAGGAGGTCGCGCACGGAGTGGCCCGGCCGGCCGCGCCGCTGACGGCCTATCTGCTCGGCGTGGCGTTGGGGGCGGGCGCGGCGCCGCCGGATGCCGTGGAAAGGCTGACCGCGCTGGCGCGTAACTGGGAGCGGACAACCGATACACAGGGTGAGAAATAATGCCAGGGAAAAGGTGAGAGCAAGTAAAAGTCATAAGAAAAGGGCGACGCCGGGTGGTTACGGGGGCAAACCACCCGGCGTCGCTTCATCGGCGTTCCGACGGGGGCCCGGAACGCCGGCACCAGTGCCCCGACGGGGGACCAGGGCACTTGGCTAAAGCGTACACCTACAACCCTTAGAGTGCGTCAAGACTTAGTCACGACCCGATCTCGCGTCGGTGGCGTGGAATCTCGCTCTGTCCGGAATCTTCCACGTCAGGGGCTCCCGTCGTCCCACGTGGCGGCGCGTTGGCCCCGATCACGGCAATGTATGGTAAAAAGATCGCACCGGCGAAGAGCAGTAGTCGGACGGGTAGCGGAGCGGGCACGGTGAAGGCGAGGATCAGGCAGATCAGCCGGATCCCCATCTTGATGAAGTAGCTCTTCTCGCGCTTGCCGATGTCGGCACTCAGGGAGGGCCGGGCATCCGTCACCTGATGAACCACCGGGCGCTTGTGCCATCCCTTCACGATTCCCAATCTAGGCCCCATATCGGCTGATGGCGAACGGTCATGTAATCATCGCTTTCCGGGAAGAAGCATGAGATGACAGATCGAACGTACCGGGTGACCGAGATAGTCGGCACTTCGGGGGAGAGCATCGAGGCGGCCGTGCGCAACGGAGTCCGCCGTGCCTCCCAGACCCTGCGTCACCTCGACTGGTTCGAGGTGACCGAGATCAGAGGGCACATCGAGGAGGGGGAGGTCGGCCACTTCCAGGTCGGGATGAAGGTCGGATTCCGGCTGGAGGACGACTGAGCCCGCCCGCGGCGGGCCTCCGGCGAAGGCCCCCTCCTCGGCACGGCACGATCAGCCGGGCAGGGCCTAGCTGGCCTGGCTGACCGTCGACATGTTGAAATCGGGCACCCGGATCGCCGGCATGATCGCGCGGTTGAAGTAGTCGCTCCACTCGCGCGGCAGGGTCTGCTCGGAGGCGCCGATCTCGGTGAGGCGGCGGAGCAGGTCCACCGGGCTCTCGTTGAAACGGAAGTTGTTCACCTCGCCCACGACCTCGCCGTTCTCCACCAGGTAGACGCCGTCGCGGGTCAGGCCGGTCAGCAGCAACGTCTGCGGGTCGACCTCGCGGATGTACCACAGGCAGGTGAGCAGCAGGCCGCGCTCGGTGGAGGCGATCATCTCCTCCAGCGACCGGCCGCCTTCGGGGCCTCGCATGATCAGGTTGTCGATGGCCGGGGTCACCGGCAGCCCGGTCAGCTCGGCGGAGTGCCGGGTCTGCAGCAGGTTGGCCAGCCTGCCGTCGGAGATCCAGTCGGTGGCCGCCAGCGGCAGCCCGTTGTCGAACACCGAGCTCTCCCGGCTGGAGGTGTGCGCCACCACGAACGGCGGGCACTCGACGCCCGGCGCGGCGGGGTCGGCGTACAGGCGGATCGGCGACTCGGAGAGGACCTCGCCGACGCGGGTGCCGCCGCCGGGCCTGGAGAAGACGGTGCGCCCCTCCAGGGCGTCGCGGGCTCCGGCCGTCCAGTACAGGTAGATCATCAGATCGGCCACGGCCGTCGGCGGCAGCAGCGTCTCGTACCGGCCCGCGGGCAGGTCGACGCGGTTCTTCGCCCACTCAAGCCGCCGGGCCAGCACGGAGTCAAGGGCCGCCACGTCGACGTCGGAGAAGTCGCGGGTGGACACGCCCGTCCACGCCGAGCGCTTCATGTCCAAGGACTTGGCGTTGAGCTCCAGGCGGCCGGTGGGCTGGGTGTGCCGCAGCCTGGTGCCGGTGGAGGTGCCCACGAAGGTCGTCGTGACCGTGTGCTCGGCGAATCCGTACAGCCTGCGCCCGCTCGCCTCGGCCGCGACGAAGGCCTCTCCCAGGGCGGGGGCGAAGGCGCCGAAGACCCCTATCGAGGTCGGTTCGGCCGGGTCGTCCCAGCCGTCGGACCGGGTGCCCTCCAGCAGCGGCCGGGCGTCCTCGGACGGCTGGGCGTCCTCCGCGGCGTGGTCGGCGGCCGCCACGACGTCGTCGAGTTGCTCGGGGCGGACCGCCGCCCGTGACACCACGCCCACCCCCCGGCCCACGATCGAGATCACGGTGAGCTGCGCGGAGCGGGACACGCCGTTGGTGGTGAGGGTGTTGCCCGCGAAACGCAGGTTGGCGCTCGACTCCTCGTCCACGATCACAACGACCTCGTCGGCCGTGGAGAGCTCAAGAGCCTTCTCGATCATCTCCTGGGGGCTCATGCCGCTCCTCTCCTGCCGGCCTGCCCGGCCGCCGCCTTCATCCGCCCGCTCGCCGTACGCGCTCAACTGCCACTCTCCTGGGCGGTGTTGAGGACGCGCACGCCGCGGAAGAGCGCCGACGGGCAGCCGTGGCTGACCGGGGCGACCTGGCCCGGTTGCCCCTTGCCGCAGTTGAACGCCCCGCCGAGCACGTACGTCTGCGGCCCGCCGACCGCCGCCATCGACCGCCAGAAGTCGGTGGTGGTGGCCTGGTAGGCGACGTCGCGCAACTGTCCGGCGAGCCTGCCGTTCTTGATCAGGTAAAACCGCTGACCGGTGAACTGGAAGTTGTAACGCTGCATGTCGATGGACCAGCTCTTGTCGCCCACCACGTAGATGCCCCGATCGACGCCGGAGATCAGCTCCTCGGTGGTGGGGCCGTCGGGCGCCGGTCGCAGCGACACGTTCGCCATGCGCTGGATCGGGGTGTTGCCGGGGGAGTCGGCGAAGGCACAGCCGTTGGAGGCGCCCAGGCCCTTCAGCAGCGCCATCCGCCGGTCGAGCTGGTAGCCGACCAGTACGCCGCCGGAGACGATGTCGAACTCCCTGGTCGCCACGCCCTCGTCGTCGTAGCCGATCGTGGCCAGGCCGTGCTCGACGGTGCGGTCGCCGACCACGTTCATCACCTGCGAGCCGTACACCAGCTTGCCGAGCTGGTCGAAGGTGGCGAAGCTCGTCCCTGCGTACGCCGCCTCGTAGCCGAGGGCGCGGTCGAGTTCGGTGGCGTGCCCGACCGACTCGTGGATCGTCAGCCACAGGTTCGACGGGTCGATCACCAGGTCGTAGGGGCCCGCCTCGACGGAGGGGGCCTTGAGCTTCTCTTCAAGGAGTTCGGGAACGCGCGCCAGCTCACCGGGGAAGTCCCAGCCGGTGCCGGTGAGGTACTCGTACCCCCGGCCCGCGGGTGGGGCGAGCGTCCGCATCGAGTCGAAGCGGCCGTCCAGCACCCGCGTCGCCTCCAGCTGGGGGTGGACGCGCACCCGCTGCTGCGTGGTGGAGGTCCCGGCCGTGTCGGCGTAGAACTTCTGCTCCTTGACCTGCATCAGCGACGCCTGGACGTGGTCCACCCTGGGATCCGCCAGCAGGCCGCGCGACCAGTCGGCGAGCAGCTCCGCCTTGTCGCGCATCGGCACCTCGAACGGGTCGAGTTCGTAGGAGGAGACCCAGGTGGCGTCGGAGTGAACCGGCTCGGGCGCCAGCTCGACGGGCTCACGGTTGATCGCCGCCGAGACGAGCGCGACCTCCACCGCCTGTTCGGCGACGCGGACGGCCGCCTCGGGGGTGAGCTCGACGCCCCCGGCGAAGCCCCAGGTGCCGTTCTTGACGACCCGTACGGCATAGCCGAGGGTGTCGGCGTCGATGGAGCCCTCAAGCGCGGCGTCGGACAGGCGTACGGTCTCTCCGCGGATGCGTTCCAGCCGGAAGTCGGCGTGCTCGGCGCCCAGGTCCCGGGCGTGCCGCAGGGCCGCGTCCGCCAGCCGCCGCAGCGGCAGGGCGAGAAAGTCGGAGTCGATCTGGCGCATGTCAACGATCCTAACCCCGTGATCTTGTCCTTCCCGGACAAGAGGGTTACCCCCAAGTAGCCGATACCGTCTGACCATGGCTCGATCTGTTCTCGTAACCGGCGGCAATCGCGGCATCGGCCTCGCGATCGCCCGCGAACTCGCCCAGGCAGGCGACGCCGTCGCCGTGACCTACCGTTCCGGGCAGCCCCCCGAGGGGTTGTTCGGCGTGCGCTGCGACGTGACCAGCACGGCCGACGTGGACGCCGCGTTCGCGAAGGTCGAGGCCGAGTACGGCCCGGTCGAGGTGCTCGTCGCCAACGCGGGCATCACCAAGGACACGCTGCTGCCGATGATGAAGGAGGAGACCTTCACCGATGTCATCGACGCCAATCTGACCGGCGCCTACCGGGTCGCCAAGCGCGCCACCCGCGGCATGCTGCGGCTCAAGCGCGGGCGTATCGTGCTGATCTCCTCGGTGGTGGCCATGCTCGGCTCCGCGGGGCAGAGCAACTACGCCGCCTCCAAGGCGGGGATGATCGGTTTCGCCCGGTCGGCGGCCAGGGAACTGGGCTCGCGCAACATCACGGTCAACGTGGTCGCCCCCGGTTTCGTGGAGACCGACATGACGGCCGAGCTCGACGAGTCGTACCAAGAGCAGATCAGAAAGAACATCCCCCTGGGCCGCTACGCCAGCCCTGAGGAGATCGCACGCGTGGTCAGATTCCTGGCCGGCGAGGACGCCGCCTACATCACGGGGGCTGTCATCCCCGTTGACGGTGGCCTTGGAATGGGGCACTGACGTGGGAATTCTCGAAGGCAAGCGGCTTCTCGTCACCGGGGTGCTCACCGACTCCTCCATCGCCTTCTCGGTGGCCAAACTGGCCCAGCAGGAGGGCGCCCAGATCGTGCTCACCGGTTTCGGCCGGCTCAGCCTGGTCGAGCGCATCGCCAAGCGCCTGCCGGAGCCGCCGCCGGTGCTGGAGCTCGACGTCACCAGCACCGAGCACCTCGACTCCCTGGCCGACCGGGTCGGCGAACACCTCGGGGGCCTGGACGGGGTGGTGCACGCCATCGGTTTCGCCCCTCAGACCGCCCTGGGCGGCAACTTCCTGAACACCTCGTGGGAGGACGTGGCGACCGCCGTCCAGGTCTCCACCTACTCGTTCAAGTCGCTCGCGGTGGCCGCGCTCCCACTCATGAAGGAGGGCGGCGCGATCGTCGGCCTGGACTTCGACGCCACCAAGGCCTGGCCGGTGTACGACTGGATGGGGGTGGCCAAGGCCGGCCTGGAGTCCTGCTCCCGCTACCTGGCCCGTGATCTGGGCAAGCACGGCATCCGGGTCAACCTTGTCGCGGCGGGTCCGCTCCGGACCATGGCCGCCAAGAGCATCCCCGGCTTCGGGGAGTTCGAGGACAGCTGGCCCGCCAAGGCACCGATCGGCTGGGACATCAACGACCCGATTCCGGCGGCCAAGGCGTGTGTCGCCCTGCTGTCTGACTGGTTCCCCGCCACGACCGGTGAGATCGTCCATGTCGACGGCGGCGTGCACGCCATCGGAGCCTAGATCCTGTCCCGCGGGCCAGGTGGCGCCGGTGACCGAGGTGGGCGGAAGATCCGGGGAGCAGGGGTCTGGGCCCTGTCCTGCGATCTTTTGCCTACTGCGGTCGGTCAGGTGGCGCCTCGCCGCGTTGTCGTCGGTCACCGCAACACGCTGCGGCTCCCTCCTCCGCCTTGCGAGACACCACCTGACCGATCCTCGCCACGGCAAGATCCACAGGGCAGGGCCTAGGCCACCCGGTGATGGCCCGGCGGCACCGGCTCGAAGGGGATCGACTCCTTGACCTTCCGCCTGCTGTACAGCAGGCGGACCGCGAGGATGGCCAGAATGAGCAGCGCGGTGGTGAGCACGGTGCCCGCCTTGTCGGATGGCCGGCTGGGCGTCACCGGCCGTTCGTTCGACATCTGCCGCTGTAACTCCTGCATCAGCGGGGCCGGCCAGAGCAGTTCCACCCGGGGCGCCTCGGCGTCGACCACGGGTGACGGTTCGGAGGTCACCGGTGCGTCCACGTCGGTCGCGGGCGTGTCGGCCTCCGGATACAGCGACCGCGAGGGCTGTCGCGTCCGGCCGGTCGGCACCGGCACCGGTTCCTTCCGCGCGGGCCGGTGGCCGTGGTCGCGCGAAGGGCTCGGCGACGGTTCGGGCCGGGCAGCCTCCTGAGAGGGGGAACTCTCCGACGGGTCCGAGCACTCGGGGGAGGCCGGCGTGGGCCGGCAGGTACCGGCGGGATCCTCGGGGCGCGGCCCGTCGCCGGAGGAGGCCTCCTCGTCCTCTGTGGGGCGGGCCTTGGCGGACGAGGTGGCCGGGGCCGGTGTCTCCTTCTCCGCGGCGGGGGTCTGGGGCGTGGTGTCGGCGGTGTCGTCGCCGGCGGTCGAGGATGAGAGCGGGGACAGCAGGGGGGAGAGCGGGGAGGTGTCGCCCGTGATGCCGCTCACCACGTTGTCCACGGTCCGGCAGATCCCGCCCGTCACGGTGCCCAGCAGCCCTCCGTGATCGCAGTCGTCCACCCGCGTGACGGTGTCCGTCCAGGCGGTGTCCATCGACGAGACCGCCGGGATCCCGCTGCCCAGCACCAGCGCCAGCGCGCCTGCCGACATCGCGGTTCGCACTCGTCTCCCTTCCCCCGGTCGGATGTCGGCCGTGATGTGCTGCCGACATCCGGGTGCCCCCGCCACCTGCTTGACAGTCTTGTGGGGAGGCCCGGTTTTTTCACGGAAAGTTGCTATTCGGTATCGACTAGTGATACGCGAGGCGAATTCTCGTTCGGTTTCCGTCCTGAGCGTCTCAGTCGGCCGACACGTCGTCGAGTGCTTCCCTTATCTCCACGGGCAACGACAGATCCTCGGCCTGGAGCACCCCGGACAGTTGCGCGTGGGTCCGGGCGCCGACGATGGCGGAGGCCACTCCCGGCTGGTCGCGTACCCACGACAGGGCCACCGACAGCGGCGAGACGCCAAGTCCCTCGGCGGCGGTCGTCACCGACTCCACGACCCGGCGGCACCGCTCGTCGAGGTAGGGCGTGACGAAATCGGCGAAGTGCGGGGTCGCGGCCCGAGAGTCGGCGGGGATGCCCGTGCGGTACTTGCCGGTGAGGACCCCGCGCCCGAGCGGCGACCAGGCGAGCACCCCGGCGCCGACATGCTCGGCGGCGGGGATCAGCTCGCGCTCGGCCTCCCTGGCCAGGAGCGAGTACTCGACCTGGGCCGCGACGATCGGCACCCGCCCCGGAACCGCCCGTTGCCCCACCGCGGCGGTCGCCAGCTGCCAGCCCGAGTAGTCGCACACCCCGGCGTACGCGGCCCGCCCTGAGGACACGATCGCGTCCACGGCGGCCAGGGTCTCCTCCAGCGGGACGTCGGGATCGAAGGCGTGCAGCTGCCACAGGTCGACCTCGTTGACCCCCAGGCGGGTCAGGGAGGCGTCGATCGCGGCGACCAGGTGCTTCCTTGAGGCGTCGCGGGGTCTGCGCCCGGCCGGGGTGAGCACGGCCTTGGTGGACAGCACCAGCTCCGAACGCGGCACCGAGTCGCGTAGCAGCCGCCCGAGCAGCCGTTCGGCGTCGCCCCCCGTGTAGACGTCGGCGGTGTCGATGAGCGTGCCGCCGGCCTCGGCGAACATGCGGAGCTGCGCCGCGGCCTCCTCGGCGCCGGTGTCACGCCCCCACGTCATCGTCCCCAGTCCCAGGCGGGACACCGACAAGCCGCTCCGGCCCACATAGCGCTGCTCCATGATCCGGCCAGATTACCGCTCGGCCACTTAAAAGTAGTGGAGTGAGGGCTGCAAGACTTGCCCGTGTGACGACCTTGTTGCTGGCCAGACACGGCCTTACCCACCTCACCGGTCCGGTCCTCGCGGGATGGACCCCGGATGTTCACCTCAGCGACGCGGGGCAGGCCCAGGCGAAGGCCCTCGCCGCCCGGCTGACCTCGCTGGAGCTCGACGCGATCGTCTCCAGCCCGCTGGAACGCTGTCAGGAGACCGCGCAGGCGGTGGCCGAGGGGCGGCAGGGGGCGGAGGTGCTGACCGATGAGCGCTTCGGCGAGTGCCGTTACGGTGACTGGACGGGCCGCCCGATCGCCGAACTCGTCAAGGATCCCCTCTGGCCGGTGGTGCAGGCCCATCCGAGCGCGGTGACGTTCCCCGGGGGAGAGTCCCTGCCGGCCGTCCAGTATCGCGCCGTGGCGGCGGTCAGGGAATGGAACGAGCGGCTGGGCCCGAAGGCGGTCTACCTCGTCTGCAGCCACGGAGACGTGATCAAGGCCATCGTGGCCGACGCCATGGGCCTGCATCTGGACCAGTTCCAACGGATAACCGCTGATCCGGCCTCGCTCACCGTCATTCGCTACACCCCCTTGCGCCCCTTCGTGCTCAGGCTCAACGACACGGGTGGAGATACGGCCGGATTGCGTCCCGCGGAGGGTTCGGAAGGCGAGGACGGGGGAGAAAATCCCACCGGGAGTGATGCCGCAGTCGGCGGCGGATCCGGGACCACGTAAGGTCGGGCTATGCCGGTCTTCGACTACGATCCACCCGAGAGATTCGTGGCCGGTGCCGTGGGGCAACCGGGATCACGAACCTTCTTCCTGCAGGCGCGGGGACAGGGCAGGCTGACCACCGTGGCGCTGGAGAAGTTCCAGGTGGCCGCGCTGGCCGACCGCCTCGACCAACTGCTCGACGAGGTGTTGCGGCGCGGCGAGGCCGGTGTCCCGGTGCCCGCCGTCGCTCCGGCCACGCTGGCCGACAACGCCCCTCTCGACATGCCGATCAGTGAGGACTTCCGCGTCGGCACCATGGCCCTGGCCTGGGACCCCGAGGCCGACCAGGTGGTCATCGAGGCACAGGAGGCCGAGGTCGAGGAGGAGTTCGAGCCGTCCTCGTCCGCCGATCTCACAGTGCTGCGCGTGCACATCAGCCCAAGCGCCGCCAGGGCCTTCACCAAGCGGGCCATGGCGCTCGTCGCCGCCGGGCGTCCGCCCTGCCCGCTCTGTGCCCAGCCTCTCGATGCCGAAGGGCATATTTGTGTGCGGCTCAACGGTTACCGGGGTAGTAGCGCTTCATCTGGTGGAGGAGGCGAATGAGCGCTGAGAGCGAGCCGACGCTGAGCACGGCGCCGGCCGCGGGGCTGGATGACGAGACCGCGATGCGTCTGCTCCGTGACGGACGGCTGGATGTGGCGGGTCGCCTGGTCGAGGCGACCAACATGACGCTTTACTGCTCGGTCCAACTCGGCGGGCTCGCGGCGGCCTGTGTGTACAAGCCGGTGCGGGGGGAGCGCCCGCTCTGGGACTTCCCTGACGGGACCCTGGCCGCCCGCGAGGTCGCCGCCTACGAGGTCTCCGCGGCGATCGGCTGGCGGATCGTGCCGCCCACCGTCTACCGGGACGGCCCGTTCGGCCCGGGAATGTGCCAGCTCTGGATCGACACCGACCCCGAGATCGACCTGATGGTGCTGATCCGCAGTCGCCAGCCATCGCTGCGGCGGATGGCGGTCTTCGACGCCGTCGTCAACAACGCCGACCGCAAGGGGGGCCACCTCCTGCCGCTCGCCGACGGCCATGTCTACGGGGTCGATCACGGGGTCTCCTTCTCCGCGGAGGACAAGCTCCGCACCGTGCTCTGGCAGTGGCGCGGCAAGCCCCTGTCCCGCGAGGCCATGAACGTCCTGACCCGCCTCGAACGCGACCTGGAGCAGGGGCGGCTCGGCCGCCGCCTCCGGGAACTCCTCACCCTCCCCGAGGTCGAGGCGACCTGGTCGCGGGTCCGCAGGCTTCTCGACACCGGCCTGCACCCCCTCCCCTCCAAGGAGTGGCCGGCGATCCCGTGGCCGCCGATCTGAGTTTCCGGGTGACGGTGCCGTGACCTCGGACCCCTTGCCGGTGAAGGACCCCGCTCCGCGCCCGCTCGCGGCGGAGGCGTAGCCTCCGGGCATGTGCACGGTTGTCATCAGCATCGATCCGAGTGCCGAGATCCCCCTGATCGTGGTCGGGGTGCGTGATGAGTTCACCGGCCGCCCCTGGGTTCCGCCGGCGGAACACTGGCGCAAGGACCGGCCCGGCCTGATCGGCGGTCGAGATCTCCAGGGCGGCGGCACCTGGCTGGCCGTCGACCCCCGGGGCAGGAGGGTCGGGGCCCTTCTCAACGGGCACGGCGTGCTCGCCTCGGAGGGGACGCGCCGCTCACGCGGCGACCTTCCGCTCCTGGCGGCCGCCGGAGGCCGGCCGGTGGAGGGCGACCTTGACCGCTATGACCCCTTCCACCTGCTGCACGCCGACCCCACCGGGGCCTGCCTGTGGCACTGGGACGGGATCGCGCTGAAGCGAGACGTCCTTCCTCCGGGAACCCACATGATCGTCAACAGCGGCTGGGAACGCGGCGTGGAGAACGAGCGCGTCGCGTTCTTCCGCCCTCTGTTCGCCAAGGCCGGCCGTCCCGCGGAGCTCGACGGGCCCTGGGAGGAGTGGCGGGAACTCGCCACCGGGGCGGGGATCCCCCCTGAGGACCCCCGGGCCATGATCATTCATCATGAGCTGCCCGACGGGCGGATCTTCGGCTCTCTCTCCGTCACCCTGCTCGCCCTGGCGCCGGACGGCGTCCGCTACGACTTCACCGCCGCCCCCAGTGATCCGGGTGCCTTCCGCGAAGTTCTCACGGAATGATCTGGGCGCTTCGCGGAGTTGAGACGAATGCCTCTGTATCCGCCACCCCGAGCTGATCGGGGTGGTCTGTCTGCTCGATAGGCTCACTTTATGAGATCGTGGTCTGCGCCGAAGGTTCCTCGGCTTCCCGGTGCCGGTGTCCCGCTGCGGCTTTTCGACACCGCCGTGCGAGATGTCGTCCCCACCAAGCCGGGTCCCATGGCACGGATGTACGTCTGCGGCATCACGCCCTACGACGCCACCCATCTGGGCCACGCCAACACCTACCTCGCCTTCGACCTGGTCAACCGGGCCTGGCGGGATGCCGGGCACGAGGTGCACTTCACCCAGAACGCCACGGATGTCGACGACCCCCTGCTGGAGCGGGCGGAGCAGACCGGCATCGACTGGCGTGACCTCGCCGAGCGCGAGATCGAGCTGTTCCGGTCGGACATGGAGGCGTTGCGCATCCTCCCGCCGCGCGACTACGTCGCCGTGACCGAGGTGATCGACCAGGTCGCGGCCCTGATCGAGTTGCTGCGTGACAAGGGCGCCACCTACGACCTGGAGGGTGACGTCTACTTCGACATGGCCGCGGCCCCCAAGTTCGGCGCCGTCTCCGGTTATCCGGAGGAGCAGATGCTCGCCCTGTTCGGCGAGCGCGGAGGGGATCCGGACCGTCCAGGCAAGAAGCACCCGCTCGACTGGCTGCTCTGGCGTGCGGAGCGCCCGGGGGAGCCGTCCTGGCCCTCGCCCTTCGGCCAGGGAAGGCCCGGCTGGCACATCGAGTGCACCGCGATCGCCCTGGCGAACCTGTCCAGTGGCTTCGACGTCGCCGGTGGCGGCTCCGACCTGATCTTCCCGCACCACGAGTGCGGCGCCCACGAGGGCCACGTGGCGTGTGGCGAGTGGCCTTTCGCCAAGGCCTACGTGCACGCGGGCATGGTCGCCCTGGACGGCGAGAAGATGTCCAAGTCGAAGGGCAACCTGATCTTCGTCTCCCGTCTGCGCCGGGAGACCGATCCGATGGCCATCCGGCTGGCCCTGCTGGCGCACCACTACCGCGCCGACTGGGAGTGGACCTCCGACCAGCTTGCCTCGGCGGAGGTTCGGCTGGCGCGCTGGCGTTCGGCGGCGGGCCTGCAGACCGGCCCCGACGCCGATGTCGTGCTCGACAGGGTCCGCGCCCGGATGGCCGACGACCTGGATGCTCCCGGCGCCCTGGCGGTCATCGACGACTGGGCCGAGCGTGCCCTGTCGGAGGGCGGCAGGGACCCGGACGCGCCGCTCCTTGTCAGGCGGATCGCGGACACGCTGCTCGGAGTCGCGCTCTGAAGGGCCCTTGAGGGCGGGGTGTCTCATAACCCGCTCCGGCGCCGGCCGGGGCTCTCGGCCGCGTTGAGAGCCGCCCTGCCCGCTTCGAGACCGGTGCTCTTCGGGCGGCCGCCCGAAGAGCACTCCCCGGCGGGGGAGCGGGGCCGGAAAACGACTGAGCCCGCACCGCTTGCGCGGTGCGGGCTCAGCCCGAAGCCTTTGAGGTCAAACCAGGTCAGATGAGCTCGACCTTGTCGGCCTGCGGGCCCTTCTGGCCCTGCGTGGTGACGAAGCTGACACGCTGGTTCTCCTCCAGGCTGCGGTAGCCGCTGGAGTTGATAGCCGAGTAGTGCACGAAGACATCGGCGGTGCCGTCATCCGGTGCGATGAATCCGAAGCCCTTTTCGGCGTTGAACCACTTAACGGTGCCCTCAGACAAAACTACTTCTCCTCATTGGGAGCCTCACCGAACCACCAGGTCGGCGGCACGGGGCTGCGTTGCGGACCCTACCATGCACCCGCGGAAACCATCCGGAGAAACTGTAACGTCCGCTGTCGGCGGACTTCTCATAAGCACTTGAGATGATAAGGCTAGGTTGAGAATTACGACTGCAACCACAACACTCTATCGGACATTTGTGAGGTGTGCAAGTCAAGAGATCGAAGCGAGGAAGCGTTCCCGCTCCTCCTCGGGGAGGCGGTCGATGAAGAGGGTGCCGTCGAGGTGGTCGGCCTCGTGCTGGAGGACGCGGGCCAGCATGCCCAGGGCCCGGACGGTGACGGGCTTGCCGAACATGTCGCGGCCGCGGGCCGTGACCATGTAGGAGCGTTCCAGCGGCCACCAGTGGCCGGGGGCGGACAGGCACGCCTCGTCGGCCACGATCCTCCGCTCGGACAGCTCCAGGCGCGGGTTGACCAGGTGGCCGGACTTGCCGTCCAACTCGTAGACGACGACCCTGAGCGGGACGCCGATCTGCGGGGCGGCGAGCCCCGCGCGGCCCGTGCCGGCGCGCATCGTGGCCTGGAGTGACTTCACCAGGACGCGCAACGCGCGGTCGAAGGTGGTCACCGGCTCGGCCACCGTGCGCAGCACGGGATCGTCGAACAGTCGGATCGGCTGGACGGCCACGCGCACTCCCGGAGGCGGATGAATCGGCACCGGTGACGGTTCCCGTTGCCGCACCGGCTCAACCATCGCCGTTGCCGGTGAATGCGCCTCGGTGAGCGCTCCGACCGGCCCGCGCCTCACGGCATGAGCGTTCTCCCGCTTCAGGCCGGTCGCCAGGCCCGGTCCCACCTCGGCTCCACGAGCGCTCGGCGTCTCCCCGCGCCTCTGGGCAGCGCGATCGTCAGTGCGATCAGCACCCCAGGAGCCGGCCGCACCGCTACCCTGATGACGCCGGAGCGTGACGGAACGGTCGCCGGCCCCACACTCCCCGGGTTTCCGGAATGTTGCGAGTGTGCGGCGTGTGCATTGCGTATTTCCAGGGTTAGTCACGCGTAACCGGCGCACCATCACAGACGGTGAATGTGCGTAACGCCGCCCTTCTAGTTTCGGGGATCGAAGCCCCCCGAAACCACAGGAGGACAGACGATGAGGCCCTGGATCAGTGACTGGCGGCCCGACGATCCGGATTTCTGGCAGAAGCACGGCCGGAAGGTGGCCAGGCGGAACCTGCTCTTCTCCATCTTCGCCGAGCACCTCGGGTTCACGCTGTGGACCGTCTGGAGCATCGTGGCCGTGCAACTCGGCTCCTACGACTTCTCCACCGACCAGCTCTTCTGGATCGTCGCCCTGCCCAACCTGGTCGGCTCGGCGCTGCGCATCCCGTACACCTTCGCCCCGGCCAGGTTCGGCGGCCGGAACTTCACGGTGGTCAGCGCTCTGCTCCTGCTCGTGCCCGCGGTGCTGCTGGCCGTCGCGGTCGGCGATCCCGCTACCCCCTACTGGGTGTTCCTGCTCATCGCGGCCACGGCGGGGCTGGGCGGCGGCAACTTCGCCTCCAGCATGGCCAACATCACCCACTTCTACCCTCGGGACAGGCAGGGGGTCGCACTCGGGCTCAACGCGGCCGGCGGCAACATCGGGGTCAGTTCCGTCCAGCTCCTCATGCCGTTGGTGATCGGGGCGTTCGGGCTGGCCGCCGCGGGGCTGTTCTGGATCCCCTTCATCCTGGCCGCGGCGGTGGGCGCCTACTTCTTCATGGACAACCTGACCTCGGCCAAGGCCAGTCCCGCGGACCAGCTGAAGGTCGTCGGCCGGGTCCAGACCTGGATCATGTCGGTCCTGTACATCGGTACGTTCGGCTCCTTCATCGGCTACTCCACCGCGTTTCCGCTGCTCATCAAGAGCCAGTTTCCCGAGCAGGCCTCGCTGGTCTGGCTGGCCTTCCTCGGACCGCTGCTCGGCTCCCTGGTCCGCCCGGCGGGCGGCTGGCTGTCGGACCGGCTCGGCGGGGCGCGGGTGACGTTCGTCAACTTCGCCGCGATGGCGGGCTCGGCGGTGCTGGTCTGGCAGGGGCTGTCCCAGCGCGGCTTCGCGCTGTTCTTCTGCGCCTACATGCTCCTGGTCGCCACCACCGGCATCGGCAACGGCTCCACCTACCGGATGATTCCGGCGATCTTCCGGGCCAAGGCGCTCGCGGGCGTGATCCCGGGCACGGCCGCCTACGACGCCGCCGTGGCCGCCGGGAGGCGGGACGCCTCCGCGGCCATCGGAATCATCTCCGCGATCGGTGCCTTCGGCGGGTTCTTCATCAACCGCGGATTCGGTAGCTCCATCGCCGCGACCGGCGGGGCGGGAGCCGCGCTGGCCTCCTTCGCCTGCTTCTACCTGGTGTGCGCGGCCATCACCTGGGCCTGTTACCTGCGCGCCGCGGGCGGTGCGCCGAGCCTGGCGGCGGCCCGGGTGTGAGCGCCGCGGCCAGGCCCGGCGCCCGCCCTGCTCACACCCGGCACCGGCCTGGCCGACGGATGACTCACACCCACCTCATTGCGAATGTGAACGCGGTTAGTGGCTTGTAGCACATCGGTAACAGGGGAGACCTCGCGGTGAAACCGCCTGAAAGCACCATCGGATCCATGCCGGTCTCACTTTCCCCCCAGACACCTGTGAAGGGTGGGACGGCGACGCACTGCCCCTACTGCGCTCTGCAGTGCGGCATGAACGTCGCGGTGGACGAGACCGTCACGATCACTCCGCGTCATGACGTCCCGGCCAATGCGGGAGGACTGTGTCAGAAGGGCTGGACCGCCGGTGAGCTCCTCACCGGCGAGCGGCTGACCGCCCCGCTGTTGCGCGGCGAGAAGGTCGGCTGGGACGAGGCGCTCGGCTTTGTCGCCGACCGGATACGCGCCGTCCAGGCCGAACACGGCCCCGACGGCGTGGCCGTGTTCGGCGGCGGCGGCCTCACCAACGAGAAGGCGTACCAGCTCGGCAAGTTCGCCCGGGTGGTGTTGCGGACCAGCCAGATCGACTACAACGGCCGGTTCTGCATGTCCTCGGCCGCCGCGGCCACCAACCGGGCCTTCGGGATGGACCGCGGCCTGCCCTTCCCGATCACCGATCTCGCCCGCGCCGACGCGGTCCTGATCGCGGGCGGGAACATGGCCGAGACCATGCCGCCGTTCGTCCGTCACCTCGCCGCGATGCGCGCGGCGGGCGGCCGGCTGATCGTCATCGACCCGCGGGTCACCGCGACCGCCCGGCAGGCCGACCTGCACCTGCAGCCGACCCCCGGCACCGACCTGGCGCTGGCCCTGGGCCTGCTGCACATCGTGGTCGCCGAAGGTGATGTCGACGAGGACTACGTGGCCGCCAGGACGAGCGGGTTCGACGCGGTCCGCACCTCGGTCGCGGCCTGGTGGCCCGAGCGAGTGGAACGGATCACCGGTGTGCCGGTCGCCCGGATGCGCGCCGCGGTCGCGATCCTCGTGGGCGCGAACCGGGCGGTGATCCTCACCGGGCGCGGCGCCGAGCAGCACGCCAAGGGCACCGACACCGTCAGCGCGTTCGTCAACCTCGCGCTCGCCCTCGGGCTGCCAGGGCGCGAGGGGTCGGGTTACGGCTGTGTCACCGGGCAGGGCAACGGACAGGGAGGCCGTGAGCACGGACAGAAGGCCGACCAGCTTCCCGGCTACCGCAGGATCGATGATCCGGCGGCCCGTGCCCACGTCGCCGCCGTGTGGGGCGTCGACCCCGGTGACCTGCCGGGGCCCGGCCGCTCCGGCTACGAACTGCTGGACGCGCTCGGCACCGGCGGCGGCCCCCGGGCACTGCTGCTGTTCGGCTCCAACCCGCTGGTCTCCGCGCCGCGTGCCGGGCACGTCGCCGAGCGGCTCGGCTCACTGGACCTGCTCGTGGTCTCGGACCTGGTCCTGTCGGAGACGGCCGCGATGGCCGACGTCGTGCTGCCCACCACCCAGTGGGCCGAGGAGAGCGGCACCATGACGAATCTGGAAGGCCGGGTACTGCTCCGCCGCCAAGCGGCCGCTCCGCCGTCAGGGGTGCGGAGCGACCTTGAGATTCTCCGGGGGCTCGCCACGAGACTGCGCGGGACAGCCGGAGCCGAGGGTTTCCCCACCGATCCGCGCGAGGTCTTCGACGAGCTCCGCAGGGCCTCGGCGGGCGGGACCGCCGACTACGCCGGCATCACCTATGAGCGGATCGCCGCCGAGACCGGGGTGTTCTGGCCCTGCCCGGCCGAGGATCACCCGGGTACTCCCCGGCCTTTCCTGGACGGCTTCGCCACGCCCGACGGGCGCGCCCGGTTCGTACCGGTCGAGCACCGTCCGCCCGAGGAGGAGGTCGACCCGGAATATCCGCTCCACCTCACGACGGGACGGGTGCTCGCGCACTACCAGAGCGGTGCGCAGACCCGGCGGATCGCCACACTGAACATGGCGGCACCCGAGGCGTTCGTGGAACTCCATCCCGACCTCGCCGAGCACCTGGGTGTGGCCCCGGGGGAGACGCTGCGGGTGGTCAGCCGGCGTGGCGCGACCGAGGCGCCGGCCAGGGTCAACCCGGCGATCCGGCAGGACACCGTGTTCATGCCGTTCCACTGGCCGGGCGTCAACCTGCTCACCAACCCCGCGCTGGACCCGGTGTCGAGGATGCCGGAGTTCAAGGTCTGCGCGGTCAGAGTGGAGCGTGCCGGATGACCCGGATCGTGGTCGTGGGCAACGGGATGGCGGGCGCCCGTCTGGTGAGCGAGATCCGGGCCCGTGACCGGTACGTCGGGCTGACCGTGTTCGGGGCCGAGGAGTCGCAGCCCTACAACCGCGTGCTGCTGTCGAACGTCGTGGCCGGGACGATGCCGCCCTACCAGGTGCGACTACTCGACCCGGCCTGGTACGCCGACCATTCGGTGACGGCGCTGCCCGGGGTCGAGGTGACCGCCGTGGACCGTGAGAACCGGGCCGTGCTCACCGCCACGGGCAGGCGCGAGCCGTACGACGTCCTCGTGCTGGCGACGGGCAGCGAGGCGGTCGTGCCGCCGGTACCGGGCGCGGACAGGGCCGTCGCGTTCCGCACGATGGACGACTGCAGGAGGATCCTGCGGGCCGCCGGCGCGGCGCGGCACGCCGTGGTGATCGGAGGTGGTCTGCTCGGAGTCGAGGCGGCGCGCGGCCTGGCCGGGCGCGGGCTGCCGGTGACGCTGCTGCACCTGGCCGGGCACCTGATGGACCGTCAGCTGGACGCCGAGGCCGGGCTGGTGCTCGGCCAGACCCTGGGCGGGCTGGGGGTGAGGACCAGGACCGGCGTCGTGGTCGAGGAGATCCTCGACGGCGGTGTGCGGCTCGCGGGAGACGAGACGGTCGAGGCCGATCTGGTGGTGCTCGCCTGCGGGGTCCGCCCGGTGACCGGGTTGGCTCGCGAGGCCGGGCTGGAGGTGGCGCGCGGGATCGTCGTCGACGACGAGATGCGCACCGACGATCCGTCGATCTTCGCGATCGGCGAGTGCGCCGAGCACCGGGGCAGGGTCTACGGGCTGGTCGCGCCGGCCTGGGAGCAGGCCGCGGTGGTCGCCGACATCGTCACGGGGGCCGACAAGGCCGCCCGATACCGGGGATCGCGGCTGGTGACCCGGTTGAAGGCCAGGAGCGTGGAGCTGGCCGCGATGGGCGAGACGCATCTGACCGAGGACGACGCAGAGGTCGTGCGGTTCAGCCACCGGGCGGCGGGCACCTACCGCAAGCTCGTCATCCGAGACGGCCGCCTGGTCGGCGTGATCCTCCTCGGTGAGACGTCGGCGGTGGGCAACCTCACCCAGTTGTTCGACCGGGGAGGGCCGCTGCCGGGAGACCGGGTCGGCCTGCTCTTCCCCGGGCTGCAGGGCAACGTGGTCGCCGAGAGCCCGGTCAGGATGCCGGACGCGGCGAAGGTCTGCCAGTGCAACGACGTGACCAAGGGACAGATCAGGGCCTGCTGGGAGTCGGGCGCCAGGGACGTCACGGCCGTGGCCGCCGCCACCCGCGCCACCACCGGCTGCGGTGGCTGCCGCGACGCGGTCGAGGGCATCGTCGGCTGGCTCTGCGAGCAGGAAGGGGTCTCGGCGTGACCGGCGCTGGAGGCGGGGGAACGGCCGGGCGCCGGGCGGACACGGAGCCGCCCCGCCCGGTGAGCGGAGCGATCCATCGGGGACGGGCAGACGGAGCGGACGGAAGGACGAGCGCGATCATGTCACGACTTGTCGTGGTGGGAAACGGACCGACATCGCACCGGCTGGTCGAGGCCCTGGTCGCCAAGGGGTTCGCGGGCCGGATCACGGTGCTGGGGGAGGAGCCCCGAGCGGCCTACGACCGGGTGGCGCTGACCTCCTACCTGGCGGGCAGAAGCGTCGAGGATCTCACCTACCCGGTACCGGAGGAGGTCGTGCTGCGCCTGTCGTCCAGGGTCGTCGACATCGACAGGCGGAAGAGGGAGGTCACCACCGCGGACGGCCGTCGCGAGCCGTACGACATGCTGGTGCTGGCCACCGGGTCCAGCCCGTTCGTACCGCCGGTACCGGGCGGGGAACTGGACGGCTGCTTCACCTACCGCACGATCGACGATCTCGACGCGATCAGGGAGGCCGCCTCGGCCGCCACGAGCGGCGTCGTGGTCGGCGGTGGGTTGCTGGGGCTGGAGGCCGCCGACGCCCTGCGTGGTCTGGGCCTGTCGACGCACGTGGTGGAGATGGGCGGCTGGCTCATGCCCCGGCAGGTCGACGAGGGCGGCGGCGCGGTCCTGCGCGGTCACGTGGAGGCGCTCGGTCTGAGGGTGCACACCGAGGCGGGGGTGCAGGAGATCGTCGCGGGCCCGGACGGGCGGGTGGCGGGCCTGGTCAAGCCGGACGGGGAGACCGTCGAGGCGCAGATCGTGGTCTTCTCCGCCGGGGTCAGGCCCCGTGACGAGCTGGCCAGGCAGGCCGGCCTTGAGGTCGGCGGGCGCGGCGGGATCGTTGTGGACGACCGGATGCGCACCGCCGACCCGGCGATCTACGCGATCGGCGAGTGCGCGTCGCACGAGGGCATGGTCTACGGGCTGGTCGGCCCGTGCTTCACGATGGCGGAGGTCGCCGCCGACCGCATCCTCGGCGGCGGGGCGGCCTTCACCCGGGCGGATCTCTCCACCAAGCTCAAACTGCTCGGTGTGGAGGTCGCCCAGTTCGGCGCCATGGACGGCGCGCTGGACGTGACCTTCATGGATCCGGTGGGCGGGGTCTACCAGAAGCTGTTCGTCAGCGACGACGCGCGTACCCTGCTCGGCGGGATCTGCGTCGGCGACGCCACCCCGTACAACACCCTGAAGCCCTTCGTCGGCCGTGATCTGCCGGGATCGCCGAGCGAGCTGTTGTTCAGCGGCGGCCCGGCGAGCGTGGAGCTTCCCGACGACGCGCAGGTCTGCTCCTGCAACAACGTCACCAAGGGCCAGGTGCGCGCCGCCATAGCCGACCACGGCCTCACCGACGTGGCCGGGATCAAGGGGTGCACCCGCGCGGGCACCACCTGCGGCAGCTGCGTCCCGATGCTCAACCAGATCCTCGTCAAATCGGGTGTCGAACCCTCCAAGGCTCTGTGCGAGCACTTCGCGTACAGCAGGGCGGAGCTGTTCGACATCGTCCGGGTGCGCGCCATCACGACCTTCTCCCGGCTGATCGCCGAGCACGGCACCGGGCGCGGTTGTGACGTGTGCAAGCCGGTGGTCGCCTCGATCCTCGCCTCGCTCGGCGGCGGCCACATCCTCGACGGAGAGCAGGCCGCCCTGCAGGACACCAACGATCACTTCCTGGCCAACATCCAGCGCAACGGCACCTACTCGGTGGTGCCGCGCGTCCCCGGTGGGGAGATCACCCCGGACGGGCTCATCGTGATCGGCGAGGTGGCCCGCGACTTCGGCCTGTACACCAAGATCACTGGCGGGCAGCGGATCGACCTGTTCGGTGCCCGGGTCGAGCAACTTCCGCTGATCTGGAAGCGCCTGGTGGACGCGGGCTTCGAGTCCGGGCACGCCTACGGCAAGGCGCTGCGCACCGTGAAGTCCTGCGTGGGGTCGACCTGGTGCCGGTACGGCGTGCAGGACGCCGTCGGCCTGGCCATCGCGCTGGAGCTGCGCTATCGGGGGCTGCGCTCGCCGCACAAGCTGAAGTCGGCGGTCTCCGGCTGCGCCCGCGAGTGCGCCGAGGCCAGGGGCAAGGACTTCGGCGTCATCGCCACCGAGCGTGGCTGGAACCTCTACGTGGGCGGCAACGGCGGCTTCAGCCCGCGCCACGCCGACCTGTTCGCCTCCGATCTGGGCACCGAGGAACTGGTCCGGGTCATCGACCGGTTCCTGATGTTCTACATCCGTACCGCCGACCGCCTGCAGCGCACCTCCGCCTGGCTGGAGGCACAGGGGACGGCCTACGTCAGGGAGGTCGTCCTGGAGGACTCCCTCGGGATCTGTGCCGACCTGGAGGCGCAGATGGAGCGGCACGTGGCCGGCTACACCGACGAGTGGCGCGCCACGATCGAGGACCCGGAGAAGCTACGGCGGTTCGTCTCCTTCATCAACGCCCCCGGGACGCCGGACCCCTCGATCGCCTTCGAACCCCAGCGTGACCAGGTGAAACCGGTCCTCATCCCACTGGAGGCGGTCCGTTCCTGACCGGCCGCCCCATGTCCCACATCCCCCGCGGCGCGTTGGGAGGCCCGTTCCGGCCCGCCACCGCCGACACCCCGAGGAGAGGCACTCACCGATGACCGTCCTGAGCGAAGAGCTGGAGCAGGCCGGCTGGACGCCGGTCTGCTCCTACACCGATCTGCTGCCCGAGCGCGGCGTGTGCGCGCTCGTCGGCGGTCGCCAGATCGCGCTGTTCCGTGCCTTCGACGGCACCCTGTTCGCGATCGGCAACCGCGACCCGTTCAGCGGCGCCCACGTCCTGTCCCGCGGGATCATGGGCACCAGGGCCGGCGAGCCCGTGGTGGCCTCCCCCATGCACAAGCAGGCTTTCTCCCTTGTGACGGGGGTGTGCCTGGACGACCCCGCGACGGCCGTGCCCACCTACCCGGTCCGCCTCACCGGCGAAACGGTGGAGGTGGGCACGGGGTGAGCCCGCAGGCGGCCGGACACCTGAAGAAGATCAAGCGAGGAGTGGTGAACGACAGATGAGCATCGCCGTTCTGGACAGCCCCGCCGACTCTCCCGAGACCGCGCCCGACGCGCTGGCCGGGTTCACGATCGGGGTCACCGCCACCCGGCGGCGCGAGGAGTTCTGCGCGCTGCTGGAACGCAGGGGCGCCAGGGTGGTGCGCGCTCCCGCGATCCGCCTGGTACCCCTGGCCGAGGACGCCGACCTGCTGGCCGCGACGCGCGCCGGCCTTTCCGCCCCGATCGACGACGTGGTGGTCACCACCGGGGTCGGCTTCCGGGGATGGATGGCCGCCGCCGAGGGCTGGGGGCTGGCGGGCGACCTCGCCGAGCACCTGGCCTCCGCGCGGCTGCTGACCCGCGGGCCCAAGGCCCGCGGCGCGGTCAGGGCCGCCGGGCTGAACGACCACTGGACCCCGTCCACGGAGTCGTGCGAGGAGGTCAAGCAGCACCTCCTGGCCCAGGACCTGCGCGGTCGCCGCATCGCCGTGCAGTTGCACGGGGAGCCGCTGACCGACTTCGTGGTCGCACTGCGCGAAGCCGGCGCGGAGGTCATCGAGGTGCCGGTCTACCGGTGGCTGCCCTACCGGGACGTGTCGCCGCTGCGCCGCCTGGTCAGCCAGGCGATCTCCGGCGGGGTGGACGCGGTGGCCTTCACCAGTGCCCCGGCCGTGCTGGCCATGCTCAACTCGGCCCGCGCGGACGGCCTGGAGGACGCACTGATCGCGGCCTTCGCGGGGCCGGTCGTCGCCGCCTGCGTGGGCTCGGTCACCGCCGGGCCCCTGGAGGCGCGCGGGGTGCCCACCGTGCAACCCGAGCGCTCCCGCCTGGGCACGCTGGCCCGTACCCTCGCCAGGCACCTGCCCGAACACAGCGTCACCCGCCTGGTCGCGGGCGGCCACCGGCTGGAGATCCGCGGCCACGCCGTCGTGGTGGACGGCGAGCTGAAGCCGCTGCCGCCGGCGCCGATGGCGGTGCTCAAGCGCCTGGCCGACAAACCTGGGCACGTGGTGGCCCGCTCCGACCTGCGGACAGTGCTTCCCGGCGGCCCGTCGCGCGACTCGGCCGAGCACGCGGTCGAGATGGCCATCACCCGCCTGCGCCGGGCGCTCGGCCCCTCGGGAATCGTCGAGACGGTCGTCAAACGCGGTTACCGCCTGGCCTGCGACCGGGGCGAAGGTCTGTGACGACGCTGATCCTCGCCGGGCACGGGACGCGCAGCGCGCGGGGGGAGGAGACCCTGGCCGGACTGCGCGACCTGGTACGCGAGGGCCGCCGGGGAACGCGCGTCGAGCAGGCGTTCCTGGAGATCAGCTCACCCCCGCTGGCCGACGTGCTTGTCGAGGTGCCCGGCCCCCTCGTGGTGGTCCCGCTGCTGCTGGCGGGCGGCTACCACGTTCACATCGACCTGCCCGCGGTGGTGGCCGCGGCCAGGCCGGACGCCACGGTGACGGCCCCGCTGGGGCCGCATCCGCTGCTCGCGGCCGTGCTCGCCAGACGGCTGGCCGCCGCGGGGCTGAGGGCGGCGGACTCGGTGATCCTGGGAGCCGCGGGGTCGTCCGACCCCGCGGCGCTGGCCGACGTGCGGGCGGCGGCCCGGCTGCTTTCGGTCCGGATCTCCCGCCCGGTCACCGCGGCCTTCGCAGCCACGGGCGCCCCATCGATCGCCGAGGCCCTGGAGCGGCTGCGTTCAGGACCCGCGCCGCGGATCGCGCTCGCCTCCTACCTCCTGGCCCCGGGCTTCTTCCAGGACCGCCTGGAGGCGTCCGGTGCCGACCTGGTCGCCGCCCCCCTGGGGGTGGACGCCGACCTGGCCGCGCTGGTGTGGGCCCGGTTCGACCAGGCGTGCCAGGCGCCGGTGACCTCGGACTCGGACCGGAGGCGCCTGGTCTCCGCGCACCCGGTCCTGAAGGAGCGGAACGGCCGGCGGTGACCGCCGGCCGCGGGCTCAGCCGTCGGAGTCGCGGTCGCGCCGGCGCAGGTAGCGCTCGAACTCGGCGGCGATGGCGTCACCGCTGGCCTCGGGCAGCTCGGCGGCGTCCTTGCGCTCCTCCAGCTCCTTGACGTACTCGGCGACCTCGCTGTCCTGAGAGGCCAGCTCGTCGACGCCGTGCTCCCAGGCCCGGGCCTCCTCGGCCAGCTCGCCCAGCGGCATCGGGATGTCGAGCAGATCCTCCATCCGGCTGAGCAGTGCCATGGTGGCCTTCGGGTTGGGGGGCTGGGCCACGTAGTGCGGCACCGAGGCCCACAGCGACACGGCGTGCAGCCCGGCCGCGCCCAGGGACTGCTGGAGCACGCCGACGATGCCGGTCGGTCCCTCGTAGCGGCTCAGCTCCAGGTTGATCGCCCTGGCCAGCCCCTCGTCGGTCGCCGAGCCCACGATCGGCACCGGACGGGTGTGCGGCGAGTCGTTGAGCAGCGCGCCGAGTAGAACCGCCAGCTCGACCCCCAGCTCCCGGCAGACTAGGACGATCTCCTCGCAGAAAGCGCGCCAGCGCATGTTGGGCTCGATGCCGCGGAGCAGCACCACGTCGCGGTCGACGCCCGGTGGTCTGGCCACCGACAGCTTCGTGGTCGGCCAGGTGATGGAGCGTGTCAGCCCCTCGCCCATCTCGACGATCGGGCGGGTCACCTGGAAGTCGTAGTACTCCTCGGGGTCCAGGGAGACCAGCGGGGTCGCCTTCCACTCGCCCTCGAGGTGCGCGATCACTCCGCTCGAGGCCTCGCCCGCGTCGTTCCACCCCTCGAACGCGGCGATCATCACCGGGTCGACGAGCTCGGGCAGACCTTCGATCTCGATCACGCGCCCCCTCCTTCTCACCGCACCGTCCTATCCGGCTAAGCCTATGCCGTGAGGGGGCCTTCACGTCACCTTCCGGATGTGGTGTGGACGATCAGGACGTCGCAGCCCGCGCGCTGGGACACGCCGGACGGCACCGAGCCGAGCAGCCGCCCCGCCAGGCTGTTGAGTCCCCGGTTGCCGACGACCACGAGATCGGCCCCGCGCCTGCCTGCGAGCGAGACCAGCACGTCCACCGCGTCGCCCTCCTCGGCGGCCAGTTCGATCGCCCGGGCGCCTGCGGCGACCGCGCGCTCCCGGGCGGCGCGCAGGGCGTCGTCCGCCGGGGTGGAGCCGGTCACCTTGTAGGAGAGGTCGCCGAGGACGTCGGCGGCGGCGTTGCGGTCGCGTTCGCGCATGGGGGAGTAGGCGCAGGCCAGGATCAGGTCGGCGCCGGTGGCCGCGGCGAGGGAGGCGGCCGAGGAGACCGCGCCGAGGGAGGAGGCGGAGCCGTCGGTGCCGACAAGGATGGTGCGGTAGGTCGCCATCGGTACCTCACAGGGGTGACCGTATTAATTGGACAAGAAGTTCAATTGCTGTCGACAACAATAACGGCCATGTGGATCCCAGTACTCTTGTCTCATGACAAGCACCCCGTCTTTCCGTGAAGTCCTGGCCGAGCGCGTAATGGTCGCCGACGGGGCCATGGGGACGATGCTGCAGGCCCACGACGTCACCATGGACGACTTCCAGGGTCACGAGGGCTGCAACGAGGTGCTCAATGTCACCCGCCCCGACATCGTCCGTGCCGTGCACGAGGCCTACTTCGAGGTGGGGGTCGACTGTGTCGAGACCAACACCTTCGGGGCCAACCTTTCGGCTCTCGGTGAATACGACATCTCCGAGCGGGTCTTCGAGTACTCGGAGGCCGGTGCCCGCGTCGCCCGGCAGGCGGCCGACGCCTGGTCCACCCCCGAGCGGCCGCGTTTCGTGCTCGGCTCCATCGGCCCCGGCACCAAGCTCCCGACTCTCGGGCACAAGCCGTACGCCGTGCTGCGCGACGCCTACTACGACAACGCCGCGGGGCTGGTCGGCGGTGGCGCCGACGCCCTGATCATCGAGACCTCCCAGGACCTGCTCCAGGTCAAGGCGGCGGTGATCGGCGCACGCCGGGCCATCGCCGACGCCGGCCGGGACGTGCCGATCATCGCCCAGGTGACCATCGAGACCAACGGCGCGATGCTGCTGGGCTCGGAGATCGGCGCGGCACTGACCGCGATCGAGCCGCTCGGCGTCGACGTGATCGGCCTGAACTGCGCGACCGGTCCGGCCGAGATGAGCGAGCACCTCCGCTACCTGGCCCGCCACGCCCGGGTCCGCCTCTCGTGTATGCCCAACGCCGGACTGCCCGTGCTGACCTCCGATGGCGCCTACTACCCGCTGACCCCCGAGGAGCTGGCCTCGGCGCACGAGAACTTCACCCGCGACTACGGCCTCTCCCTCGTCGGCGGCTGCTGCGGCACCACGCCCGAGCACCTGCGCCGGGTCGTCGAGAGGGTACGCGGGCTCCAGACGGCCTCGCGCCGGCCCCGCCCCGAGGCCGGTGCCGCCTCCCTCTACCAGAGCGTCCCCTTCCGCCAGGACATCTCGTACATGGCCATCGGCGAGCGCACCAACGCCGTCGGTTCCAAGGCCTTCCGGGAGGCGATGCTCGCCCAGGACTGGGAGGAGTGCGTGGAGATCGCGCGGGCGCAGGCCCGCGACGGCGCGCACATGCTCGACCTCTGCGTCGACTACGTGGGGCGCGACGGCGTGGCCGACATGAAGGAGCTGGCCTTCCGCTTCGCCACCGCCTCCACGCTGCCGATCGTCCTCGACTCCACCGAGCCCGCCGTGCTGGAGGCCGGGCTGCAGATGCTCGGCGGGCGCGCGGTCGTCAACTCGGTCAACTACGAGGAGGGCGACGGCGTCGAGTCGCGCTTCCACCGGAACATGAAGCTGGTCCGCGAGTACGGCGCGGCCGTGGTGGCCCTGACCATCGACGAGGAGGGCCAGGCGCGCACCGCCGACTGGAAGGTCCGGATCGCGCTGCGCCTCATCGAGGACCTGACCACGAAGTGGGGCATGAACGTCGAGGACATCCTCGTCGACGTGCTCACCTTCCCCATCGCCACCGGCCAGGAGGAGACCAGGCGCGACGCGCTGGAGTCGATCGAGGCGATCAAGGAGATCAAGCGACACCACCCCGGGGTGCAGACGGTCCTGGGCTTGTCGAACGTGTCGTTCGGTCTCAACCCCGCTGCCCGCATCGTGCTCAACTCGGTCTTCCTCAACGAGTGCGTCAACGCCGGCCTCGACGCGGCGATCGTGCACGCCTCCAAGATCCTGCCGATGGCGCGCATCCCCGAGGAGCAGCGCCAGGTCGCCCTGGACATGGTCTACGACCGGCGCAGGGAGGGGTACGACCCGCTGCAGCGGTTCATGGAGCTGTTCGAGGGCGTCGACGCCGCGGCTCTCAAAGCGAGCAAGGCCGAGGAACTCGCCGCGCTGCCGCTGTGGGAGCGGCTCAAGCGCCGGATCGTCGACGGCGAGCGCAAGGGCCTGGAGGCCGACCTCGACGAGGCCCTCGCCCAGCGCCCCGCCCTGGAGATCGTCAACGACGTGCTGCTCGACGGCATGAAGACCGTCGGCGAGCTGTTCGGCTCCGGCCAGATGCAGCTGCCGTTCGTGCTCCAGTCGGCCGAGGTGATGAAGACCTCGGTCGCCTACCTGGAGCCGCACATGGACCGGGTCGAGGGTGAGACCAAGGGCCGCATCGTGCTCGCCACGGTCAAGGGCGACGTGCACGACATCGGTAAGAACCTGGTCGACATCATCCTCTCCAACAACGGCTACGAGGTCGTCAACCTCGGCATCAAGCAGCCGGTGTCGGTCATCCTGGAGGCCGCGGAGGAGAAGAGGGCCGACGTCATCGGCATGTCCGGGCTGCTGGTGAAGTCCACGGTCGTCATGAAGGAGAACCTGGAGGAGATGAACTCCAGGGGCATCTCCGACAGGTTCCCCGTGTTGCTCGGCGGGGCCGCGCTGACCCGTGCCTACGTCGAGCAGGACCTCGCGGAACTGTTCCAGGGTGAGGTCCGCTATGCCCGCGACGCCTTCGAGGGACTGCGCCTGATGGACGCCTTCATGGCGGTCAAGCGCGGGGAGAAGGGCGCGAGCCTGCCACCGCTGCGCGAGCGCCGGGTCAAGACCGGGGCCACGCTGGTCAGAACGCCGACGGAGGAGCTGCCGGCCCGCTCCGACGTGGCCGTCGGCAACGCGGTGCCGACGGCGCCCTTCCTCGGCGAGCGCGTCATCAAGGGCGTACCGCTCGCGGAGTACGCCGCGTTCCTTGACGAGCGGGCGACGTTCATGGGGCAGTGGGGTCTCAAGGCCGCCCGAGGCGGTGACGGGCCCTCCTACGAGGAGCTGGTCGAGACCGAGGGCAGGCCGCGCCTGCGGATGTGGCTGGAGCGGATGCAGACCGAGGGCCTGCTGGAGGCGGCGGTCGTCTACGGCTACTTCCCGTGCGTCAGCGACGGCGACTCGCTGATCATCCTGGACGAGGGGGGCAACGAGCGCACCCGGTTCACCTTCCCGCGCCAGCGCCGCGACCGGCACCTGTGCCTGTCCGACTTCTTCCGCTCCAAGGACTCCGGCGAGGTCGACGTCGTCGCCTTCCAGGTCGCGACGATGGGCAACCGGGTCTCCGAGGCGGCGGCCGAGCTGTTCGCCAAGGACGCCTACCGCGACTACCTGGAGCTGCACGGCCTGTCGGTGCAGCTGACCGAGGCCCTGGCCGAGTACTGGCACGCGCGGGTGCGCACCGAACTGGGCATCGGCGGTGACGAGTCCCTGGAGGACATGCTCAAGGTCAACGTCATGGGCTGCCGCTACTCCTTCGGCTACCCGGCCTGTCCCAACCTGGAGGATCAGGTCCAGCTGATGGGGTTGCTCGACCCCTCCAGGATCGGTGTCGAACTGTCCGAGGAGTTCCAGCTCCACCCCGAGCAGTCGACGTCCGCGCTGATCGTCCATCACCCTGAGGCCAACTACTTCAACGTGTGACCGTCTGCCGGAAGGGCTACAAGGGTATGGAAGCGGTTCTCTTCGACATGGACGGGCTTCTCGTCGACAGCGAGAAGATCTGGTTTCAGGTCGAGACCGAGGTGATGGAGCGGCTCGGCGGCGAGTGGGGGGTCGCCCACCAGGAGAACATGGTGGGCGGCTCGATGTCGGTGGCCGCGGCGTACATGCTCCAGGTCTCCGGCGGCAGCGCCGCCCCCGAGGAGGTGGAGAACTGGATGATGGAAGGCATGATCTCCAGGCTCGCCGGTGGTGTGGAGATGATGCCGGGCGCCGCCGAACTACTGGCGGGGGTGCACGGGGAGGGCTTGGCCGCCGCCCTGGTCACCTCCTCGGCGCGGCCGATCGCCGAGGCGTGCCTGCGGAGCATCGGCAGGCACCACTTCGACCACGTGGTCACCGGTGACGACGTCGCGAGGACCAAGCCCGATCCCGAGCCCTACCTGACGGCGGCCCGCCTGCTGGGCGTGGACCCGGCCCGCTGTGTCGCGCTGGAGGATTCCCCGAACGGGGTGACATCGGCTACCTCGGCGGGCTGCCGGGTGGTGGCGGTGCCGAGCGTGCTGCCGATTCCCGGCGCGCCCGGCCGTCTTGTCGTCGGGTCGCTGCACGAGATCGATGTGGAGATCCTGCGCTCACTGTCCGCAGCTTCTCTCTGAGCGGCCCTGTCATCCGGCGGACGGCATGACAGATGCCGGTACGTTCCTTTCGTGAGAGTACGTGGTGGGGGATCCCCCTGATCTTTCATACGATCCTGACCGTATCCCCCTAGGGGGTGATCCCTCCTTGAGAAGGAGGGCCCGTCCCGATCCGACGTGCCAGGATGGATGTCGGATAGGTCAACATGAGGGGCGGTCCGCTGTGTCGTTCAATCAGATCGCGTGGTTGCCGCTCTGCGCCGGGGTCACCGGCGTGGGGCTGGTGCTGAGTTTCCTGCTGATGCGGCGCCGTGGCGTCGCAGCGGGACTGCGTGCCGCGGCCTGGTCACTGCTACCCGTCGCAGCCTTCCTGACCGGTGCGCTTCCCACCCTGTGGCAGATCGGCACGGCGATCATCGGTTTCCTCACAGGTCTGGTGTTCAACCCCGTGGTGTGGTCCGGGGTGGCGGTGACCGGACTCGCCGTGCTGCTCTTCCTGGTCTCCGGGTTCATGCGTGGCCGCCGCCTCAGGGCCGCCGCATCCTCGGCACCCCCGGTGTCCGCTGCGCCCACCGCGCCCGCTGTGGCAGCCGCTGGCCCTGGCGGGCGGGACGGGGCCGCGACGGCCGCCACGCAGCCGTTGCCCAAGCGCAAGGCCGCGCCCGCGCCCGCCTCCGGGGCAGCCGCGGCCAGGCCCGCCGCGAAGCCGGCCGCCGACGACGACTTCTCCGATATCGAGGACATCCTCAAGCGTCGCGGGATCGGGTGACGCTGGGTAATCGACTCATTCCCGTGTCACGAATCCAAGACAGAAGCGGAACGGCTTCCGGACATTAGCTCCAAGATCAGAACGAATGAATTTCACGTGAATCACAGTTAAGCCACATAGCGCCCCAGAGGGCTGGTCAGCGCAGTTCAGCCCATAGATTCTGCGCACGGGGCCACGAACTACTGGCCCGTAGACTTACGGCGCGCTACCCGACCCGGGAAACGCGTTGACGGACAACGTCGTCTGGGATCCAGGGGGCCAACTGTATGACCGCACCGCTCGACGCCCCCGGTAAGACCACCGAGGTCTCACCGGAGGCAGTGCTCGCGGGAGCGGGCGTGAAGGCGATCCAGGGCCGCTCGCTCGGGCAGATCGCGTGGATGCACCTGAAGCGCGACAAGGTCGCGCTCGTCGGTGCCGGCGTGGTCGTTCTGCTGATCGTCGTTGCGATCTTCGCTCCGCTGATCGTGGGTCTGCTCGGCCATCCGCCGAACGAGTTCCACCAGGAGATGATCGACACCTCCACCATGACGCCCAAGGGCGGCACGGGCATCAGCGGGGAGTTCCTGTTCGGGGTGGAGCCGGTCAACGGTCGTGACCTTTTCAGCAGGGTCATCTACGGAGCGCGGATCTCGCTGCTGATCGCGGTTCTCGCCACCCTGCTCTCGGTGGTCATCGGCACCGTCATGGGGGTCATGGCCGGTTACTTCGGCGGCTGGGTCGACACGCTGATCAGCCGCACGATGGACGTCTTCCTCGCCTTCCCCCTCCTTGTCTTCGCGATGGCCCTGGTCGGTGTCCTCGGCCAGTTCGAGCAGAGCCTCGGGGTGAAGGGCGACGCGCTGCGCATCGGCCTGCTGATCTTCGTGATCGGTTTCTTCAACTGGCCGTACATCGGCAGGATCATTCGCGGTCAGACGCTGTCACTGCGGGAACGTGAATTCGTCGACGCGGCCCGCAGCCTGGGGGCCCGCGGGCCGTACATCCTGTTCCGTGAGATCCTGCCGAATCTGATCGCGCCGATCCTCATCTACGCGACGTTGCTCATTCCGACGAATGTCCTGTTCGAGGCGGCGCTCTCGTTCCTGGGAGTCGGTATCCAGGCGCCCACGGCGACCTGGGGGGGCATGCTCTCGCAGGCGGTGAAGTTCTACAACGTGCCGCATTTCATGTTCTTCCCCGGTATGGCGATTTTCATCACGGTGCTGGCCTTCAATCTCTTCGGCGACGGGCTGCGCGATGCCCTCGACCCGAAATCGTCCCGCTGACCCTCAACCTCCCGTTCTCCTGGAATTAACAAGGGGTGCAAGTAAATGAACAAGAGATCCGCACTGGCCTTCGCGGCCGCGGGTGCCGCTCTCTCTCTGGGGCTCTCCGCCTGTGGCGGCGGCGGCAGCGAGACGAAGCCGGCCGATGGTTCGTCGGCCGCGCCGGCGGCCGCGGACGCGTTCAACGCCGGACTCGAGGCGGTGTTCAACCCTTCTGACAAGAAGGGGGGCGTCCTGAAGATGGCGATCTCCGAGGACTGGGACTCGATCGACCCCGGTGACACCTACTACGCCCTCTCCTGGAACCTTGTCAGGATCTACGGTCGTTCGCTGGTGACCTACACCCCGGCCCCCGGCGCCGAGGGCCGCAAGCTCTCTCCCGACCTGGCCGAGAGCCTGGGCGAGTCCAGCGACGGCGGCAAGACCTGGACCTACAAGCTCCGCGCCGGTCTGAAGTTCGAGGACGGCACCCCGATCACGTCCAAGGACGTCAAGTACGCGGTCCTGCGCTCCATGGACAAGACGACGCTGGTCAACGGCCCGACGTACTTCAACGACTGGCTGGACCTGCCGAAGGACTTCAAGAGCGTCTACAAGACCCCGGACGTCAACACCGACTCCGCGATCGAGACGCCGGACGACCAGACGATCATCTTCCACCTGAAGAAGGCCTACGGCGGCTTCGACAACTTCGCGGCCCTGCCCGGCACGATCCCGGTCCCCAAGGACAAGGACACCGGCGTCAAGTACCGCGAGCACCCGGTCGCCTCCGGTCCCTACAAGTTCGACAAGGTCGAGGCCGGCAAGCAGTACACCCTGGTCCGCAACGAGCACTGGGACCCGGCGACCGACCCGATCCGCAAGGCGCTGCCGGAGAGCTACGAGATCTCCCTCGGCGTCAACGCCGACGACCTGGACAACCGGATCCTCTCCGGCGACCTGCACATCGACCTCGCCGGCTCGGGCGTCCAGCCCGCCGCGCTCGGTCGCGTGCTGGGCGACCCGGCGCTGAAGGCCCGGGCGGACAACCCCACCGGCGCCCGCACCTGGTACACCTCGATCGTCTCCGACGTGGCCCCGCTGGACAACGTGGAGTGCCGCAAGGCGGTCATCTACGGCGCCGACCGGGTGGGTCTGCAGAACGCCTACGGCGGCGAGTTCGCCGGCGGTGACATCGCGACCGGCCTGATGCCGCCGTCGATCGGCGGCTGGAAGAAGCTGGACCTCTACCCGACCGGCACCGGCGACGTGGAGAAGGCCAAGGCCGCACTCGCCGCCTGTGGCAAGCCTGACGGCTTCGAGACCATCATGGCCTACCGCGCCGACCGTCCCAAGGAGAAGGCGACCGCCGAGTCGCTCCAGCAGGCGCTGGCCAAGGTCGGCATCAAGCTGGAGCTCAAGGGTTACCCCACCGGTGACTACTTCGCGCTCTACGCCGGCAAGCCGGACTTCGTGAAGAAGAACGGCATCGGCCTGGCCACCAACGGCTGGGGCGCCGACTGGAACGACGGTTTCGGCTTCATGTCGCAGATCGTCGACAGCCGCACCATCCGTGAGTCGGGTGGTAACTACAACATCAGCATCAAGGACAAGGAAATCGACGCGAAGATCGACCAGATCTTCGCGGAGACCGATGTCGCCAAGCGTGACGCGCTCTGGGGCGAGATCGACCAGAGGGTCATGGAGCAGGCCTATGTGCTGCCCTCGGTCTGGTCCAAGGGCGTCCTCGTCCGTCCCCTGGGTGCGACGAACGTCTTCGTCACCGGTGCGTTCGACATGTACGACTACCTGAACCTGGGCGTCCAGTAACCGTCGGAAATCCTGTTCAGCTAGTCGAGGCTTGAAGGGGCCGGCCCACAAGGCCGGCCCCTGGAGCCGGGGGGACTGTGGTCACTTACATCATCCGGCGCCTGATCGGCGCGGTGCTCATGCTCGTCATCGTGAGCATGGTCACGTTCTCGATCTTCTTCGTGGTTCCCCGTATCGCGGGCGCCACGGCTGAGGACTTCGCCAGCCGTTACATGGGCAGATCCGCCAATGCGGAGATGATCGCGGTCACGGCGGAAAAACTCGGGTTCAACGACCCGATTCCCGTGCAGTACGGCCGCTGGATCTCAGGCGTCTTCGTCGGCTCGGAGTTCGACACCGGCGCCGCCATCGAGAAGTGCCCCGCTCCCTGTTTCGGCTACTCCTTCATCAAGAGGCAGCCGGTCTGGCCCGACCTGGTGGATCGCATCCCGGTGACCCTCTCGCTCGCCCTGGGCGCGTCGGTCATCTGGCTACTCGGCGGTGTCGCGACAGGTGTGCTGTCCGCACTGCGAAAAGGCACGATCTTCGACCGGGCGGCGATGAGCATCGCGCTCGCCGGGGTCTCCCTGCCTATCTTCTTCACCGGTATCGTCTCCCTTGTCATCTTCAGCTACGGGTTGGGCATCACCGCGCCGGGCGGCAGTTTCACGCCGTTCCTGGAGAATCCGGTGGAATGGGCCTACAATCTCCTGCTGCCATGGATCACCCTCGCATTCCTCTATGCCGCCTCCTACGCACGTCTGACCAGGGCGGGAATGCTGGAGACCATGAGCGAGGACTACATTCGCACGGCCAGGGCCAAGGGCATGCAGGAGTCCAGGGTGGTCCTCAAACACGGCCTGCGCGCCGCACTGACCCCCATCCTGACGATCTTCGGCCTGGACCTCGGCCTGCTGCTCGGTGGCGCGGTGCTCACCGAGAGCACGTTCTCGCTGAAGGGCATCGGCGACTACGCCGTTCAGGCCATCGTGACGAACGACCTTCCGAAGATCATGGGTGTCACCATGGTCGCGGCGCTCTTCGTCGTGCTGGCCAGTCTGATCGTCGACCTGCTGTACGCGGTGGTCGACCCGAGGGTGAGGCTGGGATGAGCGCTCCGTCGAGCTTTCTCGAACTGAGGGACCTGCGGATCCACTTTCCGACGGACGACGGTCTGGTCAAGTCCGTCGACGGGCTCTCCTTCCAGTTGGAGCGCGGCAAGACGCTCGGGATCGTGGGCGAGTCCGGATCCGGCAAGAGCGTCACCTCGCTGGGCATCCTCGGCCTGCACAAGGGCGGCCGGGCGAAGATCTCCGGTGAGATCTGGCTGGACGGCGAGGAACTCGTCACCGCCTCCGCGGATCACGTCCGGACATTGCGCGGCAAGAAGATGGCGATGATCTTCCAGGATCCGCTCTCGGCGATGCACCCCTTCTACACGGTGGGCGCGCAGATCGTGGAGGCCTACCGGATCCACAACCAGGTCAGCAAGAAGGTCGCGCGCAAGCACGCCATCGACATGCTGGGCCGGGTGGGCATCCCGCAGCCGGAAAAGCGCGTCGACAGCTATCCGCACGAGTTCTCCGGCGGCATGCGCCAGCGTGCGATGATCGCCATGGCGCTCTCCTGCGACCCGGAACTGCTGATCGCGGACGAGCCGACCACGGCTCTCGATGTGACGGTCCAGGCGCAGATCCTGGACCTGATGCGCGACCTGCAGCGTGACTTCAACGCCGCGCTGATCGTCATCACCCATGACCTGGGTGTCGTCGCGGAGCTGTCGGACGACATCCTGGTGATGTACGGCGGAAAGGGCATCGAGTACGGCACCGCGGAGGACATCTTCGAGCGGCCCGAACATCCCTACACGTGGGGCCTGCTGGGATCGATGCCCCGCCTGGACCGGGAACGGACCGAACGGCTGCTGCCGATCAAGGGCAGTCCTCCCTCGCTGATCAACGTGCCCACCGGGTGTGCCTTCCACCCGCGCTGCGCCTATGCCGACCGCACCGACGGAAGGTCGAGCACCGAGGTGCCCGAGCTGCTCGAGAGCGACGGCGGCCATCTGGTCCGGTGCCACCTGTCCCACGAGGTCAGGCGGGACATCTGGGAGAACGAGATCAAAGTGAACCTGGAGCCCTCGTGAGCGAGCGAGCCGACAAGCCTGTTGCTCCGGACGCGCGTTCGACGAACGGAAAGTCTGTGACCGAGCCAATTCTGTCAGTGCAAGGGCTGGAGAAGCACTTCCCCGTCACCAAGGGCCTGCTCAAACGCCAGGTCGGTGCGGTCAAAGCGGTCGACGGGATCAGCTTCGACGTCCTCAAGGGGGAGACCCTCGGCCTGGTGGGCGAGTCCGGCTGTGGCAAGACCACGACGGGTCGCATGATCACCAGGCTCATCGAGCCGACCGGCGGGAAGGTGGTCTTCGAGGGCCACGACATCACTCACATGTCGCAGTCCAAGATCCGGCCACTCCGGCGCGACGTGCAGATCATCTTCCAGGACCCCTACTCCTCGCTCAACCCCCGACACACGGTCGGTGCCATCGTCGGCGCGCCGTTCCGTATCCAGGGGATCAAGACCGAACAGGGGATCAAGAAGGAAGTCCAGGACATCCTCGCCCTGGTCGGTCTCAACCCCGAGCACTACAACCGTTACCCGCACGAGTTCTCCGGTGGCCAGCGCCAGCGCATCGGCATCGCCCGTACGCTCGCGCTCAAGCCCAAGCTCATCGTCGCCGACGAGCCGGTGTCCGCGCTGGACGTGTCGATCCAGGCCCAGGTCGTCAACCTGCTGGAGGACCTGCAGAACGAGCTCGACCTGACCTACGTGGTCATCGCGCACGACCTGTCGGTGGTCCGGCACATCAGCGACCGGGTCGCGGTCATGTATCTCGGCAAGATCGTCGAGCTGGCGGATCGTAAGAACCTGTACGAGTCGCCCATGCACCCCTACACCACCGCGCTGATGTCCGCGGTCCCCATCCCGGACGTCAAGCGGCGTGAGGGGCGCGAGCGCATCCGCCTCCAGGGCGACGTGCCCAGCCCGCTCAACCCGCCGCCCGCCTGCCGCTTCCACACCCGGTGCTGGAAGGCCCAGGAGATCTGCAAGACCGTGGAACCGCCGCTGACAGAGCTGGCGGCGGGCCACCAGGTGGCCTGTCACTTCCCGGAGAACGCCCCCAAGGAGCAGCCGCCTCTGCAGGCCGTCTCGGACTGATCGATCCCCGGCCCGGGCCCGCGCACTCGCCGTGGTGACCGGCCGGTGCGCGGACGGGCCCGTTCGCGCCGGGTATCGGGTCAGGGAGGCGAGCCGGGGGTGATCAGGCCGGTCTCGTAGGCGAGGACGACGGCCTGGACGCGGTCGCGCAGGCTCAGCTTGGTGAGCACGTTGCCGACGTGGGTCTTGACCGTCGTCTCGCTCACCACCAGTTCGGCGGCGATCTCCGCGTTGGACATGCCCTTGGCGATCAGCTTGAGCACCTCCAGCTCACGCTCGGTCAGCCGCTCCAGGCGAGTGGGGGTGGACTGCCGGTGGGCCGGCAGGTGTGCGCCGAACCTGTCCAGCAGCCGCCTGGTGATGCTCGGTGCGACGATGGCGTCGCCGGCCGCCACCACCCGGATGGCCTGCACCAGTTCCTCCGGCGGGACGTCCTTCAGCAGGAAGCCGCTGGCTCCGGCACGCAGCGCCTCCACGATGTACTCGTCCAGGTCGAAGGTCGTCAGCACCAACACCCGGGGCACGTGCGCACCTCCGGCGGCCTCCCGTACGATCCGGCGGGTCGCCTCGATGCCGTCCACGCCCGGCATCCGGATGTCCATCAGCACCACGTCGGGCAGCAGTGCCCGCGACTGGTCCTGCGCGGTCTTGCCGTCCCCCGCCTCGCCGACCACGGTGAGGTCGGGTTCGGCCTCGAGGATCAGGCGGAAACCGGTGCGCAGGAGTGGCTGGTCGTCCACCAGCAGCACTCTGATCGTCATCATGTGTCCTTGAGGGGGAACCGGGCATCAACCTCGAATCCGCCCTCGGGACGTGGGCCGATCCTCAGAAGTCCACCATAGAGGGCAACGCGCTCGCGGATGCCCACCAGGCCGTGACCGGTGACCCTCTCGCTCGGTTCACCCGCTTCCTGGCCGAGGCCGTCGTCGGTGACCCGCACGGCCAGCTCACCTGACTCGTGCCGCACCGTCACCCAGGCTCGTGCCCGCGGCCCCGCGTGCCGCAGGCTGTTGGTCAGGGCCTCCTGCACCAGCCGGTACGCGGCCAGGTCGACCCCGGGCGGCAGCGCCCCCGTGGTCCCGCGCTCGTCCTCGATCCACAGCTGTGTCGGCAGCCCCGCCTCGCGCATCTGGTCGACCAGGGCGGGAATCTCCCGCATCCCCGGCTGCGGACTGCGCTCGGCGGGCGCCGCGTCGGTCCTGAGCACGCCCACGAGGCTGCGCATCTCCGACATCGCGGTCCGGCCCAGCTCCTCGATCGCGGACAGGGCCTCCCGGGCCCCCTCGGGGTTCCCGGCCAGCACCCGGCGTGCCGCGGCTGCCTGGACGGTCATCACGCTCACGTGATGGGCCACCACGTCGTGCAGCTCACGGGCGATGCGGGAGCGCTCCTCGGCCCTGGCCGCCCGGGTGTCGACCTCCCGGATATGCTCCATGCGCCGTGCCCGGTCGTGCAGCTCCGCCTGGTAGGCCCGGCGTAGTCGCACGTTCCGGCCGGCGATCCACAGGGAGACGGCGAAGACGACCATCAGCAGGTGGGTACTCCACTCGCCAAGCCCGCCACCGACCGCCGCGGACAGGAAGTGGCCGGTCAGGGCCAGCGCGGGAGCGCAGAGGCTGACCGCCAGGCCGCGCCGGACGGCGATCGTGTAGACCAGCACCAGGGCGGCGAGCCAGAGCAGGGAGGGGTTCCGTTCCGCCGCGGCCAGCGTGATCTCGATCAGGCAGACCAGACAGAGCAGCAGGAAAGGCCAGTGGCGGCGCAGCGCCACCGACAGGCAACCGGTCACGATCAGTCCGAGGCTCATCGCGTCCGGCCCCCCGAGCCGGGCCGGGTCGCCGAAAACCTGGGAGACGTGGGCGAAGGGAACTGCGGCGGCCGCCAGCGCCCCCCCGAGGAACAGATCAGGGATCAGCGGATGCTCGCGGAACCAGGCCCGCAGGCTACCGATGGTGTTGCGCACACAACCAACTTAGGTGCCCTTCCTGCCCGGCCACCCTGCCACAGGCGGATATCCTCCTCATCCCCACGTAGGACAGTGTTCAATTGCGACGCTGGCGCGTCGCGGTTCGGCCGCTCTTGTCCGGGTCCTTCCCTGCTACCGGCGACGCTGCGCGTCGCGGTGCGGCCGCTCTTGTCCGGGTCCTTCCCTCGTCGGTCGGGGCCGTTCGTTCCTCACGACCCCGCCCTCCTCGGTCCAGTCCCCGGCGCGGCCTCACGGGCCATTGGCGACGCTGCGCGTCGCGGTTCGGCCGCTGGGATCCGGGTCCTTCCCTCGTCGCTCATCCGCTTCGCTCCTCGGCCCAGTCCCCGGCGCGGCCTCACGGGTGTCCCTCGGGAGGGAGCAGCGCCGGCGCGTCCCGGCGGGGTCTTCCTGGGGCGGGCCTAGACGTCCTCGCCGTGACGCGCGGTGGCGCGATCGACACAGCCGCTACAGCTCGTCGGTGGCGGCCCTTGAGGTCTTGGCGGGGCGGCGGTTGCTGCGGACGGTGTCGCCGGGCTGGCGCTCGGGCACCGGCGGGGGAGTGCCGCCGAACTCCGGGCACAGGTCCTTGTAGCTGCACCAGCCGCACAGTCTGCTGGGCCTGGCACGCCACTCACCCGTCTCCAGCGCCCGCTCGATGGCCTGCCACAGGGCCTGGACCTTCCTCTCGGTGGCCAGCAGGTCGGCCTCGTCGGGTGCGTAGCGCAGGACCTCGCCGCCACCTCCCAGATACATCAGCTGGAGCAGGCGGGGCACCGAGCCGCGCAGCCGCCACAGCACCAGCGCGTAGAACTTCATCTGGAACAGCGCCTTGGCCTCGAAGGCGGGCCCCGGGGCGCTGCCGGTCTTGTAGTCGACGACGCGGACCTCGCCGCCGGGTGCCACGTCCAGCCTGTCGATGTAGCCCCGCAGCATCAGGCCGCTGCCGAGCACCGCCTCCACGTAGAGTTCCCGTTCGGCGGGCTCCAGGCAGGTGGGGTCCTCAAGGGCGAAGTAACTTTCCAGCATGACGCGGGCCTGGGCCAGCCACTCGGCGCGGTCGTCGTCACCGGTGAACATGTCGGCATACGAAGGATCCTCCTGTTGCAGCCGGTGCCACTGTGGCTCCAGCAGGTCCTGGGCCGCGGCGACCGTACGACCGGGGGCGGGCAGGTCGTACAGCCGTTCCAGCACGGAATGGACCATCGTGCCGCGCACGGCGGCCGGCGACGGAGGTTCGGGGAGCCTGTCGACCACCCGGAAACGGTAGAGCAGCGGGCACGTCATGAAGTCACCCGCCCGCGACGGCGACAGGGCTCCGATGATCGTGGGCTCGGTCAGCGACATGACCGCACTGTAGGTCACAGTGACGACAGTTTGTGCCCGAGGTGCCCTCGTGGCGTCTGCCAGTGGGCCGGCGGCGCGTACCATCGAGGCTTGAGGGTGGATTGAACACGGGTTGAACGAGGAGTGGTGAGCCAGCGGTGAGCAGCGACAGCCCACGCCGGGACAGTTCAGGGCTGCGGATGGGCCGGCCGTTCGGCATTCCGGTCTACGTCTCGCCGACCTGGCTCATCGTGGCGGCGTTCATCACCTACTCGTTCCAGGGCGTGGTGGCCTTCTGGCTGCCCGAGTTGAGCGTCCCGATCACGTACGTCGTCGCGTTCGTCTTCGCGGTGCTGCTCTACGTCTCGGTGCTCCTGCACGAGCTGGCGCACTGCGTGGTCGCCAGGATGTACGGCCTGCCGGTCCGGCGCATCACGCTCTACCTGCTCGGCGGCGTCTCGGAGATCGAACGCGAGCCGGAGACGCCCGGCAGGGAGTTCATGGTGGCCTTCGCGGGCCCCCTGCTCTCGCTCGGCCTGGCCGCGCTCGGTTTCGCCGCCTCCCGGATCATCGACCCCGGCACGATCCCCGGCGTCCTGGTCTTCCAGCTCTGGTTCGCCAACCTGATCGTCGGTGTCTTCAACATGCTGCCGGGGTTGCCGCTCGACGGGGGGCGTATGCTCCGCGCGGGCGTCTGGAAAATCACCCGCAAGCCCGGTACGGGCACGGTGGCCGCGGCCTGGGCGGGCCGGGGGCTGGCCGTGGCCCTGGTCGCGATCCCCATCGGGCTGGCGCTGGCGACCGGGTCGGCGCCGGACATGACGTTCGCCTGGTCGGTGCTGCTGGCCGCCTTCATCTGGTTCGGTGCCACCCAGGCGCTGCGCGGCGCCCGGGTGCGCGCCCGCATCCCCAAGGTCAACGCCCGTGCCCTGGCCAGGAGGGCCATCGCGGTCACCGGTGACGTGCCGCTGGCCGAGGCCCTGCGCCGGGCGGCGGAGGCACAGGCGGGGGCGATGGTGGTCGTCGACCACGAGGGCCACCCCACGGGCATCGTCAACGAGGTCGCGGTGGAGGCCACCCCGGAGAGCCGCCGCCCCTGGGTGACGACGGGCTCGCTCTCGCGCAGCCTCGAACCGTCGCTGGTACTGGCCGCAGACCTGGAGGGGGAGCCGTTGATCGACGCCATGCGCGAGTCCCCGGCGGGTGAGTATCTCCTGGTGGAGCGCGGTGGCGAGATCTTCGGCGTGCTCGCGACGTCTGACGTGAATCGAGTGTTCAGCGGAGTTTAAGCGAACCACATGTCACTTGCAGGCGTCTCACTGAATACTCGCCGAAGACGGGACGGCCAGGGAGAATCATCCCTGTTTGTCCTACTCGTTTTCGGCTCGTACCAGGACTAGGGTTTTGGCTAGTGAACTGGCTGGCCATGTAGCTTAAGGGACGTCAATTGGCACCCCCCCACACGCCGGCTCCGGCCGGCGATCTGACGCCGGATCTTCTCGGCGCGTCCGAGTGGACCGACCAGATGGTCGCCGCCGCGGGCATACCCATGTACGACATCCCGTTCCTCACGGTCGGTGGCGGCATGGGCTCCTTCGTGACGCTCGACTATCTGAGGATTTACGGCGTCCCCACCTCGCAGATGCGGGTGGTCTCCAATATCGACCACCCATGGCAGACCTACGAGTTCCTCACCAGGTGCTCGCAGATCCCCCGTGGGGAGCGGATCCGCTCCGACTCCTCCTCCCGCCCGGACAATCTGTGGGGGTTCCCCTCCTACGCCCTGGAAGAGGCGTGGAAGGAGAAGAAACCGTCGTACCTGTGGCAGATCCTCACCGAGCCGCTCCTGAACGACTACTGGACCCCGCGCGCGGGCACGGTCTTCGAGAACCTGGAGCGTGAGGCCAAACGCATCAACTACTGGGACATGCTGGTCAAGGGACAGGTGCGGATGGTCCGCCGCCGGGCCGGGGGCGGCTACTTCACGGTGGTCACCCCGCCGGACGGCGCGGCGGCGACCAAGCGCATCATCTTCCGTTCGCGCTTCGTGCACATCGCGATCGGCTACCCGGGCCTGAAGTTCCTGCCCGACCTGCAGGAGTTCCGGACCAAGCACGGTGACTACCAGCACGTCGTCAACGCCTACGAGCCGCACGAGCAGGTCTACGAGTTCCTGAAGACCAGGCCGGGCACCGTGGTCATTCGCGGCGGCGGCATCGTCGCCTCCCGGGTGCTCCAGCGGCTGTTCGACGACCGGGAGCGGTACGGCCTGCAGACCCAGATCATCCACATCTTCCGCACGTTCGTCAGCGGCTCCCACGGTCCGCACATCTGGTCACGCCGCAAGGGCGGGGACGGCTGGGCCTACCAGGGCTTCAACTACCCCAAGTCGGTGTGGGGCGGTCAGCTCAAGGCGCAGATGCGCAAGCTCGAGGGTGCCGACCGGGCGAAGAAGTACAAGCAGATGGGCGGCACCAACACCCCCTACCGGCGGCGCTGGCAGGAGCAGATGCGTGCGGGGCGCAGTGGCGGCTACTACCACCCCGTGCAGGGCACCGTCGACCGTGTGGAGCACGGCCAGGACGGGCGGCTGGTCAGCTACGTGCGCAGCAGTGACGGCATCGTCCGCGAGCCGGTCTCCGACTACATCATCGACTGCACCGGCCTGGAGGCCGACATCGCCGAGCATCGGATCTTCGCGGACCTGCTCCAGCACGGCGGGGCGTTCCGCAATCCGGTGGGCAGGCTCGAGGTGGAGCGCCACTTCGAGGTGAAGGGGACGGCCAACGGTGACGGCGCCCTCTACGCCTCGGGATCGGCCACGCTCGGAGGTTACTTCCCGGGCGTCGACACCTTCCTCGGCCTGCAGATCGCGGCTCAGGAGATAGCCGACGACCTGGCAAGGCGAGGGTTCGTCAAGAAGATGGGACCGCTGCGCTCGACCTCGCAGTGGTTCAAGTGGGCCTTCAACTCGTCGGTGTAAGGAGTAGTCCCCCGTGGTTCCGACTCTGTGGGGCCGTATTCAGACGCGCCTCTTCATGCTCGCCACCGTTGGCGCGATCATCACCCTGCTGATCGTGCCGGTGCTTCCCGGCTCCTCCGGGCCGCTCTCCGAGCGCTACCTCAACGGTTTTCTGGTCCTCGCGGCGGTAGGCGTGCTGGGGATCGTCTGGGAGCTGATATATCACTTCCTGATGCAGTTCAGATGGGAGAAGGACTGGCCGACCCTCTTCGGGCTGCTGACGCTCGTGCCCGAAGGCCTTGTGCTGTACTTTTTGCTACGGTCCGGTGCAGTCGATGTTATCGATCCGGTCCCGCCGGCCGCCTTCTGGACGCACTTCACCGTCGTCTGGGTATGCATCTGGCTGGTGACGAACGGTCCCATGCGGGTGCCGTTCATCCGGTGGCGTTTCCGGGGAGGGAGAGTTCTGTGACCGACCAGGGCTTCGGAGTGGTGCGTCCGCTTCCGGGCAACGGGCTGGTGGCCTATGTGGGCGGCCTGCTGCTGGTGTGCGACGCGGCCGAGGCCGTCGTTGAGGATCTGCTGGGGGCGCTGCGGGAGACCGCGGCCTCGGGCGGCGACGGCCGGTCGCTGGCCCGCCGTGTCGCCCAGATCCTCGCCGTCGTGATAGGCGAGCCGGTGGCGTGTGCCGTCGCCGGTCCGGTCAACGGGGGAGTGGCCGTCCTGGTCAGCGGTCCGGCATTCGCGGCGGTGACCGGCGCGGCCGGTGAGATCCAGCTCGCCGGGCGCGACGCGCTCACCTGGTCCGACCGCTTGGTTCCCGGCCCGGTGACCCGGGTGGAGCTGAGCCTGCCCGACGCCGGGGCCGCGCACCCGCTGTCCCGGCTGGACGCCGGAGTGATCGTCGCGGGCGGCGTCTGGTGCGACCTGACGGAGGTGGGGGCCGCCCCGCAGGCCATGCCGCGGATGGAGCCCGCCGCGTCACAGGTCCACCAGGCGCCCCGGATGGAGCCCGTGGCTCCCGCGCCCACCCCGATGCCCGCGCCCCCCGAGCGGTCGGCCCCACCGGAGGGCGCCCCGCCGGCGCCCTACCCGCTGGGCCCGGCCGAGCCCTATCCGATGGGACCGGCGGATCCCTATCCGCCGGTCACCGCCCCGCCGCCGATGGAGCCGCAGCCGCAGGCGTGGCACTCCGAGCCGCCTCCCGGGGCCTCACCGCAGGGGCAGATGCCCTCCACCGGACCCGCCCCCGCGATGGTCCACCATGAAGAGGTCCGTCACGAGGACATCGACACGGCCAGGGCCAGCGGGATGGGCGGGGATCCCGTCGACGTCCGCGACCAGCCGTTCGAGTACGAGTTGCTGACGCCCGGCGCGGCCGAGCCGCCGGGGCCCGCGCCGAGCTCCGGGGCCGAACCCGAGGCGCGGCCGCTGGTCTACGGGGTCGACTGCAAGAACGACCACTTCAACGACCCTCGCGTGCCCTACTGTGCGGTCTGCGGTATCGCACTGGTCCAGCGCACCCTCGTTCCCTACAAGGGACCGCGCCCGCCGCTGGGGGTCCTGCTCCTGGACGACGGCCTCACGCTGCGGCTCGACACCGACTATCTGGTGGGCCGCGACCCTGAGCGGGCACCCGAGGTGGCCGACGGCTCTGTGCGTCCGGCCAAGGTCACCAGCCCCGACGGTTCGGTCTCCCGCCGGCATCTGCGGGTGGCGCTGGACGGCTGGGACGTCAACCTGGTCGATCTGGGATCTGTCAACGGCACCCAGATCCAGCCGCCCGGTGACCCCAACTTCTACGACATCCCGCCGAACGAGCCGGTTACCATCATGCCCGGCACCACCGTGCGGATCGGCGTCTCACGCACCATGCGCTACGAGTCACACCGCAACAGCTGAGAACGCCTTCCGGGTGGTTTCCGGGTGGTGCGGCCACGGCCCGTACCACCCGGCTCTTTGCCGTGTCGCTCGCGCTCAGAGCCGCGGGGCCGGGGCGCGCAGGGCGGAGACGGCCTCGGCCCAGTCGACCGGGTCGGGATCCTGCTCGGCGCGGACCAGCAGGTGCGCGCCCTCCGGGGCGGTCCCGGTGTCGGCGGCCACGACCAGTGCGTTCCCGGGGATCGCACCCGCGGCGGCCGCGACGCCGAGCTTGGACAGCCGCTGGGCCAGGGCTGAGGCCCGGTTCCCGCCGGTGACGACCAGTGGCCGGTTCCACAGCATCGCGAGGGTGAGCGCCACGTGCGCGGCCGCGTCGTCACCGGAGCCGTGACGTACCGCGACCGGCCCCGGCTCGGAACCGGGCTCGGACTGTTCCGGCACGGGCAAGGACACGGTCACCACGCGGCAGACCGCGCCGTCACGCACGGCGGCATAGCCGGGGACACCGGCGGGCAGCACCAGCAGGTCGGCTCGGGCGCCGGCGGCCAGCTCCGGCGACTCACCTGCCACATCCGCGCTGAACCGGCTCACCACCCTGGTCTCCGAGCCGCGCTCGCGGGCACTGCCGGCCAGCGCCTCCAGATCGTGGAGGGTCTCGGCCAGCTCGGCCAGCTCCGAGGAGAGGCCGCTGCCGACCTCCAGGCGGCCTGCCGGGTAGGGGCGCAGGTGGCCCAGGACCACCTCGGACGGCGATCTGGACAGGGCCAGGGTGGTGGCCAGGCCGACCAACGGGGCCTGCTCGGCGGGTGGATCGGGCACGATCACCAGTATCCGGTGGGCGGCGGTCACGCCGAGGGCGGCACGTTCGGCCTCGGCGATGTCGCGGGCCACCCGCCTGTCGGGGTAGATCCTGCGCACCAGCGGACCGGTCATCGCGGTCGTGACGAGGGCCATGACCACCATCAGCGAGTAGAGCTCGTCGTCGAGCACGCCCTTCTGCAGGCCGACGGTGAGGATGACGATCTCGGTGAGCCCTCGGGTGTTGAGCAGGGAGGCCAGTGCCCAAGACTGCCGGTTGGGCAGCCGCTGGGTCCGCGCGGCGGCGTAGGAGCCGAGCAGCTTGCCGCCGATCGCGACGACCAGGATCGCGGAAAGCGTGCCGAGGCTGGACAGGTCGAGTTCGCGCAGGTTGACGTTGAGTCCCGCCACCACGAAGAACATCGGCAACAGCAGCAGCACGGCGAGCTGTTCCAGCCGCTCCAGGATCTCGTGGTTGAGCCGTTCCGCCCCCTCGCGGGGCATCACCGCGCCGAACACGAACGCGCCGAAGATGAAGTGGACGTGCATCCACTCGGTGGCCCAGGCCGATCCGATCAGGCCGAGGAGCACCAGGGAGAGCAGGCCGGGCGTCAGCCGCCCGGCCTTCTCGTACGCGGGCACCAGCCGAGCCAGCAGGGGCTTGACGACCAGGAACATCACCAGTGCGTACGGCAGGGCGAGCAGGACCTTCCACTGCCCCTCGGACTCTCCGGCCCCCGCGATGCCCACCACCACCGCCAGGACGGTCCAGGCGAGCACGTCGATGACGGCCGCCGAGGCCAGGGCGAGGCCGCCGAGCGTGATCCGCTGCATTCCCCGGTCGGTGAGGACCCGCGCCAGCACCGGGAAGGCGGTGGCGGCCATCGCCGCGCCCATGAACAGCACGAACGGCAGGGTCTTGTCGCCTCCCACGTGCTCACCCGCGATGGCCAGCGCGAGCACGCAGCCCAGGACGAACGGCACCACGGTCGAGCCGAGCGCCACCGTCACCGCGATCCGTCCCTTGCCCCTGACCAGCTTCTGGTCCAGTTCCAGGCCGACGACGAACATGAACAGCACCAGGCCGACGTTGGCCAGGGCCTGTAACGGGGGCCGCATCTCGGAGCCGAACAGTTCGTCGCCGATCAGGGGGCCCAGCAGGGTGGGTCCCAGCAGGATGCCGGCCACGATCTCGCCGATGACCGGAGGTTGGCCGAGCCATCTGGCCAGCGCTCCGAAGAGCCGCGCGGCCGCGAGGACGATGACAAGGTCGAGCAGGAGCAGATCCATGTGCAGCACTTGCGAGCACGCTTTCCGTATGCAAAGAAAAGCCCCGAGAATGGCGAAGGCGACGTTACCGTGTGTGGGATGTCGTCGCGAACGTTGCGCAGGCATGGAGGGAGACCGTTGTGGAAGGCATCGCCGATTACGAGTTCATCCGGTCGCTGGGAGCCGGTAATCACGGTGAGTTCTACTTGGCGAAAAGGCCCGAGCGGTTACCCATCGAGGTGGATCTGGTCGCGGTGAAGGTGGTGGGGGGTACGGGGAAGGACGCCTTCCGCCGGGCCACGAGAGAGTTGAAGGCGTTCGCCGCGGTGCGCTCCCCGTATCTGGTGCGGCTCTACGACGCCGGTCAGCAGGGCGGGGTGTTCTATTACTCGATGGAGTACCTGCCGGACGGCTCGCTGGCGCATCCCGCGGAGCGGCCGTCGCGTGAGCGGGTGCTGCGCTCGATCGCCTGCGTCGCCCACGCGGCGCAGGCACTGCACGAGGAGGGCATCGTCCACCGCGACATCCGCCCCGGCAACGTGCTGCTCGCCGACGACGGGGGCAAGCTCTCCGACCTGGGCCTGTCGCAGGTGCTGACGCCGGGCGTGACGGTGACCGGGATGGGGGACATCGGTTCGGTGGAGTTCACCGACCCCACGCTGCTGCAGGGGGAGACGCCCACCCCCGCGGGCGACGTGTGGTCGCTGGGCGCGACGCTGCACTGGGCGGTGAGCGGCGTCGGGCTTTACGGGGAACTGCCCACCCACGACCCGCTGCTGACCCTGCGAAAGGTGTACAGCACGCCGCCGTCGATCGATCCGGGGTTGGAGCCCGAGCTGTCGGATCTGGTCCAGGCATGCCTCGGTGACGTGGCCAAGCGGCCCACCGCGCGAGGGGTGGCCGACCGGCTTTACACCCTGCTGGCCTGAGCTCCGCCCGCGCCCCGGACCGGGGCCTCGGCTCCCTGAGCGTACCTGCCGGGAGCCGAGCGGGCACGGGGCCGGGCGCTACGCGCCGGTGGGACGCAGGCGGTCCAGTTCGGCGTTGAGCACCCGCTCCAGGCGCGCGGTGCCGAGCCTGTCCGGGTAGAGCAGGCGGTGCACACTCAGCCCGTCGACCAGGGCGAGTAGCCGCTCGGTCACGTCGTCGAGGTCTTCGGTGGTGGAGATCTCCCCACCGGCGACCGCGGCGCCGAGCAGGCTGCGCACCAGGTAGCGCAGTTCCTCGGCCTCGGCGCGTTGCGCCTCCAGCATCGCCGGGCTGGTCATGCTGCGACCCCAGAAGCCGACCTCCAGCCCGCTCTCCCGGGTGCGCTCCTCGTCCAGTGGCAGGTTGTCGAGGAGGAGCTCGCGTAGCGCGGCCAGCCCGGTGAGGCCGGCCAGCTTGCCGCGCAGGCGCTCCACGATGCGCCGGTGCGAGGAGCGCAGCGCCGACAGCATGATGTCGTCCTTGTCGGCGAAGTAGTGGGTCAGCACGCCGTTGGAGTAGCCGGCCTCCTTGGCGATCGCCCTGGTCGTGGCGGCCTCGATGCCCTCGCGCAGGATGATGCGGCGAGCGGCCTCGATGACCTCCTCGCGGCGCTCTCCATGATCGACGATCTTTGGCAACTCGGTTCCCTCCCGAACGGAATCCGTTGACATTGTAGTCGGTCGCCCGTCTATTATCCGCTGAAGACATGAGGAGGACTCGCTATGACCGTCGTAGCCCTCGGGGTGCACATCGTGGACGTGCTCGCCAGGCCGGTGGAGTCGATTCCCGCCGGGCAGGACACCCACCTGCTGGAGCAGATCCGCGTCACGGCCGCGGGTGCCGCGGCCGCGACCGCCGTCGACCTGGCCGCACTCGGTGTCCCGGTGGCCTCGGTGGGGGCGGTCGGCGACGACGAGCTCGGAGACCTGCTCGTCATGATGATGGGGCGGCGCGGCGTCGACGTGACCGGGGTGGTCCGCAGACAGGGAGAGCAGACAGCCGCCTCGATCCTGCCCATCCGCCCGGACGGCGGGCGCCCGTCCTTCCACGTCCCCGGAGCAAACCTGGGCCTAGCGGTCACCGACGTCGGACGCGAGCGGATCCTCGGCGCGCGCGTCGTGCACCTGGGGGGCATGGACGTGACCTGGGGTCTGTACGACCCCGCCTTCTTCGCGCTGCTCGACGAGGCGCGCGCGGCGGGCACGATCATCACAATGGACCTTCTGTCTAATATGCCGGACCTCATGCAGGGGGTTCGGAGCTTTCTCCCGCACGTCGACTACCTTCTGCCCAACGAGGAGCAGGCACTGCTGATGAGCGGTGCGGGCAGTGCGGAGGAGGCCGCGCTGGCCCTGCTGGGGGAGGGGCCCTCGGCGGTCCTGGTCACGCTCGGTGCGGACGGAAGTCTGATCGCCGAGGCGGAGGGCGTCACCCGCGTTCCCGCCCTCGACGTCGAAGTGGTCGACACCACGGGGTGCGGTGACGCCTACTGCGCCGGGTTCATCGCCGGTCTGGTCGACGGCCGCGACGTGGCCGGCGCGGCACGGCTCGGCACCGAGCTGGCCGCCCGCGTCGCGGGAGGCCTGGGGTCGGACGCCGGCCTGGACGGGGCGCGCGCACTACGTGAGGAGAAGTGATCCCGCCGCTCGCGGCCGGGCACGGCAGCGAAGCGCACGAACCGATCCGGATCTGAAAGGACGCCGCATGTCCATCGACGCCAGACTCAGGGAGCGGGCCGCCAAGGTCGTCCCCGGCGGCATGTACGGCCACCTCAACGCGGCCCTGCACGGCCCCGCCTACCCGCAGTTCTTCGTCGGCGGCGAGGGTTGCCGCCAGCGGGACGCCGACGGGCGCGAGTACGTCGACCTCATGTGCTCCTGGGGTCCCGTCGTGCTCGGCCACCGCCACCCCGCGGTCGAGGCCGCCGTCACGGCCCAGCTCGCCGTGGGCGACTGCCTCAACGGCCCCGGCCCCGTCTATGTGGAGCTCGCCGAACTCCTGGTGGACACCGTCCCACAGGCCGACTGGGTGATGTTCTCCAAGAACGGCACCGATGCCACCACCCAGGCCCTGATGGTGGCCCGTGCCGCCACCGGCAGGACCAAGGTCCTCATGGCGCACGGCGCCTACCACGGGGCCGACCCGTGGTGCACGCCCAGTACGGCGGGGACCACCCCCAGCGAGCGCGCGGACCTGGTCGAGTTCACCTACAACGACCTCGCCAGCGTCGAGGCCGCCGCGGCGCAGGCGGAGGGCGACGTCGCCGCGATCATCGTGACGCCGTTCAAGCACGACTCGTTCGAGGACCAGGAACTCGTCGCCGCGGAGTTCGCCCGGGGGGTGCGGGCGCTGGCCGACCGGATCGGCGCCGCCCTGGTGATCGACGACGTGCGCGGTGGCTGGCGGATCGACCTCGGCGGCTCCTGGGAGCCGCTGGGCGTGCGCCCCGACCTGTACGCCTTCAGCAAGGCCATGGCCAACGGCCACCCGATCGCCGCCGTCACCGGTGTGGACGCCCTGCGGGGACCCGCCCAGACGCTCTACTCCACGGGTTCCTTCTGGTTCAACGCCGCTCCGATGGCCGCGGCCAAGGCCACCATCGAGACGCTGCGCGACATCGACGGCATCGCCCTGATGGAGCGCGCGGGCACCCGCCTGCGTGAGGGCCTCGCCGCCCAGGCCGCCTCCCATGGCTTCACGGTCAACCAGACCGGCCCGGTGCAGATCCCCTGGCTCTCCTTCGAGGGGGACGCGACCCTGGACAAGGGCATGTTCTGGGCGGCGGCCTGCCTGCAGGAGGGCGTCTACCTCCACCCGTGGCACAACTGGTTCCTGTCCGCGGCCCACACCGACGCCGACATCGACCGGGTGCTGCAGGGCACCGACGCCGCCTACGCCAGGCTCAGGGCCCACTTCGGCGCCGACTGAACGCGGCCCCTAGCGTGGGGCGTCCCGCAGCCGGTACCACTGCAGGTCGTCCAGGCGGGTGCCGTCGGGGCCGGGCAGCAGCCCGTGCAGCAGTGCCTCGCGGGTGAAGCCCGCGCGCTCCAGCACGCGCTGCGAGGCGATGTTGGCGGGGGAGGTGCCCGCGATGACCCGGCTCAGGGAGGTGTGCTCGAAGGTCCAGTCGACCAGCAGGTTCACCGCCCTGGTGGTGAAACCCCTGCCGCGGAACGCCGGCAGCAGGCTGTAGCCCGTCATGGCCTGCCCCAGTGGCGGGATCACGTTGGAGAGCTGGATCTCCCCGGCGAACGCGCCCGTCGCGGCGTCCGCGATCACCGCCTCGACCCCCCGGCCGGCCAGCTGGTTCGCGCCCGCCGCGCGGCACCGCTCCGCGACGTCCTCGGCGCTGTGGGGCTCGGGCGGGACGCTGTACCTCACGACGTCGGGCAGGTTGCGCAGCGCCAGGTAGTCGGCGGCGTCGGCGGGAGTGAGCGGCCGCAGCCGTACGACCCCGTCGGTCAGTGAGCCGCCGGGGAAGTCCGGCAGGAGCGGTGCCACGCGCTCGCCGGAGTCGCCCCGCAGGCGTGCGAAGGACACCAGGTCGCGGCGGGTGCCGTCACGCTGCTGCTCGGCCCCGCGTCGCACGCCCTCGCGCTGGAAGCCGGCGGCCAGGGCCACCCGCTGGCTGGCCAGGTTCTCCACGTCGGCGAGGAGTTCGACGCGTTCCACCCCGTGGCCGAAGGCCCATCCGGCCAGCGCGGCGGTGGCGGCCGTGGCCACCCCCCGGCCCCGCGTCCATGGGGCGACCAGGTAGCCGATCTCGTTGGTGCTCCGCAGGCGGGAGGGCTTGAGGCCGATGTTGCCCAGCCACTCGCCCGTCTCCGCGTCCGCGATGGCGAACGCGGCTCCCCCGCCCTTCCAGTCCTCCTCGGCCATCTCCAGGTACTGGAGCGCGTCGTCCCGGGTGTAGGGCACGGGCACCAGGGGGAGGAACCGGACGATCTCCGGGTCCGCGCAGGCGCGGACGATCGCTTCGGTGTCGGCGGGGGAGAGCGGCCTCAGCACGACGGGGCCTGCCGGAACCACAACTTGGGGAAACATGCGACAACAGCTACCAGTTCTCCTATAGCGGGGCTAACTATTTTACGGATCGTAGCTCTCCGTCTGTTACGGACAGCAGTGTCCGTTTCCCCCTACTCGGCCGCCGCTCCCGGATCGAGGCGGGATCGGCCGCGGTCGCGCGCCGTTAACCTTGCGGTCATGGGTTTTCGCAGGCATGGGCCGTTTCAGGCCGGGGATCAGGTTCAGCTCACCGACCCCAAGAACAAGCGTCACACGGTGACGCTGAAGGAAGACGGCGTGTTCCACACGCACAAGGGCGGGATCCCGCACAGTGAGCTGATCGGCCGGCCCGAGGGCTCGGTGGTGCGTTCGTCCGGGGGCACCCAGTATCTGGCGTTCAGGCACCTGCTGCAGGACTACACGCTCTCCATGCCGCGCGGCGCGGCGGTCATCTACCCCAAGGACTCGGCGCAGATCGTGGCCATGGCCGACATCTTCCCGGGTGCCCGGGTGGTGGAGGCGGGGGTCGGCTCCGGCGCGCTCACCTGCTTCCTGCTGCGCGCGGTGGGCTCCGAGGGCACCGTCACCTCCTACGAGCGGCGCCAGGACTTCGCCGAGATCGCCACCAAGAACGTGGAGAAGTTCTACGGCGGCCCGATGTCGCAGTGGCGCCTGGTGGTCGGCGACTTCGTCGCCGACCTCGACGAGAGTGACGTCGACCGGATCATCCTCGACATGCTCGCCCCGTGGGAATGTGTGGACGCCGCGGCCAAGGCGCTCACTCCTGGCGGTGTGATCTGCTGTTATGTCGCGACCACGACCCAGCTGTCGCGTACGGTCGAAACTCTCCGGGAGCACGGGAGTTTCACCGAGCCCCATGCGTGGGAGACCCTGGTTCGTGACTGGCATGTCGAGGGGCTGGCTGTGCGGCCCGACCACAGAATGGTCGGCCACACCGGCTTCCTGGTCACGGCCCGTCGCATGGCCGACGGGGTGACGCCGCCACCTCGACGTAGACGTCCGGCGAAGGGTGCACAGGGTGAGGAGTCCACGTCTTCCGCCACATGATGACGATTCGGCCACGACGGTCCGTGAGGGAGTGACAGGGGAGCGGACCTTCGTGTTCTTATGCTTCTAGTACTAAAAGCACCAAAAGGGATTAATCATCGCGCACTTAATGTAGTCATACGAACACTGCTCAGCCAGGTAAGGGACAGCCCTTAGATGGGTAGGGTTTCGAGTAGTCGGTCTCGACTGGGAAGGAGGTGACGCCGTGGCAGCTCGCGACGACGCTGAGGCTCGAGCCGCGCAGCGCGAACGGGAGGTCGCTGACCTCACAACACAGGTCTCCTTCCTGCAGGAGGAGATCACCGTGTTGCGTCGGAAGCTGACGGAGTCTCCCCGGCAGGCCAGGATCCTTGAAGAGCGTCTCCATGACTTGCAGGCGAACCTCGCGGCCGTAACCGGCCAGAACGAGCGTCTGGTGGCCACCCTCAAGGAGGCCAGAGACCAGATCGTCGCCTTGAAGGAGGAAGTAGACCGGTTGGCGCAGCCGCCATCCGGGTTCGGCGTGTTCCTCGAAACCAGAGAAGACGGCACGGTGGAGGTTTTCACCGGGGGTCGCAAACTCAGGGTGAACGTCAGTCCGGCGGTGGACGTCGACTCGCTGAAGCGCGGCCAGGAGGTCATGCTCAACGAGGCGCTCAACGTGGTCGAGGCCCTCGGTTTCGAGGAGCTCGGCGAGATCGTGATGCTCAAGGAGCTTCTTGAGGACGGCCAGCGCGCCTTGGTGATCTCGCATGCCGACGAGGAGCGGGTGGTGAAGCTCGCCGAGTCGCTGGTGGGCCAGCCGATCCGGGCAGGCGACTCCCTGTTGCTCGAACCCCGTTCCGGCTACGTCTACGAGCGCATCCCCAAGTCCGAAGTCGAGGAGCTCGTCCTGGAGGAGGTGCCCGACATCTCCTACGAGGAGATCGGCGGGCTGATGCGGCAGATCGAGCAGATCCGGGACGCCATCGAGCTCCCGTACCTGCACGCCGACCTCTTCCGTGAGCACAAGCTCCGCCCGCCCAAGGGCGTCCTGCTTTACGGACCGCCCGGCTGTGGCAAGACGCTCATCGCCAAGGCCGTCGCCAACTCCCTGGCCAAGCAGGTCGCGGAGAAGACCGGCCAGTCCGGAAAGAGCTTCTTCCTCAACATCAAGGGGCCCGAGCTTCTCAACAAGTACGTCGGTGAGACCGAGCGGCACATCCGCCTGGTCTTCCAGCGGGCCCGGGAGAAGGCCTCCGAGGGCACCCCGGTGATCGTGTTCTTCGACGAGATGGACTCGATCTTCCGGACCCGAGGCTCGGGCGTCTCCTCCGACGTCGAGAACACCATCGTTCCCCAGCTCCTGTCGGAGATCGACGGCGTCGAGGGCCTGGAGAACGTCATCGTGATCGGCGCCTCCAACCGCGAGGACATGATCGACCCGGCGATCCTGCGGCCCGGCCGCCTGGACGTCAAGATCAAGATTGAACGGCCGGACGCCGAGGCGGCCAGGGACATCTTCTCGAAGTACCTCATCGCGGAGCTCCCGCTCCACTCCGAGGACCTCTCCGAGCACGGCGGGAACCGCCAGGAGACCATCTTCGGGATGATCCAGCGGGTCGTCGAGCGGATGTACACCGAGAGCGAGGAGAACCGCTTCCTTGAGGTGACCTACGCCAACGGGGACAAGGAGGTCCTGTACTTCAAGGACTTCAACTCCGGCGCGATGATCCAGAACATCGTCGACCGCGGCAAGAAGATGGCGATCAAGCAGTTCCTGGAGACCGGGCAGAAGGGTCTGCGGATCCAGCATCTGCTGGCGGCCTGCGTGGACGAGTTCTCCGAGAACGAGGACCTGCCCAACACCACCAACCCCGACGACTGGGCCCGCATCTCCGGCAAGAAGGGCGAGCGGATCGTCTACATCCGCACCCTCGTGACGGGCAAGCAGGGCACCGAGGCCGGGCGTTCCATCGACACGGTGGCCAACACCGGTCAGTACCTGTAACGGCGGCACGCGTGCCGATCGACGGCGCGGCCTCCCTCGGGAGGCCGCGCCGTCAGCGTCTCGCCAGGTTTTTGTCCAGTTTTGCGATGTTTTGCGGCTTTAAAGAATTTTGTCGCTTTTTTTAACCCTTCGCTATTCATATTCGGCGGTGCGGATCCGTCCCCATCCGTATCTCCGGTCACACCCGCCCCGAAAGCGATCGGAAATCAACGGCCGTCACAGGGAACCCGAATGATCGAAGCGCCGTCCAAGTGGCGTGCGTGAACATTCCGGCCCGGCCGCCAGGTGACCGGCACGGGGTCTCGCGAGGCGCTTCGGGGAAGCGGCCGCCTCGCCGAACTCGACCTCCTGCGCTTCGCCGCCGCCATGGCGGTGCTCGCCTTCCACTACTTCATCGCCTTCGCCTCGGTGTGGGGCGACCGTCCCGCCAAGTTGTTCCCGGCGATCTCCACGATCTCCGGGCTCGGCATCCTCGGTGTCGAGCTGTTCTTCATGATCAGCGGTTTCGTGATCCTGATGAGCATCTGGGGCCGGGGGCTGGGGGCGTTCGCCCTCTCCCGGCTGGTGCGGCTCTTTCCCGCCTACTGGGTCAGCGTGGTGGTAACCGCCGCGGTCTACGGACTGACCGCGGCCACGGCCCTGGACCCCAAACTCAGCCTCGGCGAGTACGGGGTCAATCTCACCATGCTTCAGCGGGCTTTCGGCGTCTATGACGCCAACGGTGTCTACTGGTCGCTCTGGGTGGAGCTCCGCTTCTACGTGCTGATCTCGATCCTGGTGATCACCGGGGTCACGCTCAACCGCTGCCTGGCCTTCATGGGCGTCTGGCTCCTGGCCGCGGGTTTCTTCGCGGGAAGCGATGAGGCGTGGGTCGAACTCGTGATCATGCCCAAGTACGCGGCCTACTTCGTCGGTGGCATGGCGTTCTTCCTGATGACCAGATTCGGTCCCAGGCTGGTCCTGTGGTGTCTGGCCGGGATCAGCGGCGGCCTGGCCGTCAGCGCGGCACTCGATCGGGTGGCCGGGCGGGTGGAGAAGGTCGGCTACGCCGCGATGCCCGTGCCCGACTGGGCCGTCGTCGCCACGGTGGTCGGCTTCTACGTACTCATGGCGATGGTGGCGCTCGGCTGGCTGCGCCGGCTGCGCTGGCGCGGCCTGGTGGTCCTGGGAGCGCTCACCTACCCGCTCTACCTCTTCCACACCGCGGCCGCCGTCCTGATCGTCCCGGCCCTGCGGGACACGCTGCCACCGCCGCTGACCGCCCTGGTCACCGTGCTGGCCGCGATGGCGTTCTCCTACCTGGTGTACCGGGTGGCCGAGCGTCCCCTCCAGGAGTTCGTCAAGTCGAGAAGGCGCGGGAAGGCCGGACAGGCGTCGCCCGCACAGCCTCCCGGGTTCTCCTCGATCCCCCTCGCAACGGGCGAAAAGGCTTCGGTGCCATAACTGTCCGACCACCGGGCATAGTGAAGGGTCTAGGGTCGGGAATAGATACCTCGGAGAGAAACAGTCCCTGATGAACAGAGGGTGCGCATGACGGTACGGCGGGTGATGGGCATCGAGACCGAATACGGCATCTCCGTGCCCGGACAGCCGGGGGCCAACGCGATGGTGACCTCCTCTCAGGTCGTGAACGCCTATCTGGCGGCCTCGGCGGCCAGAGCACGGCGCGCGCGATGGGACTTCGAGGAGGAGAATCCGTTGCGCGACGCGCGGGGGTTCGACCTCGCGCGGGAGGTGGCCGACCAGAGCCAGCTGACCGACGAGGACCTCGGCCTGGCGAACGTGATCCTCACCAACGGGGCCCGGTTGTACGTGGACCATGCCCACCCCGAATACTCCACTCCCGAGTGCACCAACCCTCGGGCGGCGGTGATCTGGGACAAGGCAGGCGAGCGGGTGATGCACGACGCGGCGGTTCGCGCCTCGGCGATGCCGGCCAACGCCCCGATCCAGCTTTACAAGAACAACACCGACAACAAGGGCGCCTCCTACGGCTGCCACGAGAACTACCTCATGCGCCGGGCGACCTCGTTCGCCGACATCGTCAGGCACCTGACGCCGTTCTTCGTCTCCCGGCAGGTCGTCACCGGCGCGGGCAAGGTCGGCATCGGCCAGGACTCCCGGGGTGAGGGCTTCCAGATCAGCCAGCGGGCCGACTTCTTCGAGGTCGAGGTGGGCCTGGAGACGACGCTCAAGCGGCCGATCATCAACACCCGGGACGAGCCGCACGCCGACCCGGAGAAGTACCGCCGCCTGCACGTCATCATCGGTGACGCCAACATGTCGGAGATCTCGACCTACCTGAAACTGGGATCCACCGCGCTCGTCCTGGCCATGATCGAGGACGGGTACTTCACCCGCGACCTCACCGTGGACAACCCGGTCCAGGCGCTGCGCGCGGTGTCGCACGACCCGACGCTCAAGTACGAGATCCCCATGCGCGACGGCCGCAGGCTGACGGCGGTGCAGCTCCAGATGGAATACCTGGAACTCGCGCGCAAGTACGCCGAGGAACGCAGCGTCAACGGCATGGACGAGCCCACCAAGGACGTCCTGGAGCGCTGGGAGTCGGTTCTCACCCGCCTGGCGGACGACCCGATGCAGCTGTCCAGGGAGCTCGACTGGGTGGCCAAGCTGGAGCTCCTGGAGGGTTATCGCACCCGCGACGGTCTTTCCTGGTCGCATCCGCGTCTGCAACTCGTCGACCTTCAGTACTCCGACATCCGTCCCGACCGAGGGCTCTACAACCGGCTGGTCGCCCGGGGGCGCATGCAGCGCCTGGTCACCGAGGAAGAGGTGCAGAGGGCTGTCGAGGTGCCGCCCAACGACACCCGCGCCTACTTCCGAGGCCGCTGCCTGAGCCAGTACAGCGAGTCGGTGGCCGCGGCCTCCTGGGATTCGGTCATCTTCGACATCCCCGGCCGCGAGTCGCTGCAGCGTGTGCCCACCCTTGAGCCGCTGCGCGGTACCAAGGCCCACGTGGGCGAGCTGTTCGACCGCTGCCGTAGCGCCGCGGAGCTGGTGACGGCGCTGACCGGCGAGTAGTGACGCTTCGCGAGGGAGAGGCTCCCGGCGGCCTCTCCCTCGATCCGAGGACCATGCGGAAGCGGCGGTCCGGCCCGGTGGCGATCCTGGCCGGAACGTGCGTAGGCGCTACGCGTAAGCGTCCGGTGGCAGCCGGGCCGCGGGCAGTCGCGGCCGGGCCAGAGCCACGCCCTCCGCGTGCAGGACCGCCGACAGCATGCGACCCGCTTGGCCCATGCTGATGCGGGCCGCCGGGTCGCGCCGGAGCAGCCCTTCCAGGACGGGACGCAGCGCTCCCGCCCGTACCATCGTCTCCGGGTTCCGGCCGGCGGCCGGGCCATGGGGCGTCGGGCGGTGACCGGAGCGCGGCGGCCGGCCCTCCACCGCGAAGTACAGGCTCGCCCCGAACGACCACAGGTCGCCCGCCGGGGTCGGCAGGCCGCCCCGTAGCCGTTCCGGCGCGATGAAGGCGGGAGCATGGGTGAGCGGCAGGGTCGTGGAGGTGCCCGAGTCGCGGTGCAGCGCCGCGATTCCGAAGTCGGCCAGCACCACCCGATCACCGGTCAGCAGGATGTTGCGCGGGTTGATGGACCGGTGCAGGACGCCGGCCCCGTGCGCGTGGCGCAGCCCGCCCAGCAACTGGAAGCCGATCCACGCCACCCAGTGGATCGGCAGGTGGCCCATGTGGCGCACCGTCTCCTTGAGCGTGAGGGCCTCCAGCAGCTCCATGACGATCCAGAGCCGTCCGTCCTCCTCGAGCAGGTCATGCACGGAGATCACCGCCGGATGGTTGAGCCGCCCGGCCGAGCGGGCCTCGCGCAGGGCCCGGCGCCGCGCGTCACGCATGTCCGCCCCGTATTCGCCGAACCGCGGCTGGATCTCCTTGATCGCCACATTCCGCCTGAGCAGGGAATCATGGGCACGCCACACAATACCCATGCCGTCCTGCCCGATCGGCGAGGTCAGGTGATAACGATCACCCAGTGGACGTGCCTTCTCTGCGCCTGTTCCCATGAATCACCCGTTGCACATAGAAGCCGGGCCCCTCAGCTGATTCATATTTTCACCTGGAACGGTGCACCATATGGTTACTTATGGTAATTAAGTGTAACAATTTAGTTGCGTGGGCACGGTGGAATTTTGTTTCGCGTCCTTAAATCCCTGTTTTGTATTCAGAGAAACTGCCCAGAAGCCGGTGGGCGCGCTGGAAAACGCTGGGAAACGCGTCAGGCCGCGCTGAAGCAGCGCACGTCCTCCAGCATCTTCGACGTCCGCTCGGCACTCAGCCGAGCCCGTGGATCCTTGCGCAGCAACCCTCGCAGCACCGGTTCCAGGGCGCCCGCCCGCTTCGGCGCGCGCGGCGGCTCTCGCAGCGCCGCCACCAGCGATGCCATCGAGTTCACCGTACGGAACGGGGTCCTGCCCTCCACCGCCATGTAGAGCGTCGCGCCGAACGACCACATGTCCGCCTCGCGGGTGCCCCCCCTGCCCTGCAGCGCCTCCGGCGCGATGAAGGCCGGCGTGCCCCGCATCGAGGTCGTCGCCGCGCCCTCCGGCGCCGCGAACCCGAAGTCGGCCAGCACCACCCGATCACCGGTCAGCATGATGTTGGCCGGCTTGATGTCGCGGTGGATCACTCCGCCGTCATGCGCGTGCCGCAGCGCGTCAAGCAGGCGGCACCCCATCGCGGCCACCAGGTCGACCGGGAGTGGGCCCGCCTGCACGAGCGTGTCGTGCAGCGTGAGGGCTTCCAGGAACTCCATGACGATCCAGAGGCGCTCGGCCTCCTCGGTCAGGTTGTGCACCGTCACGATGCCACGGTGGCTCAGCCGTGCCGCCATCCGCGCCTCCCGGACCACCCGCCGCCGCTGCTCGGCCGCGGCGGGTCCAGGTGGCAGGGGTATCTCCTTGAGGGCCACCTCTCGCTCCAGAAGCAGGTCGTATGCGCGCCAGACGACGCCGGTCGCCCCCTGGCCGACGCGGGAGACGAGCTTGTACCTGCGCGCGATGATGGTGCTCACCCCTCAATGATCGCAGTTTTCAATCCGATAGGCCTACTTGGAACGTTCCCCACCTTCCCGTGGGCGCCGGATAAGCCCCGATTCGAGGGTGATGGTGGTCACACAGGGCCGACCAGGGCGGCGACCTGCCCGAGTCGGGCGGCATCTCGTCCAGGAGAACGGGCCGGAGGGGGTTTGCCGTGGAGCCCCTGGGGAGGTTTCCTGGCGGGAGGTACCCCGGGACGGAGCAGGGGGCTCCCGTAAAGATCGCGGGACGATCCGCGCGCAATGTCGTCCGGTTCGGGGAAGATATGAGTCAGATGCGTCCCCCAGGCGGAGGTGCCACAGATGGCAAGTAAGGACACCGGCGGCCAGAAGCAGACCGGCCGTACCGACAAGGAAGTCGAGGAGACCGCCGCGGCGGAGACCTCCGACGTCCAGGAGCGTCACGAGAAGCTCTCCGACGACGTCGACGCGATCCTCGACGAGATCGACGAGGTTCTTGAGGAGAACGCGGAGGAATTCGTTAGGAGCTACGTGCAAAAGGGCGGAGAGTAGGGGGCCGCGCGGGAAAAGCCGGCGGGGAGCGGCCGGAGGGTTCCACCGGCCGCGAATATCGCCGGAGATGACGGGCGGCCAGGCCGTAGGCCGAATTCAGCCGTGACCGAGCACGACCAGATGGACTGACTTCTCACCGCAGGCCCTGTCGCGACCGGATGAAAAGGGCAGGCGAAGTCAAGAACCACGGCGGCGAGCGCGGCTACCGGCGAAACCGGGCCATGGCATCACCGAGAGACGTCATCGAGGCCGACTTCGGTCGGATGTTCGCCGAGCGAGGTGGCTCCCGCTCGATTCCACCGGGCGGGAGAGCGGAGCAGTGGGAGGAGGGGCCCGGGCATCGGGTGGGTCTCCGGCCCGCCCGCCCGCGTGCCCGGAGGCGGGCCGTGCGGCTCGCGCCCGGCGTCGACACCAAGGCGTCGACACCAAGGTTCGCCCGCCCGTGCGTCCGGAGGCGGGCCGAGGGGCGGGCATGTCGCGAAGACTCGGCCACTACACGGATGTAGTCGCCCGTAAAGATTCAAAAGCCCGGCGGAGGTGGGTTCGCGCTGAGCTGATCCAGGGAAGTGCAAGCAGGACGGCAAGATGAGTAAGGTCGGGCCTTAAAGGACCGCACCTTTGGAGGGAGTCGCGTGGGATCGCACAGGGACCTGCCCGCCGGCATGGTGAACCATATCTTTACCGACACCGGGAGCTCCTCGTTCACCGAGTTCGTCAGGTCCCATTCGCCGGACTTGTTGCCTGGCCGTAACGAGACCCTGGCGACCCCGGTGGGTGACCAGATCCCGCATGCCACCACGATCGTCGCGGCGATATGCGCCGGTGGCGTGGTGATCGCGGGAGACCGCCGGGCGACCTCGGGAAACATCATCTCTCAGCGTGACATGGAGAAGGTGTTCCGCACGGACGACTACTCGGGCATGGGCATCGCGGGGGTGGCGAGTGCCGGGATCGAGATGGCCCGCCTCTACCGGGTGGAACTCGAGCACTACGAGAAGCGGGAAGGCCGCACACTCTCGGTGGCGGGTAAGGCCAACCGGCTCGCCACGATGATCCGCGGCAACCTGCCGATGGCGATGCAGGGACTCGCGGTCGTGCCGCTCTTCGCCGCCTACGACCCCGATGTCGACGGTGGTCGGATCTTCAGCTACGACGTGGGCGGTGGCCCCTACGAACAGCACCAGCACCACGCGATCGGGTCCGGCTCGATCTTCGCACGGGGTGCGCTGAAGAAGCTCTACCGCGAGGGCGCCTCGCCCGAGGACACCGTGCTGACGCTGATTCACGCCCTCTACGACGCGGCCGACGACGACTCGGCGACCGGCGGCCCCGATGTGATCCGCAAGATCTGGCCCGTCGTCGCGGTGATCACCGCCGACGGATACCGCCGACTTCCCGACGAGGAGGTGGGTGAGTTCGTCCGGGCCGTGATCGACACCAGAACGAACTTCCCCGACGGCCCCATCGCCCCGCTGCGTTAACACGAGAGGATCACCCCAGGTGTCCATGCCTTTTGGATATGTCTCGCCCGAGCAGCAGATGCGAGACAAGGCGGACTACGCGCGCAAGGGGATCGCGCGGGGCCGTAGTGTCGTCGTCCTGCAGTACGAGGACGGCATCCTGTTCGTCGCGCCCAACCCGTCCCGCGCCCTGCACAAGATCAGCGAGATCTACGACAAGATCGGCTTCGCCGCGGTGGGCCGTTACAACGAGTTCGAGGCGCTGCGCCTCGGCGGCATCCGCTACGCCGACATCAACGGCTACACCTACGCCCGTGACGACGTCACCGCCCGCGGCCTGGCCAACCTCTACGCGCAGAATCTCGGCCAGATCTTCACCGAGTCGCTGAAGCCGTTCGAGGTGGAGATCGTGGTCGCCGAGGTCGGCGACTCCTCCGAGGAGGACCACATCTACCGGCTGACCTTCGACGGCTCGGTCTTCGACGAGGCGGGCCTGGTGGCCATGGGCGGCCAGGCCGAGGCGGTGGCCGGCCGGCTCAAGGAGCACTACCGCGACGGCCTGTCGCTGTCCGAGGCCCTGGAGGCGGCGCTGTTCGCCCTGACCGAGCCGGGCGGCGAACGCTTCCCCGCGAGCCAGCTGGAGGTCGCGGTCCTGGACCGGAACCGGCCGCATCGCAAGTTCCTGCGGCTCAGCGGCCCGAGACTGGAGCGCCTGCTGTCCGACGGGGCCCCCGCGGCCGAGGTGGCCGCCCAGCCCGCCCAGCAGGAGAGTCCCCTTTCCGCGCCCGAGACGCCCGGTGCCCCGCCGACCGCGCCCGACGGCGACATCGACACCGGGGCGAGCGGCTGACCGGGGCCGACGACCGACCATGGGACACCGAGAGCGCCGCCCCGCCAGGTGCGGCGCTCTCGGTGTGTCCTGGATCACCTCCTCTCCTGACAACCGAACCCGCTCACCGATGGTCACAGTGTGTGTGAGAAACGCCGCCCCCCGGGCCTGGACCAGGCTCGCCCTCCCCTCTGCCGGTCCCGCCGCGCTCGCCCTGCTCGCGGCCGTGGTGCTGACGTCCGGCTGTGGTGAGACGCCCACCCCCACGACCGGAGCGCCCGGCCCCGCCACCTCCTCCAGCCCCGCGGCCACCCCCGAGCTCTTCGGCACCGAGTTCCAGGTCGCCCCCGAGCACGACTGGAGCAAAGGCGGCCCGCCTCCCTTCGAGGGCGTCCTGCGCGGCTGGCTCACCGACGTGGACGAGGGCGGCGTGGCCGAGTACCGGCCGATCCGCTTCACCCAGAGCGGCGGCGAGGACGGCCACTTCGACGGCCCCGAGGAAGGCGACGTGACCCGTTATGCGGCGCCCATCGCCGAGGACGTGCTGTTCCTCGCGGACAGTGGCTGCGATGGCTCGTCGCAGACCTATGACAAGGCCACCAACCTCGGCACCGAGAGATGCACCCGCCAGGCGTTGATCGACAACGTCAAGGAGGCGGCGTCCCTGGCCGGGGTGGAGGGCCTCTACCGGCCGGCCCTGATCACCACGGAGAACGGCAGGATCACCAAGGTTGTCGAGATCTTCTGGCAGGGCGGCGGCTGATCCGGCCCGCCGAGCCCGGTGCCCGCGCGCCGCTCGCACCCGGCGGCGATCCGAGTCCGAGACGCGTCCGCGCTTAGCCGCTCACAGCCCGGGGCATAAGCCGTACGACCGAAAACCCCATGATCCCTCCCACGAGAGGGGTTCGGCGAATAGTGTGAGGCAATGGATCGTCGCATCTTCGGGCTTGAGAACGAGTACGGCGTCACCTGCACATTCAGGGGGCAGCGGCGGCTGTCACCCGACGAGGTAGCGCGTTATCTATTCCGCCGTGTCGTCTCCTGGGGCCGATCGAGCAACGTCTTCCTCCGCAACGGGGCACGCCTGTATCTCGACGTGGGCAGCCACCCCGAGTACGCCACCCCCGAGTGTGACAACGTCGTGGAGCTCGTCACCCACGACAAGGCGGGCGAGCGCATCCTGGAGGGCCTCCTCGTCGACGCCGAGAAGCGTCTTCGCGAGGAGGGCATCGCCGGCGACATCTACCTGTTCAAGAACAACACCGACTCCGCGGGAAACTCGTACGGCTGCCACGAGAACTACCTGGTGGGCCGGCACGGCGAGTTCGGCCGCCTGGCCGACGTGCTGATCCCGTTCCTGGTCACCCGGCAGATCATCTGCGGGGCCGGCAAGGTGCTGCAGACCCCGCGCGGGGCGGTCTACTGCGTCTCCCAGCGGGCCGAGCACATCTGGGAGGGCGTCTCCAGCGCCACCACCAGGTCGCGCCCGATCATCAACACCCGTGACGAGCCGCACGCCGACGCCGAGCGGTTCCGCCGCCTGCACGTCATCGTCGGCGACTCCAACATGAGCGAGACGACCATGCTGCTCAAGGTCGGTGCCACCGACCTGGTGCTGCGCATGATCGAGGCGGGCACCGTGATGCGTGACCTGTCCCTGGAGAACCCGATCAGGGCCATCCGGGAGGTCTCCCACGACATGACCGGGCGGCGGCGGGTCCGGCTGGCCAACGGCAGGGAGGCGTCCTCGCTGGAGATACAGGAGGAGTACCTCTCCAAGGCCCGTGACTTCGTCGACCGCCGCGGCGGCGACGAGATCAGCCAGCGGGTGCTGGAACTGTGGGAGCGCACACTCAACGCGGTCGAGACCGGCAATCTCGACAAGGTGGCCCGCGAGATCGACTGGGTGACCAAATACCAGCTGATCGAGCGCTACCGCAAGAAGTACGACCTCCCGCTGTCGAGCCCCCGGGTCGCCCAGCTCGACCTCGCCTACCATGACGTGCACCGCCGCCGTGGCCTGTTCTACCTGCTGCAGAAGCGTGGCGCGGTGGAGCGGGTGGCCTCCGATCTGAAGATCTTCGAGGCCAAGTCGGTGCCGCCGCAGACCACCCGTGCCCGGCTGCGCGGGGAGTTCATCCGCAAGGCGCAGGAGAAGCGCCGTGACTTCACGGTCGACTGGGTGCACTTGAAACTCAACGACCAGGCGCAGCGCACGGTGCTGTGCAAGGACCCCTTCCGCAGTGTCGACGAGAGGGTGGACAAGCTCATCGCCGGAATGTGACGGTCACGCTTCGGCAAGCTCCTTCCATGCTTACCTCCTCCGTATGCCGGTACGGGTAGTGTGGCGCGAACCTGACGTCTGCTTGAGGGATACCTATGCGCCGCCGCAGCATGGCCGTACTGGCCGCAGTGCCTCTGATGTTCGCCGCAGCATGCGGCTCGGGAGGGGACGCGTCCACCGGCGCCTCGACTTCCGCCGGCAGCGGAGTCACCGAGCTACAGGTGACCGGGGAGATCGGCGCCAAGCCGAACGTGTCCTTCCCGGCCAAGGTCGTCGAGACCTCCTCCTACAAGGTGCTCACCCCCGGCACCACGGGGGAGGCCGCCAAGCTCGGCACCAACGTGGTGGCCAACTTCACGGTCTTCGCCTGGGACGGCAAGGAGAACAAGCTCGCCGGCTCGACCTACGACGAGGGCGGCCCGCAGGTCATCACGCTCAACGAGCAGGTTCCGGAGATCCTCAGAAAGGGCTTCGCCGAGACCAAGGGCGGCGGCAGGTTCATGTCCGTCGTCGCCAAGGACGCGCTGCCCAAGGAGCAGCAGGCACAGGCCCCCGCGGGCCAGTCGCAGGTCTTCGTGGTCGACGTGGTCGGCGTTCCCGAGGGGAACGCGGCCCAGGGCACCGCGACCGACCCCGGCGTCGCCGGTGTCAAGGTGGAGAACCCCGGGGGCGAGACCGCGCCGAAGCTCACCACCAAGACCAAGGAGAAGGCGCCCAAGGAACTCGTCGCCAAGACCGTGATCAAGGGCGCCGGGCCCGAGGTCAAGTCCGGTCAGTCGATCCTGGTCCAGTACGCCGGGAAGATTTGGGGTTCGGACGTCGAGTTCGACAGCAGTTGGTCCCGCGGTGGCCAGCCGATCATGTTCCAGATCGGCACCGGCAAGGTCATCAAGGGCTGGGACCAGGGTCTGGTCGGCGTCCCCGTGGGCAGTCGGGTGCTGCTGAGCATCCCGCCGGACCTCGGTTACGGCAAGGCGGGCTCCGGCGACAAGATCAAGGGAACCGACACCCTGGTCTTCCTGGTCGACGTGCTGGCCGCCTACTGACGCTCCCTGAGGAGCGACTCACCCCCGAACCCGGCCGTGCGCGCACGGCCGGGTTCGCGTTCTCCGATCGCGATCTTCAGCTACTGACAATTCTCCCAATAGGGCGTTAGGGTTGGCTCAGCCACCGGCCCCGGGAGTTCGGATGCGTCCCACGGCACTGCTCGCCGCGCTTTCGCTCGTGCTGGTCACCGCCTGCGCCTCCGGCGACGGGCAGGCGGGACCGGAGGTCGAGGTGCTCGGGAGCTTCGGTGACAGGCCCACCGTGCGCTTTCCCGAGGGCGCGCCCTCCGGCGGCTTGAAATTCACCGAGCTGATGACGGGCACCGGCGCGGAGATCGGGGGGAACGACCTGGTCGTCGCCCAGTACACCGCGCACGTGTGGGACGGCAAGGACAACCGCCTGCTGGCCTCCAGCTTCAACCAGGGCGCCCCGGCGTCCTTTCCGCTGAACCAGACGATCACCGGTGTGGGCAAGGCCCTGCGCGGCCACAAGGTCGGCAGCCGGGTGGTCGTCGCGGTTCCGCCGGAGGAGGCGTACGGTCCCAACCCGCCCGGCGGGATGACCGTCGAGGACGAGCTGTTCTACGTGGTCGACGTGCTCGGCGCGTTCCCGCCCGGCGCCGCCGCGAAGGGCGGAAGCGGGGCTCTCGACGGGGTCAGGGTCACCGGAACCTCCGGCGGGCGCCCGGTCATCTCCCTGCCGGACAGCGCGCCTCCCGCCGACCTGAGGAGCAAGATCCTCGTCCGGGGCGCCGGGGCCGAGACCCGTGCGGGACAGCTCATCGTCACCCAGTACGAGAGCAGGGTCTGGGGCAAGGACGTCTCCGACTCCACCTGGGCGGCTGGGCACCCCAAGGCCTTCCAGATCGGCAAGGGCCGCGTCATCGCGGGCTGGGACCGGGCTCTGGTCGGCGTTCCGGTGGGCAGCCGGGTCCTGATGGTCGTCCCGCCCAGGTTCGGCTACGAGAACGGCCTGCCGCCGTCCGTCGAACCCGGCGAGACGCTCGTCTTCGTCGTCGACGTGCTGGCCGCCTATTGATCCGTGCGCCGGACGTGACCTTCGCCGCCCCCGCCTACAATCCGGGCTGTGAGCGGTGATGACCTCGACAAGGTGGCGGTACTGCACGACCCGGTGCGCCGGGCCGTCTACGACTATGTGACCTCCTGCGGCAGGGAGGTGGGGCGCAACGAGACGGCCGGGGCGGTGGGGATCCAGCGGACTCTGGCCGCCTTCCACCTCGACAAACTTGTCGAGGCCGGTCTGCTCGACGCGGGCTTCAGACGGCTGACGGAGCGGACGGGACCCGGCAGCGGCCGGCCGGCGAAGGTCTATCACAGGGCGCGGGGGGAGTGGCAGGTCAGCGTGCCCGCCAGGGACTACCGAACGCTCGCCCTGGTGCTGGCCGAGGCGGTCGAGTCGCTCGGCGGGGAGGAGCGGGCCGAGCAGGTCGCGCGACGGGCCGGGGCCGGGTTGGCGCGACAGGACGATGATCTCATCGGGGCGCTGCGGCGGGGCGGCTACGAGCCGTACGAGGAGGAGGGCAGGGTGCGGCTGCGCAACTGCCCGTTCCACGTGCCTGCCGAGGAGCATCCGCTGCTGGTCTGCTCGGTGAACCTGGGGCTGTGCCGAGGGCTGCTGGAGGCGCTCGGCCAGGACGGCTCGGCGGCCCGTCTGGATCCGCGCCCGGAGGAGTGCTGCGTCACCTTCTCTAAAAATAATGAGAATTGACATAGAAGGGCCAGGGGTGATCTGCTGTGCTCATGCATCTGGCCCAACTGAACATCGCCCATATGCGCGCTCCCGTCGACTCCCCGGAGCTGGCCGCCTTCGTCGCCGGTCTCGACCCCATCAACCGGCTGGCCGAGGCGACTCCCGGCTTCGTCTGGAGACTCAAGGGCGGTGACGCCCCCGAGGACACGGTCAAGCACGACCACGGTGACCACCTGCTGGTCAACCTCTCGGTCTGGGAGTCGCGCGAGGCGCTGTGGGACTACGTCTATCGCAGCGGCCACCTGGAGTTCCTGCAGCGGCGCAGGGAATGGTTCCTGCGCATGGCGGAGCCGTCCTCGGTGATGTGGTGGATTCCCGAGGGGCACGAGCCGAGGCTGGCCGAGGGGATGGAACGCCTGGAGCGGTTCAGGAGGGAAGGCCCCACGTCTGAGGCCTTCACGTTCAAGGATTTCTACGACAGCAGCGAGGCGGTGTGGCGTCCGGCGGCGGCCGAGGCCAGGAAGTAGGCCAGGTCCTCGTCCAGGCCGCGGCCCATCGTCGACAGCCTGACCGGAGACTCCCGCAACGCCGCGTACAGCCCGTCCACCGGCACCTCGACCAGCTCGTGCCGCGCGGCGAGCGGGCGCGACTGCTCGGTCACCCGCCTGCCGAAGTCGCCGGGCAGCACGGGCACGGCGATCTGGGCGGGGGCCAGCGCCACCCGGCCGTAGGCGGTCAGCGAGTGGTGTGAGACCCCGATGTGGCGCTCGCGCAGGTCGCCCTCGCTGACCCGCAGCGCCGCGACCGGGCGGCCCCCGAGGACGGCGGCGGCGTTGACCGCCTCGCCGGCCGAGATGCCGGAGAAGCCCCAGCGGGTGCCGCTGCCCAGATTGCCCGGCCCCTGGGTGACGACCGCGACGTCGGCCCCCAGGACGTGCCGGGCCGCCAGCAGGCCGGTGTGCGGCGTCACCGCCTCCACGTCGCCGCCGAAGGCCTGGCCCACCGTGACCACCCCGCACAGCCAGCCGGCCTCCCGCAGCCGCGCGCACGACATGGAGAACCAGGCGGGCAGCGCGCCCCCGTCGAGCATCACGTAGGCGACCCTGGCGGGCCGGTGCCCGCCGGACTCCCCGGTGCGCGGCGGATTCGAGCCGTACAGGCCGCAGAGAATCGCCGGCAGGGCCGAGTGCAGGTCGGCGACGATCACCGGCATGCCGTCCACGGAGTCGGCGTCCCGCAGGAGGTGGTGGAAGGGCGAGTCCTGCTCGTCCGCGCCTAGTACGGTGGTCTGCAACGGGGTGTAGCGTGCCTTCACCAGGTGTCCGGGACCTTGAGGATCTTGTGGCAATCGGTCGGGAACAGCCACCACCATGGCGTAACCTCCCGTACCGAGACCCATCGCGAGCGCGGTCGTGTTGAGCAGCACCACGTCACCGGGCTCCGGGCGTCCCACCAGGGCCGGGTAGGCGAGCGCGCGCGCCTCACCGTCCTCGGTGGTCACGTCGAGTTCCATTGCCCCGGGCCATTCGCGCCGGATCCGTACGACCTCGCCCCTGCGCCATCTGATCACGGGGGAAGGGTAGCGTCACTTGAACAGGGAGGAGGCCGGATGTCGCGTCGGAAGACCGAGCGGCTGCTCAATCTCGTGATCTGCCTGCTGGCCACGCGGCGGCCGCTCAGCGCCGAGCACATCCGCCAGGCGGTGCCGGGCTACGACGCCGACAACGACGAGGCCTTCCAGCGGATGTTCGAGCGGGACAAGAACGAGCTGCGTGAGATCGGCATCCCGATCGAGGTCCAAAAGGACCCCTGGGAGGAGGATCCCGGCTACCGGATCGTCCGCCAGGCCTACGAGCTGCCGGAGATCACTCTGGAGCCGGACGAGGCCGCGGTGGTGGGTCTGGCGGCCCAGGTGTGGCAACGGGCCAGTCTGGCCGAGGCGGCCAGTGGCGCGCTGCTGAAACTGCGTGCCGGGGGCGTGGAGACCGACGAGGCGTACGGGGTGCTCGGCGGGGCGCTGGAGTTGCGCGTCGACACCCAGGATCCCGCCTTTCCCGCGCTCTGGGAGGCCGTGCGTGACCGGCGGGCGGTTCGCTTCGCCTACCGGGCGGCGGCCAGCCAGAACGTGCTGACCCGCACCGTGGAGCCGTGGGGCGTGGTCAGCCGCCGCGGCCGCTGGTACATGGTCGGTCACGACCGCGACCGGGACGCGCCGCGGGTCTTCAGGCTCAGCCGGATCGGCGGGGCGGTCACCACCGTCGGCCGCCCGGGCTCCGTGGTGGTGCCCGAGGGCGTCGACATCAAGTCCATGGTCGTCTACAGCGACGCCGCGGTCCGGGAGCGTACCGCTCTCGTCCGGGTCAGGCAGGACACCTGCCAGGGGCTGCGCCAGGTGGCGAAGGCGGTGCGGCCCGCCGGCGACGGATGGGACGAGCTGGAGGTCGACTTCACCGATCCCGGCCGGCTGGCCGGGTGGATCGTGGGCTTCGCCGCCGACGCGGAGGTGGTCGGTCCGCCGGACGCCCGCGACGCGGTGATCTGCCGCCTGAAGGGAGCACTCGCGTGAGCACCGCCGATCGCCTGCCCAGGTTGCTGGCGCTGGTGCCCTACCTGATGTCGCACCCCGGGGCACAGGTGCCCGAGGTCGCGAAGATCTTCGGCCTGAGCGAGAAGCAGCTCATCGACGACCTGCAGCTGGTGTGGATGTGCGGGCTGCCCGGTCACACCCCCGGCGACCTGATCGACGTGTCGTGGGACGGCGGAGAGATCGTCATCGACAACGCCGACACCATCGCCCGCCCGCTGCGGCTGGGGGTGGACGAGGCCAGCGCCCTGCTGGTCGCGCTGCGCCTGCTCGCCGAGATGCCGGAGTTCGGGGAGCGCGACGCGCTGGCCCGGGTCATCGCCAAGTTCGAGCAGGCCTCGGGCGAGGGCGCGGCGGCGGTCAGCAGCCAGGTCGCGGTGGAGGTCGACGCCGCGCCCGACGCGCTGCCCAGCGTCAACGAGGCGCTGCGGCGCGGTAGACGGCTGTCGCTGCGCTACTACGTGCCGGGGCGCGACGAGATCACTCCGCGCGAGGTCGATCCGATGCGCCTGGTCGTCGTGGACGGCCGTCCCTACCTGTCGGGCTGGTGCTACCGGGCCGAGGCGGTCCGGCTGTTCCGGCTGGACCGGATGCTCTCCGTGGACGTGCTCGACGTGCCCGCCGACCCGCCCGCCGACGCCGTGCCGGACGAGGTGACGCCCGGGGTGTTCCGGCCCTCGCCGACCGACGAGCTGGTGGAGCTGGAGCTGACCGCCGCAGGCCGCTGGGTCGCCGAGTACTACCCGTGCGAGCGGGTCACCGAGCTCGGCGAGGGCCGCGTGCGGGTGGCGCTGCGGGCCAGGGATCAGGGCTGGGTGATACGCCTGGCGCTGCGCCTGGGCGACACCGGCAGGGTGATCTCGCCCGCCTCGCTGGACGCGAGCGTGCGCGCCGCCGCGACGGCCGCGCTGAATCGTTACGAATCGATCTTCTGACGTGCGGTACTAGGATCTCCCACCATGAGCTGGATCATCGCCGCGCTCTCGCTGGCCCTCGTGGGGCTGGGAATCCTCGGGTTTCTGGCCGTTCGCGTACTGCGCGCGGCCACCGAACTCGGCCGCGAGATCGACCGCGCGCACGGGAGCCTGGAACCCGTCCGGGTGCTGTTCGGCGAGAGCGGGGGGACGATACGTGTTCCGAAGGGGTGAGTCTGTCCTCGGGGCAGCGTACGATCGGATGCAGAGAATGCACGTCGTTCGGCGTAAGGATGTGTAATGCCAAACCTCGGACCCACTGAGCTGATCATCATCGGCTTGATCCTGGTGCTGCTTTTCGGCGCCAAGAAGTTGCCGGAAGCCGCCCGCGGGCTCGGCCGGTCGCTGCGCATCTTCAAGTCGGAGACCGCCAAGCTCCGCGATGACGACGAGGCCAACGGCACGACCACCACGGTCGTCCAGGCCCATGCCCAGCCCGCCGCCCCGGCACCGCAGCCGATCCCGGCCACGACTTCGACGCCGGCCTCCGCGCTGAGCGTCGAGGAGCAGGCCCGTCAGCTTGAGGAGCAGGCGGCCAGGCTGCGAGCCCAGGCTGGAGCGCCCAAGACGCAGTGATCGACGGTAGCCTGAGGATCTACCCCGATCAACCCCGACTCGTCACCCCAGGATTCGTGAATGGCGCTGCTGAAGTGGCCTAAACCGGGCCGGAACGGGGCGGAACCGCCCGCTGACTCTGGCGACGGTCGCATGCCGCTCATGGAGCACCTGCGTGAGCTGCGCAACCGGCTGATCATCGCCATGCTCGGCCTGATCGCGGGCATCGTGGTTGGTTTCATCTTCTTTGGCCCGATCTGGCAGTTCGTGTCCGCTCCTTACTGCGGGCTTCCCCAGGCGCAGGAGTTGCGGCCCGGACAGTGCACGATGCTGATCCTCGGCGTCTTCGACTCCTTCTTCGTGAACCTCAAGGTTGCGGCGATGTTCGGCCTCGTCGTCTCCTCACCGATCTGGCTCTGGCAGATCTGGGGTTTCGTCACCCCCGGCCTGTACCGCAACGAGAAGCGCTACTCGATCCTGTTCATCATGCTGGCCGTCCCGCTGTTCCTCGCGGGGGCGGCTCTGGCCTACTTCGTGATGGACACGGGGCTGTCGATCCTGCTCGGGTTCGCCCCGCCGGGAACGCTGACCGGCATCACGATCGACGAGTACCTCAGCTACGCGCTGATCATGCTCATCGTGTTCGGCATCTCCTTCGAGCTGCCGTTGCTCATGGTGTTCCTGAACATCATCGGGGTGCTGCCGCACGCGCTGGTGGCCAAGCACCGTCGCATGGTCATCTTTCTCATGTTCGTCTTCGGAGCGGTCGCCACCCCCGGCGGCGACCCGTTCACGATGATCGCGCTCGCCCTGCCGATGGTGCTGCTGTTCGCCCTGGCCGAGGGGTTCATGTACCTGCGGGAGAAGAGGCAGCCGAAGGGCGAGGACTTCTCCCACCTCTCCGACGACGAGGCCTCCTCGCTCGACGACGACGCCTCGCCCGTGGGCGACGTGGCACCCGTCGGCGATCCGGCTCCTATCGATTCGAGAACGACCGACACCGATCCCAGTAAATAGGGGATAAGTTCCGGTCTGTGCCCGCAGAGATCGCAGTCCTCGTCAATCCAGCCGCCCGTGGCGGCCGTTCACGGGGACTGCTCTCCCCGGTGCTCGATCGGTTGCGGCAGGGGGGTCGCGAGGTCTCGGTGATCCTCGGAGACTCCGCCGCCGACGCCCTGGACCGAGCCTGTATGGCCGTGGCCGAGGAACCGGAGGCGCTGGTGGCCTTCGGCGGTGACGGCCTGGTGCACCTGGCGGTCCAGGCGGTCGCGGGCAGCGGCGTGCCGCTGGGCGTCATCCCGGTGGGCACCGGCAACGACATCGCGGGCGCGCTCGGCATCCCGCTGAAGGCGCCCCTGGCCGCCGCCGACACCGTGCTGCGCGGGCGGGTGCGCACCGTCGACGCCGCGAAGGTGGGCGAGGACGAGTGGTTCGCCGGGGTGGTGGCCTGCGGCTTCGACTCCCGGGTCAACGAGCGGGCCAACCAGATGACCTGGCCGCCCGGCATGGCCAAGTACCTGGTCGCCCTCGCCGAGGAACTGCGCTCCTTCCGGCCCATCCCGTTCCGGATCGACCTGGACGGTGAGATCGTCGAGCGGGAGGCCATGCTGGTCGCGGTCGGCAACACCCGCTCGTACGGCGCGGGCATGCGCGTGTGCCCCGATGCCGTGCCCGACGACGGTCTGCTGGACGTGACGATCCTCGGCGCCGTCCCTCGGGGGGAGTTTCTGCGTGCCTTTCCCCGCGTCTACCGGGGCTCGCACGCGAGCCATCCCGCCGTCACCATGCACCGCGCCCGAAGGGTACGGCTGGAGGCCGCCGGAGTGATCGCCTACGCCGACGGCGAGCGGGTCGGCCCCACCCCGTTGACCTGCGAGGTCGTTCCCGGAGCGCTGGCGGTCCTCGTTTAGGGCGGCTCCGCCCGCGCGATCGGCCGGATCGCCGGTAAAAAGGGGGACGGACCGGAATCCCGATATCGGTAGGCTGGGAGGTATGACGACCCCAGCGGAACGATACGCTGCCTTCCGTCAGAGGCAGGCTGAGAGCGGGCCGGCGCTGACCTCGTTCCGCGGCCTGTACGACTTCAAGCTGGACGACTTCCAGATCGACGCCTGCCGGGCGCTGGAGGCGGGCGACGGAGTCCTCGTGGCGGCCCCCACCGGCTCGGGGAAGACGGTCGTCGGCGAGTTCGCCGTGCACCTGGCCCTGGCGGAGGGCCGCAAGTGCTTCTACACCACCCCGATCAAGGCGCTGTCCAACCAGAAGTACAACGACCTGGTCAGGCGGTACGGCGCGACCAAGGTGGGCCTGCTCACCGGTGACAACAGCGTCAACGGTGAGGCTCCCATCGTCGTCATGACGACCGAGGTGCTGCGCAACATGCTCTACGCCGGCTCCGGCACCCTGGCGGGGCTCGGATTCGTCGTCATGGACGAGGTCCACTACCTCGCCGACCGGTTCCGCGGCGCGGTCTGGGAAGAGGTGATCATCCACCTGCCCGAGTCGGTGCGGCTGGTCGCCCTGTCCGCCACGGTCAGCAACGCCGAGGAGTTCGGCGAGTGGATGGGAGAGGTCCGCGGCGACACCAGCGTCATCGTCGACGAGCACCGCCCGGTCCCGCTCTGGCAGCACATGCTCGTCGGCAACCGCATCTACGACCTGTTCGTCACCGGCGACGAGGATCGTCGTCCCCAGATCAATCCCAACCTGCTGCGCATCGCCAGGGACGAGGAGCGCCAGGCGTACGGCAGGGGCCGCCGTGGCTACCCGCGGCCCCGCAGGAGCGGCCCGCCGGACCGGGCCGCGGCCATCGAGCGCCTGGACGCCGACGCCCTGCTGCCCGCGATCACGTTCATCTTCTCCAGGGCCGGTTGCGACGCCGCCGTCATGCAGTGCCTGCACGACGGCATCCGGCTCACCACCGACGCCGAGCGCCACGAGATCCGCCAGATCGTCGACGAGCGCACCGCGCACCTGCCCGACGAGGACCTGGCCGTGCTCGGCTACCTCGAGTGGCGTGACGCCCTGGAGCGGGGTCTGGCCGCCCATCACGCGGGCATGCTCCCGGCCTTCAAGGAGGTCGTCGAGGAGCTGTTCACCCGCGGCCTCGTCAAGGCCGTGTTCGCCACCGAGACCCTCGCGCTGGGCATCAACATGCCCGCCCGCTCCGTGGTGATCGAGAAGCTCGACAAGTGGAACGGCGAGACCCACGCCGACCTCACCCCCGGCGAGTACACCCAGCTCACCGGGCGAGCCGGGCGCCGCGGCATCGACGTGGAGGGCCACGCGGTGGTCCAGTGGCAACCGGGCACCGACCCCCTCCAGGTCGCCGGCCTGGCCAGTACCCGCACCTACCCGCTGCGCTCCAGCTTCCGTCCCTCGTACAACATGGCGGTCAACCTGGTCGGCCAGGTGGGCAGGGAGCGGGCCAGGACGCTGCTGGAGTCCTCGTTCGCGCAGTTCCAGGCCGACCGGGCCGTGGTGGGCATCGCCAAGCAGGTGCGCCGGGCCGAGGAGGCCCTGGAGGGCTACCGCCAGGCGATGACCTGCCATCTGGGCGACTTCGAGGAGTACGCCGCGATGCGCAGGGCACTGTCCGACAGGGAGGCCGAGCTGTCACGCCAGCGCGGCGCGGCCCGCAGGACGCAGGCGCTGCGCTCGCTGGAGGCGCTCAAGCCCGGCGACATCATCAGGATTCCCGGCGGGCGTCGCGCCGGTCTGGCCGTCGTTCTCGACCCCGGCCTCAACTCCCGGGGCGAGGGCCCGTCCCCGCTGGTGCTGACCATCGGCAAGCAGGTCAAGAAGCTGTCGCCGGCCGACTTCCCCGTCCCGGTCGAACCGGTCGAGCATCTGCGCATCCCGAAGAACTTCAACGCCCGCTCGCCGAAGGAACGGGCCAACCTGGTCTCCTCGGTACACGCCAAGATCGGCGACCGGGACTTCGGCAAGCCCGTCAGGGCGCGCGACCATGCCACCGAGGACGAGGAGATCACCCGCCTGCGCCGGGAGATCCGCCGGCACCCCTGCCACGGGTGCGACGAGCGCGAGGACCACGCCCGCTGGGCCGAGCGCTACCACAAGCTGCTCCGCGAGACCGAGGGGTTGCGCCGCCGGGTCGAGGGCCGTTCCCATGTCATCGCCCGCACCTTCGACAAGGTCTGCGGGGTGCTCGACCAGCTCGGCTACCTCGACGGTGAGAGCGTCACGACAGAGGGCCGCCGCCTGGCCCAGCTCTACACCGAGCTGGACCTGCTGACCGCCGAGTGTCTGCGCGCCGGGCTCTGGAACGACCTGGACCCGGCCGAGCTGGCCGCGTGCGTCTCCTCGCTGGTCTTCGAGTCCAGACAGGCCGACGACGCCCGCCAGCCCAGGATTCCCGCGGGCGGCGCGCAGCAGACGCTGGCCGACATGGTCCGTCTCTGGGGTGAGCTGGAGTCGATCGAGAGCGACCACGGCCTGTCGTTCATCAGGGAACCCGACTTCGGCTTCGCCTGGGCGGCCTTCCGCTGGGCCAGGGGCCACACCCTGGACTCCGTGCTCCGAGACGGCGCCGGCGGCGCGGAGCTGGCAGCGGGAGACTTCGTACGCTGGATGAAGCAGCTGCTCGACCTTCTCGGCCAGATCTCCACTGCCGCCCCGGCCGGGAGCAAGGTCAAGCAGAACGCGAGCAAGGCGATGGACGCGCTGCGTCGCGGGGTGGTGGCCTACTCGTCCCTGGCCTGAGCCAGGCCGCGCGAGGGGCGTGCCGGGCATGGCTGGTTTCCCGGGGCGAGGCGCGGTCAGGCCAGGCTGAAGCGGACCTCGCGGGTGGTCGGGTCGGCGCGTGTCAGCCGAACGCGCACACTCCTGCCCAGCCCGAGCCCTTCGCCGTCGCAGCGGGCCACCACCGCCGGATCGGTGAGCTGCACCTGGCCCCACGGCCGGTCCTCGGCCACGTCGATCACCACCGCGTCGAACGTCTGGCCCACCCGCTCGCGGAGCACGAAGGCCTCCACCAGGTCCACGCACGCCCGCTCGACGCCGTTCACGCGCCGCCCGGTGGTGTGCATGATCTCCGGCAGCTCGTCCATGGCCTCCTGGACGTCCTGCGGCACCGGCTCGCCCGCCGCGATGGCCAGGCAGATCTCCGTGGCGTAGCGGTCGATGAGCCGGCGCAGCGGCGCGGTCACATGCGCGTACGGCGCGCCCACCGCGGCGTGCTCCGCCTGCGAGGGGGGCTCGCCGTTGAAGGCCACGTAACCGGCGCCGCGCAGCAGCACCGTCGACTCCTGCAGGAACGCGGCCTGCTCGGGAATCTTCGGGTCGAGGGCGTGCACGACGTCGCCGTACCCCGCGCCCTCCGGCCAGGGCACGCCGAGTGCCGCGGCCACCCTGCGGACCTGGGCGACTCTCTCGGCGGGGGCGGGCGGCAGCACCCGCAGCAGGCCGATCTCGGCGTCCAGCATCATCGAGGCGGCGGCCATGCCCGTCAGCAGCGAGATCTGCGCGTTCCACGCCTCGGCCTCCAGCGGGGCGCGCAGCTCCAGCCGGTAGCCGTCCCCGTCCGGAACGACCTCCTGGTCGGGGGTGGGCAGCGTGACGCCGCCGCCGGCCCGCTCCAGGGCGAGCCTGAGCCGGCCGATCTCGGCCAGCAGCCGCAGCGTGCCGTCGGCGGTGCCGGTGTCGATCGCGGCCTGCGCGTAGTCGTAGTCGAGCCGCTCGCGGCTGCGTACCAGCGCCCTGGTCACGTCCGCGCCCACGATCCGGCCCTCCGCGTCGAGGTCGACGCACCACAGCGCGGCGGGCCTGGTCACGCCCGGCAGCAGGCTGGCGGCGGCCTCCGACAGCAGCGGCGGGTGCAGCGGCACGCGCCCGTCGGGCATGTAGACCGTCTCGCCCCGGGTGCGGGCCTCGGCGTCGATCGCCCCGCCGGGCCTGACGAACGCCCCGACATCGGCGATGGCGTACCAGACGCGGTAGCCCCCGGGCCGTTCCTCCAGGTGCACGGCCTGGTCGAGGTCCATCGCCCCCGGAGGGTCGATGGTGATCAGTGGCAGGTCGGTCCGGTCCAGCCGGGGCAGGGTGGGCACCTCGGCGACCCACTCGGCCTCGTCGACCACCGCCCGGGGGAATCCCTCGGGCAGCTTCATCTCACGGCGGATCCGTTCGAAACCGTCGTCGAGCCGGGGGTGGGACTCTCCGGGGACCCGGATGCTCTTGTGAGGCACAGGGAGCAACCTACCGGCTTGCGGCGGTCCCGCCCTACCGACTAGGGCGAAATGGTCAGATCGGACATTCGGCGGACGGGTCAGAGCGCGGAGGTCAGGCGTTCCAGCGGCCCGCCCAGGCCGTAGCGCTCGCTCAGCGCCGTCAGGGTGTCCGGGTCGCGGGGCTTGGCCGGGAGCGTGAGGTCGGCCTCGGGCAGGGGCGCGTCGCGGGCGACCCGGACCACCTCGGGGGCCACCCGCAGGTAGTCGCGGGCGGCCGACAGCCTGGCACGCTGCCCCGAGGTCAGGTCGCCGTCCCCGTCGACGGCGCGTAGCAGCGCCTCCAGGGAGCCGAACCGGGTGATCAGAGCCGCCGCGGTCTTGTCGCCCACCCCCGGCACGCCCGGCAGGCCGTCACTGGGGTCGCCGCGCAGGGTGGCGAAGTCGGCGTAGGAGCGGCCGGGGATGCCGTACTTCTCGGCGACGGCGACCTCGTCGACCACCTGGAGGTTCTTGACTCCTCTGGCGGTGTAGAGAACGCGAACCGGCCGGGAGTCGTCGACCAGCTGGAACAGGTCGCGGTCACCGGTGACGACGTCGACCTGGCCGCTCGCCCGTGCGGTGAGCGTGCCCATCACGTCGTCGGCCTCGTAGCCGGGCACGCCGATGCGGGCGATGCCCACCGCGTCGAGCACCTGCTCGATCACCGGCACCTGCGGGGCGAGCGTGTCCGGAGTCTCCTCGGCACCGCCCTCGGCGACTCGGTGGGTCTTGTACGTGGGGATGGCCGCCACCCGGAAGGCGGGGCGCCAGTCGGCGTCCATACAGGCCACGAGCTCGTGGGGAGAGTACTGGCGGACCAGCATGGCGATCATGTCGATGACGCCGCGCACCGCGTTGACGGGCATGCCATCGGGCGAGGTCATCGACTCGGGAATCCCGTAGAAGGCGCGGTAGTACAGCGACGGGGTGTCAAGAAGCATCAGGCCGGGCATGGCGACCATTTAACCAATCAGCCGAGCACCCCGATGGCCAGAACGCAGGTGTCATCCTCGGGATTGGGGCCGCCGATCACCTCGATGAGCTGATCGAGCCCGTCGTTCGGATCCCCTCTCAGCAGGGCCGCGGCCTCCATGGTCAGTGCCAGGCCCTCGTCGATGTCCCGGGTGCGCCGCTCCACCAGCCCGTCGGTGAAGAGCAGCAGCAGGTCGTCCTCCCGCAGTTCGACCCCGGCCAGCTCGTACGGCTCGTCGGGGGTGGCGCCCAGCAACACTCCGGCCGGCGGGTCGAGCTGGGTGGCGGTCCCCTCGCGGACCAGGATCGGTGCCGGGTGCCCGGCCTGTCCCCAGGTGAACATCCTGGTGGCCGGGTCGAGGTGGCCGACGATCGTGGTCGCCGTCGTCTCCGGCATCCGGTGCAGCACAAGGTCGTTGAGCCAGGCCAGCAGCCGGTCGGGGGAGTGGCCGGTCATCGCGAGGCCGACCAGGGCGTGCCGCAGCTGGGCCATCTGGGAGATCGCGGGCATCCCGTGCCCGGCCACGTCGCCGATGGCCAGCAGCACCCTGTCGTCGGGCAGGGGAACGGCGTCGTACCAGTCGCCGCCGAGGCTGGGCTTGGCGTCCGCCGCCACATAGCGGACCGCGATGCGCGCGTGCGGCAGGTCGATGGTCTCTCCCAGGCCGGGCATTATCGCCTCGCGTAGCGCGAGGCTCATGTGGTGTTCCTTCTCGGCCTGTTCGCGGACGCGGAGCAGCTTGCTCCGCGCCTCGGACATGACGCGCTCGGCACGACGTCGGCAGGTGATGTCCTGGACGACACCGTGCACGGCGGCGTGACCGCCGGTCACGACGGGATCGAGCACGGCGCGAAGATGGCGGAGCTCGCCGTGGCGGCGGATGCGGAACTCGACCTCCCCGGGTTCGGCCCGGTGCATGACGGACCACAGGCGCAGATCGAGGTCGGGACGGTCGGTCGCCTCGACGTGGCCGGCCAGATCGCGCAGGTGGATCGGGCCGTCGCCGGGATCCCGGCCGAATATGGTGTACATCTGATCGGACCAGATCGACTCTCCGGTCTGGAGATTCCACTCGGTCCAGCCCATATCGCCCAGGCGTTCCGCGTGCGCCAGGCGGGTGTTGAGGAGTTGCCGCTCCACGGCCATGTGCTCGTCCGGTTCGTCTCGCAACCGCTGCGCCATCTCAGCGGCGATCGACGGAGCCGGACCGGTCACCTGGTCGTTTCGTGGGGGGAGGGGGGGCTGGTGGCCGCCCACTACGCCGACCATGTAGCTCGCTCTCGAAATGTATAGCTTTGCGGATATTTTGCCAACAAAATGTGATCGTACTTCAACGGATTGTAGTGGCGGGGTTGCCCTCGTGCCTTCCTTTTCCTGAGTTTCGGTCCCGGGGCCGCTCCCGGATGCATCGCCGCTTCGCCCGGGATTAGATTGGTCGGTGTGACGACGGACTCCTCTGATCTCTATCCTGTGACCCGACTGGAGGCAGCCCGCGAGGCCGCCGCGACCGCCGGGCTCGACGCGCTACTGCTCACGCCAGGCCCGGACCTGCGTTACGTGACCGGTTATGAGGCGCTGCCGCTGGAGCGGCTCACCTGCCTGGTGCTCCCGGTCGTGGGTGAGGCCTTCCTGATGGTGCCCCGCCTGGAGTTGCCCGCCGCCGAACACTCTCCGGCGTCCAGGCTCGGCGTGGAGTTCGTCCCCTGGGACGAGACCGACGACCCGTACGCGGTCGTCGGCGGGCGTTTGGGCGCGGTTGGAAAGGTGGGCCTCGCCGACCGGATGTGGGCGATGCAGTCGCTGCGCCTGCGCGATGCGATCCCCGGAGCCGAGCAGGTGCTCGCCGGGACGGTCCTGCGCGGACTACGGATGCGCAAGAGCCCGGCCGAGGTGGCGGCGCTGCGCGAGGCGGGCGCCGCGATCGACGCCGTCCACGCCCAGGTGCCCGGCTTCCTGCGGGCCGGCCGGACCGAGCGGGAGATCGGCAGGGACATCGCCGAGGCGATCATCGCGGCCGGGCACTCCACCGTCGACTTCGTCATCGTCGGTTCCGGTCCCAACGGTGCCAGCCCGCACCACGAGCTGTCGGACCGGATCGTCAGGGAGCGCGAGCCGATCGTGGTCGACATCGGGGGGCAGATGCCCGACGGCTACTGCTCGGACTCCACCCGCGTCTATGCCATCGGCGAGCCTCCGGCGGGCTTCCTGAAGTACTACGAGGTGCTCAGGCACGCCCAGCAGGCGGCCTGCGACGCGGTGCGTCCCGGGGTGCCGTGCGAGGCGATCGACACCGCCGCGCGAGACGTGATCGCGGCCGAGGGGTACGGCGACTACTTCATCCACCGCACCGGCCACGGCATCGGCCTGGAGACCCACGAGGAGCCCTACATCGTCGCGGGCAACGCCGAGCCGCTGGCGCCCGGTTTCGCCTTCTCCGTCGAGCCCGGCATCTACCTGCCCGGGGCGCACGGCGCCCGCATCGAGGACATCCTCGTCTGCACGGAGGAGGGCGGCGAGCGGGTCAACCACCGCACCCGCGAGCTGGTGGTCGTTTGACGGGTGCTCCGGCAGGTCTCCGTCCGGCCCCCGTCCGGCCGTGCCGTGGCGATCGCGCCCCGGGACGCTCCGCGGGCCGAGGAGATCACCGGGGCCGCCCGCCCGAGCCTCCGTCACAACCCGGCTAGAGCCCGTACGTCTCCAGCAGCCGCAGCCAGATCTCGCTGACGGTGGGGAAGGACGGCACGGCATGCCAGAGCCGGTCGAGGGTCACCTCGGCGGTGACGGCGATCGTCGCGGCGTGCAGCAGCTCGCCCACGGCCGGGCCGACGAAGGTCACCCCCAGCAGGACACGGCGCCGCTCGTCCACCACGGCCTTGGCCATGCCGCGGTAGCCGTCGCCCTGCAGGTAGGCTCCCGACACCCTGCCCAGGTCGTACTCGACCACGCGGACGTCGAACCCCTCGCGGCGGGCCTGGGACTCGGTCCGGCCGACCGCGCACACCTGCGGGTCGGTGAAGACGACCTGCGGCGCGCCGTAGCCGTCCGCCACGTCGCGCAGTCCCGGCAGGTCGTCGGGCTCGCCCTTGGCTCGCGCCGCGATGACGTCGCCGCACAGTCGTGCCTGGTACTTGCCCATGTGGGTGAGCAGAGCGCGGCCGTTGACGTCGCCCACCGCGTACAGCCGGCCGTCGGAGACGCCGGTCGCGCGCATGCTGTCGTCGACCTCCACCGAGCGCCCGGCCTCCAGGCCGACGCTCTCCAGGCCCAGGTCGCCGGTCGCGGGACGCCTGCCGGTGGCCACCAGCAGCTCGTCCGCCTCGACGGGCGGCCCCTCGGACAGGTGGAGGGTGACCGGGCCTCCCGGCCGGGGCCGCTCGACCTTCGTCACCTGGACGCCCTCGCGCACCGTGATGCCCGCCTCGGCGAACGAGGCGGCCACCAGTTCCCCGGCGAACGGCTCCATCCTGCCGAGCAGCCCGCCGCGTGCCAGCACCGTCGTCTCTCTCGCGCCGAGTCCGTGCATGGCCTGGGCCATCTCGCAGGCCACCACGCCGCCGCCCAGCACGGCCAGCCGCTCGGGGACGCGCCTGGCCGCCGTCACCTCATGGCTGGTCCACGGCCTGGCCTCGGCCAGGCCGTGAATCGGCGGGATGAGCGCGTCGCTGCCGGTGGCCAGCACGACCGCGTGCCTGGCGGTCAGGGTGCGGACCGAGCCGTCCTCCGCGCTCACCGCGACCCGTCCTGGGCCGTCCAGCCGCCCGTGACCGCGGACGAACTCCACGGGCACGCTCCTGATCCACTCGACCTGGCCGCTGTCGTCCAGGTGGGACACCGCCTCGTCGCGCCGGGCGAGCACGGCGGCGGTGTCGATCGGGCCCAGTGTCAGGCCCGGTACCCGGGCGACCTCGGCGGCCAGCTCCACCGGGCGCAGCAGCGCCTTGCTGGGGATGCACGCCCAGTACGAGCACTCGCCACCGGCCAGGCGCCTCTCGACGATCGCGGCGGTCAGCCCTCCCCTGACCGCGCGGTCGGCGACGTTCTCGCCCGCGGGGCCCGCGCCCACAACCACCACGTCGAACTCGTCAGACACGACTTACCTCCCAGGCCGAACCGGTCATGGACCCGTACCGCTCCCGTGGCGCGGGTCGTACCAGCTTCGCACCCTCCGGTCCGGGCCGGAGACACGCGGGGCTCCGGCGAGGCGCGGCTCCCTCCTTCGCGTCGAGAGGCGCGGCCTGACCGGTGATCCCGGCCACTGGTCCCACTGGTCCCGGCCACGGCGGGAGCCGCGGGACAGCGCCCGGCGGCGGGCGGGGCCGTCCTGGACGGGGGTGGGGACCGGCCCGTCAGCGGCGGCGTCCGCGAGCCTTCAGGGCGGTCAGCGGAAGTTCGGGAGCGGGCAGCGGGATGGCGCCGCCGGGCACCGTGCCGAACTCCTCGCCCTCCATCCACTCCTGCCGGAACCGGGCGATCTCCTCGTGGCTGCGGCCGACGAAGTTCCACCACATGACGATCCGCTCCTCGAACGGCTCGCCGCCGATGAGCAGCAGCCGACCGGCGTCCTCGGCCCCCATGGTCAGTGCCGAGCGCCCGCCGCCCAGGTAGAGCAGCGGCCCGGGGGTCAGGTCCGTCTCGTCGACCCGCACGGTGCCGGACAGGGCCAGCACGGCGTACTCGAAGCCGGGCCGGAGCGGGACGGAGATCGCCGCGCCGGCCTCCAGCCGCACCTCGGCCCCGACCAGCGGGGTGTGCACCGTCGCCGGTGACCTGACGCCGTCCAACTCGCCCATGATGACGGTCACCCCGGCGCCCGGCAGGGTCAGTTCGGGCAGCACCGGGTGGTGCTCGAAGGCCGGGGCCGTCCCGCGGGCGGCCGAGGGGAGAGCCACCCACAGCTGGACTCCGTGCAGGTCGGCCTCGGCGGCCGACTCCTCGGAGTGGGAGATGGCACGCCCCGCGGTCATCAGGTTGAGCTGGCCCGGTCTGATCAGCTGCTCGCTACCGACGCTGTCGCGGTGCAGGATCTCGCCCGCCATGAGCCAGCTGACGGTCTGCAGCCCGGTGTGCGGGTGCGGAGGGACGTTCATCGTCGTCTTCTCCGGGCCGTAGTGGTCGACGAAGCACCAGGCGCCGACCATTCTGATGTCCCGGTTCGGCAGGGTTCTGGTGACCTTCATCGCCCGCGGGCCGCCCAGCACCACGTCCCTGCCGGCCAGCAGTTCGGTCACCGGCTCCGCCGAGACGTCCTCGAGGCCACCGCAGGCCGATTCCCGCGGATCTGTTTCCAGGTTGCTCATCTCGCGACTTTACGTTCCGATCCGGCCGCCACGGGAACCGGGCTTGAGGTCGCCCGTGGTTGGGACCGTGCCGTGACATCCGGACGGTGCGTGTGCTCTCCGGTGCCGTTACCGTTTACGGGATGGAGGAGATCGACCGCTGTATCGTCACGTTGCTGGCCAGAGATGGCCGGATGAGCTTCACCGATCTCGCCAGGGAGACCGGGTTGTCGGTGTCGGCGGTGCACCAGCGGGTGCGCAGGCTGGAGAAGCGCGGGGTGCTGCGGGGTTACGCGGCGCTGGTCGACTACGACGCCGTCGGGCTGCCGCTCACCGCGTTCGTGTCCATCAAGCCGATCGATCCGGCCGCCGCCGACGACGCCCCGGAACGGCTGGCCCACCTGAGCGCCGTCGAGGCGTGCCACAGCGTGGCCGGGGACGAGAGCTACATTCTCAAGGTCCGGGTGGCCTCGCCGATCGCGCTCGAGGAACTGCTGAACCAGATCCGCACCGCCGCCAACGTCTCGACCCGCACCACGGTCGTGCTCAGCACGCCGTACGAGCACCGTCCTCCGGAGCCGGCCGGCACGGAGGCCGGTAAGCCCGACGAGCGCGCCTGAGCCCGAAAGGCGCAGGCTACTAAATGCCGATTTGCCGGGCATGGGGTAGTTAATCCAAGCTGAACGGGTGTCAGCCAGGAAGATCATTATTGACTGTGACCCGGGGATCGACGACGCCCTGGCGCTCGCCCTCGCTCATGGGAGCCCCGACCTGGAGGTCTTGGGGATCACCACGGTCGGCGGCAACGTCGACCTGGCCAGGACCACGGACAACGCGCTGCGGCTCCGCGAGTTCCTGGGGTTCGGCGACGTGCCGGTCACCGCGGGCAGCGCGGGAGCCCTGCTGCGCGCCCGGGTGGACGCGGCCGACGTGCACGGCGGCTCCGGTCTCGGGGACGCGCTGCTGCCTCCGGCGACGCTCCCGCCGGCCGCGGGGCACGCCGTCGACTTCATCGTCGAGACGCTCAGGGCCGATCCGGGCGAGGTGACCCTGGTCGCCATCGGCCCGCTGACCAACGTGGCGCTCGCGGTGCTCAGGGAGCCGAGGATCGTCGGCTGGGCGCGGGGGCTCACGATCCTCGGCGGATCGTACACCCGGGGCAACTTCTCCCCGGCGGCCGAGTTCAACATCGCCGCCGACCCGGAGGCCGCCGCGATCGTCTTCGGCGCGGGCTGGACGGTGACCATGATCGGCCTTGACGTGAGCCGTGCCGCCATGGCCACGGAGGCGGTGGCGGCCCGAATGGCGGCCATGGGCAGGCTCGGCGCCGACCTGCTCATCCCGTGCGTGCGGTTCTACGGCATGATCACCGCCGACGGCGGGCCCGCGATCCACGACGCCTGCGCGGTCGCCCACCTGATCGACCCGTCGCTGATCACCCTGGAACCCGCGGTCGTCGACGTCGAGACGGCGGGCCGCTTCACCTCGGGGATGACCGTGACCGACTTCGACCTCCGGGGCCGCGCCCCCAACGCGCTGGTCGGCACCTCGCTCGACGTCGGCCGCTTCTGGGACCTGCTGCTGGCCGTCTACGCGCGGGTCGCGGAGTCGATCGAGCGCAGGGAGAAGCGCGTCGGACACTGACCGGGAGACCTCCGGCGGGTGCCCGGTCCGGGGAGAGGCCGGACCGGGCACCCGGGCCTCGGCGACACGACGTCCACGAGCGGAGGTGGGTGGTCGCCGGTCATGCCGGCCGTCCGGTGCGTCAGACGCGCCGCCACAGGGCCGGTACGTTCGGCGGCTCCCATCCGGCGTAGGCTGTGTGCCCCTGCAGGCAGCGGTAGGTCACGCCACCGTAGGTGACCTGGTCGCCGACCTTGTAGTCCGTTCCGGCCTGCCACGTCCCGCCCGGCGGGGGGCTCGTGGTCGGCGTCGGGCTGGGCGACGGGGTGCCGACGATGTCGAGCACGAAGTCGAACGTCGCCTCCCTGCCGGAACCGGCCGTGCGCACGGTCATGACCAGTGACGGGTCGAAGATCGTGTCGGTGTTGTTGCGCGGTTCGTTCGGGAAGTAGAGCTGGGTGGTGAGCACCGGCCGGTTCGGGGCCTGGACCTTGACGTGGATGTGCCGGGTGCGTCCGGGGTACAGGCCCGGAACGATCGTGGTCAGTTTGAACGCGCCCTGGGCGTCGCTGAACTGGTGCCCGCGGAAGCCGAATCCGCTGTTGTCGTAGGCGCCGTTGGTGTCCGCCTGCCAGAAGTCCAGGAGCGCGTTGGCGATCGGCTGGCACGAGCGGCCGAACACGTAGCCGCTGACGGTCAGCGGGACGCCCGGTGTGCCGGGCCCGGCCAGTGAGGTGCGCCGCGGCGAGTTGGGCTTGAAGTAGGGCCCCTCGGTCTGGGCGATCGTCGGGTCGTCGCCGTCGTCGCAGAAGGGGGTGGGGGCGAGCAGCCCGTTCGTTCGCCGCGCGTCGCGGGCCAGCGCGGGAGCCTGGCCGACCAGCAGCGGAATCGGGGCGATGAGAGCGGCCTTCAGCAGGGTCTTGCGGCTGATGCCCTCGCTCTCGTCGCCGGTATTCTGGTGGTGGATGTTCTCGGCGTCCACAATGGCCTCCTTGGCCTCCGGGGGACGTGCCTGGACGCGACCTGTCGAACGCGCGCGGCGCCGGGGCGGCCGGTCGAAACCGGCGCCGCACGACACCGCCGCGGGAAACCGGCGGGACCTGGCAGCCTGGACGTGCACAAGGCTTACATTGGACGTGAGGCCGCAATACCCTCCATGTTTCTATAACTTTGCCATATGGCTACCGTGATAATAATCATGCAGGTGAGGGTCGTCTGAATAAGGCTTTCGCCACGTTATACCAAATATTTATGACACGAATGGGATGACATGACCGGTGAAATTCCGGTGGGTGATTCAGCTCGCGGATATCTCCGTTTCACCGCATGGGGACGGGGCACCTCCGCGATGGTCGGGTCCTCCGCGTGGAGCTCGGGTGGCGGCGGTCGTCTACAGAGTTCGACGCTGGGCAGTTACCTCTTGTGGACACTGGCGAAAGGAGCCGGCCGTGCCTGACAACAATGCGCTGATCATTCGATTCCATCCGGTGGGAGGTGAGGACGTCTCCGTGACGAGCGGGGACTTCGACGGGGAGGCCGAGGCGCTGGAGGCGATCTCCCGTGCTCTGGACGAACGGCGCAGCCTGGTGCTGACCCAGGTGAGATACGGCTTCGAGACCGAGACGATCGGCATGGTCGTCAACCTGGCCAACGTGGTGTCGGTACGGGTGTCCAAGCCGGGCGAGGTCCAAGCCGGACAGTACCTGTAACGGCGCCTCGCGGGTCATGTCGCGGCGTGGAAGTGGGCTCGCAGACGGGCCCTGGCCTCCTCGGTGGCGCCGAGGGCGTCCAACCCCAGGAGGGCGGCCCCCATGATGGGGGCGACGTCGGCGACGATCGGCTTGGCCTGCGGAGCCCGCTCCGCGAAGCCCCGCTCAAGCAGCTCGCTCATCAGCGGGTCGCGGGCGGTGAGCACGCCGCCGCCCAGGACCACCTCCATCGGCACGGCGAGCAGGTCCAGGCGGCGCAGCGCGACCACCGCGAGCACGACGACCTCCTCGGCCATTCGCGCCACCAGCGAGCGGGCCACCCCGTCACCCCGGGCGGCGACGGCCATCAGCACCGGTACCAGCTCGTTCAGCCTGCCGTAGGGCAGCTCGCCGAAGTGGATGGCCAGGGACACCTCCTCGACGGTGCGGGTGCCGAAGTGCTCACGGATCGCGGAGGTCAGCGCGCTGGCGGGACCCCGGCCGTCCTCGGCGCGTACGGCGTGCCAGAGCGCCTCCTCGCCGAGGCCGAGGCCGCCGCCCCAGTCGCCGGTGAGCCGCCCCAGAGCCGGGTATCTCGCCACCTCCCCCGAGGGGGAGACCGCCACCGCGTTGATGCCGGCGCCGCACACCACGGCCACGCCCGCGGGGCCCGAGGCCCCGGCGCGCAGCAGCGCGAAGGTGTCGTTGCCGACGGTCGCCTCCGTGCCGTACCCCCGCCGGAGGATCTCCGCGCGGAGCGCGTCCTCCTCCACCGGCAGGTCCGCGCCCGCCACGTAGGCGGCCACGTGGTCGGCGTACGGCGCGGCCGCCCCCTCGCCGAGCGCGGAGCGCACGGCGTCGCCGATCACGTCGATCGCGGCGCCCACCCCCGCGGTCTGCGGCTGGAAGGCGCCGGCGCGCCCGGTGGCGATGACCGAACCGTCCTCGCGGACCAACGCGACGTCGGTCTTGCTGTTGCCGCCGTCGACGGCCAGGACCGTCCTCACGCGTTCGCCCAGGACAGGTGCCCGCGGTTGGCCTCGATCAGGCGCCGGGCCAGGTCTTTCGAGAGCGCGGCCTGCCCGATCAGCGGGTGGGCCAGCAGTGCGTCGGCGACACGGTCCTCGCCGCCGTGCAGCGCGGCCGCGAGCGCCAGCGTCTCGTACGCCGTGACGTGGGCGATGAGCCCGGCGAAGAGCGGCTCCACCGGCTCCACCGGCAGCGCGGTCGCGCCCGCCGCGGTGATCGTGGCCGGGACCTCGATGACCGCCTCGTCGGGCAGGAACGGCAGCGTGCCGTCGTTGCGCAGGTTGACCACCTGGGTGTCGCCGCGCTCGCCGACCAGCGAGGCGATCAACGCCACCGCGGCCTCCGAGTAGAAGGCGCCGCCGCGCTTCTCCAGGAGTTCCGGCTTGGTGTCCACGGCCGGGTCGGTGTACATCTCCAGCAGCGCCGTCTCCATCGCCGAGACCTCGGCGGCCCGCGACGGCCTGGTCCGCTGCTCGGCCACCACCAGGTCGTGCTCGTAGAAGTAGCGCAGGTAGTAGGAGGGGACCACGCCCAGATGCCGGATCAGCGCGGCGCTCAGGCCGACGTCCTCGGCGATCTCCTCGGCGTGGCTCTCCAGCAGCCGCGGCAGCACGTCGACTCCGTCCAGCCGGACGGCCCGCTCCCAGGTGAGGTGGTTCAGGCCGACGTGGCCCAGGGAGATCCGCTCGGGGGCGACGCCCAGGTTCGCGGCGAAGCGGCGCTGGAAGCCGATGGCCACGTTGCACAGGCCGATGGCCCGGTGCCCGGCCTCCAGCAGCGCCCTGGTGACGATGCCGACCGGGTTGGTGAAGTCGACTATCCAGGCGTCGGGCGCGTGTTCCCTGATCTTCTCTGCGATGTCCAGCACCACCGGTACCGTGCGCAGCGCCTTGGCCAGCCCACCCGCCCCGGTCGTCTCCTGGCCGACGCAGCCGCACTCCAGGGGCAGGGTCTCGTCCACGTCACGCGCGGCCTGGCCGCCGACACGCAGTTGCAGCAGGACCGCCCGTGCCCCGGCGACGCCCTCCTCGACGGAGGTGGTGGCGACGACCCTGGCCGGATGCCCGGCCCGCGCCAGCATCCGGCGCGCCATGCCGGACACCGGCTCCAGCCGGCGGACGTCCGGGTCGACCAGCGCGATCTCGGTCAGCGGGAGCTCGTCGCGTAGTCGTGCGAACCCGTCGATCAGCTCCGGCGTGTACGTCGAGCCGCCCCCGACAACGGCGAGTTTCACCCTTTTACTCCTGTCAGCGTGACGCCCTCGATGAAGACCTTCTGGGCGAAGAAGAACACGATGATCACCGGGGCCATGACGAGCAGGGTCGCCGCCATGGTGAGGTTCCACTGCACGCTGTGCAGTGCCCGGAAGGACGCCAGCCCGAGGGAGAGCGTCCAGTTTTCCTCGTTTATCTGGGCGTAGAGCAGTGGGCCGTAGTAATCGTTCCAGCAGTAGAAGAACTGGAACAGGCCCACCGCCGCTATCGCCGGACGCGCCATCGGCAGGATCACCCTGATCAGGGTCTGGAGGTCCGAGCACCCGTCCACCCGGGCGGCCTCGGTGTACTCCCTGGGGATCGTGACCAGGAACTGCCGGAGCAGGAAGATCGAGAAGGCGTCCCCGAACAGCATCGGCAGGATCAGCGGCCACAGCGTGCCGGTGAGGTCCAGGCGCGCCCAGATGAGGTAGACGGGGACCGCGACGACCTGCGGCGGCAACATCATCATCGTGATGACCGCGAGGAAGGCGAGCCTGCGCCCGCGGAAGCGGAAGCGGGCCATCGCGTAGGCCACCGGGATCGACGACAGCAGCATGAACGCGGTGCCGAGCCCGGCGTACAGGAACGTGTTGCCCAGCCAGGCCAGCAGCCGCGACCTGGCGAACACCTCGGCGAAGTTGCCCCAGTTCCAGGTGTCCGGCCACAGGTCGCCGGTGAGCGTCTGGTCGGTGCTCATGACCGCGGTCAGCGCCACGAACACCAGCGGGGCGACGAACATCAGCGACAGCGCCACGGCGACGGCATGGGTGGCGATCCAGTACAGGACCCTGCGGGTACGCGGGCCGCGCGCGGGGGAACCCGGCGCCGCGCGCTTCATGGTCAGGGTGGTCATCGGTCCCCTCCCTGGTCGAACGCGCGGAACCGGCGGAGCAGGACGAGGGTGAAGAGCGTGGAGACTGCGAACAGCAGCAGGGCCAGCACGCAGGCGTAGCCCATGCTGAAGTCGCGGAAGCCCACGTGGAACAGCCACTGCGCCAGCGTCAGCGTCGACAACTCGGGGTAGCCGGGGACGAAGGCGGTGCCGGGGGAGTCGGTGACCCCGGCGGCGACCCGGGAGGCGATCATCGCCTGGGTGAAGTACTGCAGGGCGTAGATGACGCCGGTGACCGCCGAGAACATCAGCACCGGCGAGATCGTCGGCAGCGTGATGCTCCTGAACTGCCGCCATCCGCCGGCCCCGTCGATCGCGGCCGCCTCGTACAGATGCTTCGGCACGTCCAGCAGGGCCGCAAGGAAGATCATCATTGTGTTGCCGATGCCCCACATGGCCAGCAGGGTCAGGCCGGGTTTGGCCCAGTTCGCGTCGCCGAACCAGTCGGGCGCGGTGATCCCGGAGAGTTCGATGAACTGGTTGAAGGGGCCCGAGGGGTTCAGCAGGAACACGAAGGAGACGGTTCCGGCCACCACCGGGACCAGCGAGGGCAGGTAGAGGACGGTGCGGAAGAAACCGGCCCCCGCCTTGAGCCGGGTGAGCAGCTGCGCCACGCCCAGCCCGAAGATCACCTGGGCGGGGACCATGAAGACCACGAACCAGAGCGTGTTCCTGATGGAGACCCAGGCCCGGTCGTCCACCAGGAAGTAGCGGTAGTTGTCCAGGCCCACGAACTCCAGGGTGAACAGGTCGTAGCGGTGGAAGGAGAAGTAGAGGGTCGCACCGAGGGGGTAGGCGAAGAACAGCGCGAACCCCACCAGCCAGGGCGACATCCAGAGGAGGGCCACCAGGCCCTCACGGCGCCGCCACCTGGGCGGCGCCGTGTGGACGATGCTCATCGAGGCTCAGCCCCCGGAGAGCTTCAGCTTGTCGTCGAGACGCTTGTCGACCTTGGCCAGCTCGGCGTCGAGGTCGGTGACCGCCCCCTTCTCCCACCGGCCGAGGAACTCCTGCACCGTGTCCTGGTTGAAGGTGCTGTTGACGTTCGCCGGGACCGTGCTCGTCTTCGGATGGGCGAAGATGTCGAGGAATGTCTGGAAGTTCGGGTCCTTGTCCAGGTCGGGGGACTCCAGCGAGGCCTTGGTGGTCGGCACGTTGCGCAGCGCGTTGGAGAGCGTGACCAGCGCCGAGGTGTCGGTGGTCAGATACTTGACCAGTTCCCAGGCCGCCTGCGGGTTCTTGGCCCCCTTGGGCACACCGATCACGGTGCCCGCGGTGAAGCCGCTGCCGTACAGGTCGGGCCTGGTGTCGGAGACCGGGAGCGGTGCGGTGCCGTAGTCGAGGTCCTTGGCCTCACCGGCGATCATGGCGTTACGCCACTCGCCGTCCAGGACCATGGCGACCTTGCCCTTGTAGAACGGGTGGCCGGCCGACCACTCCTGGCCCAGGCTCTTGCGGAACTTCTCCAGCTTGTCGTAGCCGTACCAGTCGACGAGGTCCTTCTGCCAGCGCAGCAGTTCCCGCCACGCCGGGTCGGAGCCGATCGCCGAGGTGCCGTCCGGCTTGTACCAGGTGGCGCCGACCATCGGGGCGAGGTGCGAGGCGGAGTTCTCGTAGTACTGGAAACTCGGGATGAACCCGGCGACCTCGATGTTGCCCTCCGCGTCACGGACCGTGAGCTTCTTGGTCAGCTCGGTCAGCTCCGAGAGCGTCTTGGGCGGCTCGGAGCCCTTCATCAGGGCCCTGTTGTAGTAGAGCCCGTACGCGTCGGCGAGCAGGGGCATCACGCACCGCCTGCCCTCGTACTCGGTGTAGGAGCGCGAGACCTCGGGCAGCACGGACAGGTCGATGCCGTCCTGTCCGATCACCGGGGTGAGGTCCTGGAACGTTCCGCTGCGGCACCACTGGGCCACGTTGTCCGTGGTGAAGGAGGAGGCGATGTCAGGGGCCTTCCCGCCGCGCACCGCCTGGGTGATCTGCTCGTCCTGGACGCCCTTGACCAGTTTGACGGTTATCTGGGGAAATTTCGTACGGAATCCGGCTATGGCGTCTTCGAACGCCTTGACCTCGCCGGGTGCGGAGAATCCGTGCCACAGCTCGATGGCCGAGGCCGGCAGGGCGGCGGAGGCCGAGCCTGAGGGCTTGGGGCGCGAACCGAGCGTGGGCGCGCCCTCGGTGCCCGCGGTGCAGGCGGTCAGAGCGGCGGCCGTCAGGGTGGCGAGGGTGAGGGTGAGAAAGCGTCGGTGCACGACGGCTGCCTCCTGGGGGTGGGGGGGATACGCGGGAGGATCAAGAGAGGACTGTGGAGCCGAAGACCTCTTCGCGCGCGGTCGCGAGGGCCAGATCCAGCGCGCCGGCGAGGACGGGATTGCCCTCGACGGTTGACAGCAGCAGCGGTGGCCGGGGGATGGTCAGCGCGTGGAGTTCGTGCTCGACGAGTTCGCGCAGGGTGTCGCCGCCCGCGAGCAGGGTCCCGCCGGTCAGTACGATGATCTCGGGGTCGATGACCGAGGTGATCGAGGCCAGCCCGACCGCCAGCCGGGAGGCGATGTCGCGCAGCCCGGCACGGGCGTCGTCGGCGCGCCTGCCGGTGGACGCGGCGGCCCGCACCGCGTTCAGCACCGCCTGCGCGGGGGCGCCGCCGCGCACGCCGTACGACCGGAGGATCTTGAGCACCGCGGGGCCGCCGGTCAGTGCCTGGTAGCCGTGGTTGGCGTAGCGGCCGGTCTCCCTGGCGGTCGGCGCGCCGGGGGTGGGCATGTAGCCGATCTCGCCGGCGCCGCCGGTGGCGCCCCGGTGCAGCCGGCCGCCGAGGACCAGCGCCGCGCCCAGGCCCTCGTCGGCCCAGAGCAGCACGAAGTCCCGGTGGCCCCGGCCCACGCCGTGCGCCTGCTCGGCCTGGGCGACGAGGTTGACGTTGTTCTCTATCGCGACCGGTACGCCCAGGCCGTCGCCGAGGGTGCGGACCAGGTCGGGGATGTGCCAGCCGGGCATGTCCCTGCTGGTGGCGTAGGCCAGCCTGCCGGTGCCCGGGTCGATCGTGCCCTGCACGCCGATGACCACGCACCGCGGCGTCTCCGGAGCACCCGCGCCCTCCAGCGCGGCGGCGACCCGATCCACCGCGTCGCCGCCGGAGCGGCCGGGAGTGGGCAGGTGGTACTCGCCGACCACGGCGCCGGTGATGTCGGCGACCCTGACGTCGATGCCCGCGCGCGTGACGTCCATCGCGGCGGCGTACGCGGCGGCCGGGTTGAGCCGGTAGACCTCGGCGGTGCGGCCGGGCAGTCCCTCGCGGATGCCGTTGAGCACGACCAGGCCCGCCTCCTGCAGGCGGATGAGCAGCTGCGAGGCGGTGGGCTTGGACAGGCCGGTGAGGGCACCGATCTCCGGGCGGGTCAGCGGGCCGCGCTCCAGCAGTGCCTGCAGGGCGGCGCGGTCGTTGATCGCGCGCAGCAGGCTCGGGGTGCCCGGCGTCGGCTGCTTCACTGGCCCTCCGTGTGCGTCCTCGCATTCACCGATGAGGCGAAGTTAGGAAACTTTCCTAACTCCGAGTGAATGTAAGGAACCCGGCGGATCCCCGTCAAGCGGGCAGGAGGCGTCGCAATGAAGCTGTGATGGCTCAGGGGCGGGTAAACTTCTCGACGGACCTGCTAGGGTGATGGTTTGTCATAACAACTAGCGCAATGGTCCGGAGTATCCCATTACTAGCAACGATAATGGAGCGACGGCAACCCGTCAAATCGAGCTGACCAAGGAGCAGGAGTATGTCTCCGCTCTCTACGCGAGGCTCGATCTGCTGCGCGAGCGCACCCAGCGGCAGCTGGACGGCGTCCTCGCGCAGGGAGGGAGCGGGGGCACGCACCAGAACCGCTCTGAGCGCGACACCTTCGCCGGGATGTACGCCGAGCGCCTGGGCCGCCTGTGGGCGGTCGAGAACGGCCTGTGCTTCGGCCGGCTCGACAACGCCGACGACACCTCCCTCTACATCGGCCGCATCGGCATGGCCGACGACGACCAGCGCCGACTGCTGATCGACTGGCGCGCCCCGGTCGCCCAGCCCTTCTACGGCGCCACCCCCGCGGCCTCGATGGGCGTCACCCGCCGCCGCCACCTGCAGACCAAGGGCCGCAGGGTGATCGGGATCGACGATGACCTCCTGGATCTCGACAACCTCACGGACGAGGACGTGGCCACCCTCAACGGGGAGGCCGCCCTGCTCGCCTCCCTGGCCGCTCGGCGCACCGGGCGGATGCGCGACATCGTGGCCACCATCCAGTCGGAGCAGGACCGCATCATCCGCTCGGACCTGGACGGGGTGCTGGTCGTGCAGGGCGGTCCCGGGACCGGCAAGACCGTGGTCGCGCTGCACCGCGCGGCCTACCTGCTCTACACCCACAGGGAGAAGCTGGCCCGCAGGGGGGTGCTCATCCTCGGGCCGAACCTGACGTTCCTGCGCTACATCGAGCAGGTGCTGCCCTCCCTGGGCGAGACCGACGTGCTGTTGTCGACGGTCTCCGAGCTGTACCCGGGGGTCGTTCCCGGGCGCAAGGAGCCTTCGGAGGTGGCCGGGCTCAAGGGTGACTCCCGGATGGCCCAGGTCGTCGCGCGGGCCGTGCGCGAGCGGCAGCGGGTGCCGCGCAAGCCGATCGAGATCCGCCTCGACCGCTACACCCTGCGACTGGAGGGCAACGTCCTGGAGGCGGCGCGCAACAGGGCGGCCCGCTCCAGGCGGGCGCACAACGAGGCCCGCTCGATCTTCGTCCGCCACCTGCTCAACGCGCTCGCCCGCCAGGCGGCCAGGCAGCTGGGCAAGGGGATGATCGACGACGACGAGCTGGCCGACATCCGCGAGGAGCTCCGTACCGAGCGGCCCGTCAAGGCGGCCCTGAACCGGCTCTGGCCCTACGTCACGCCGCAGCAGCTCCTGATCGGGTTGTTCACCTCCCGAGAGCGCCTCGACCACGCCGCCGCCGAGTTCGGCGAGGCCGAGCGGGAACTGATGCTGCGCGAGCCGCCCCGCAAGGGGGAGAACTGGTGGGCCGAGTCCGACGTGCCGCTCCTGGACGAGGCCGCCGAACTGCTCGGCGACATCGACCCCGCGGTGCTGCGGGCCGGGGCCTGGATGGCCGAGGAGGAGCAGGCGGCGCAGCGGGCCGCCGCGCTCGACGAGCGGCAGCACCAGCTCGAGTACGCCAAGGAGGTCCTGGAGCTGACCGGGCTCTCCGACATCATGGACGCCGAGAAGTTCGCCGCCCGTCATCTCGGCGACGACGTCTTCCTGACCACCGCCGAGCGCGCCGCGGCGGACCGCAGCTGGGCCTTCGGCCACGTCATCGTGGACGAGGCGCAGGAGCTGTCGCCGATGGACTGGCGGATGCTGATGCGACGCTGCCCGACGCGGTCGATGACGATCGTCGGCGACCTGGCCCAGACCGGATCCTCGGCCGGGGCGCGCTCCTGGGGCCGGGTCCTGGACCCCTACGTGGCCGGGCGCTGGCGCGAGGAGACCCTCAGCGTCAACTACCGCACCCCGGCGGAGCTGATGGCGGTGGCCGCCGACGTGCTCACCCTGGTCGATCCGGCGCTGAAGGCCCCGGCCTCGGTCAGGGAGACCGGGACGCGCCCGTGGGCGGCCTCACCGACGGCCTCGCTCGGCGACGTCGTCAAGGCCGAGATCGTGGAGGGTGGGCGACTTGTCGTGATCGTCCCCGAGTCGCGCGCACGGGAACTCGGAGAGGTGGTGGTCCGCTCCGTCGACGGCGCGGTCGCCGGTCCGGGGTCCGCCGCCCTGGACGCCCAGGTGGCGGTGCTGACCGTCGCCGAGGCCAAGGGGCTGGAGTTCGACGCGGTCATCGTGGTCGAACCGGAGTCGATCCTGGGCGAGTCCCCGCGCGGGGCCAGCGACCTTTACGTGGCGTTGACCCGCGCGACCCAGCGGCTTGGCGTCGTGCATGACGGTCCGCTTCCCGATGCCCTCGCTCGACTTGAGAGACATCGGATCACATGAGACCATTGACGGCTCTCGTCGATCATGTCCCAGCTGCGAAAACTTGATGTTTCCGCTGTTAGTGACACGGTTGACATCTGCGCTGGGCTCGGTAGTTTGCTGCCCAGTCCAGCACGGGACTGGCCGGTCGGCCGCCTTCCGACATCGTCGTTTCCTGCGCCCGTGACGGGGGTGACCCCGTCCGTTCAGCCAGACGCAGGGCCGGCAGTCCGTCGAGGCGGGGCACTCCTTCCGGGCGGGGGGTTGGACCCAGGAGGGGTCCGGGCACCCAGTAGACAACGGCAATCCGCGCTCGCCGCCGACGGGACGGAACCGGTCCGAAGGGTTGCCCGGGCTCTCTTCCCGCTCCCGTGCGAGCGCCGCAAGCGTCGGGGCGGTCCGGGGTGTCGAAGGACACCTCGGACCGCCCCGTTGCCGGGTACGGGAGCCCTTCTGGGGGTTTGCTGGTTTCAGGGCGTTCTGGTGGGCTTATGAGGAATATGTCGTGGAACTTTTTGGGGGCGTGCCCGCTGGGCGGTAGCGTTCGGGCAGGAGGACCGGGCGTCGCCGGCCCGTACGACATCGCAAGGAGCCCCGCCCGTGGTGCAGGAGAAGACGGCCGCCCCGGTGCCGGAGGCGTCCGAGACGGACGACCCGGCAGGTGAGGCGGTCTCGCCTCTCCCCTCCCGTCTGGAACTGCCCGCCCGCGTCGCGGGCGTGGTGGCCGGTGGCCTGCTGATCTTCCTCGCCTTCCCGCCGCTCGGGCTCTGGTTCCTCGCTCCGCTCGGCATGGCCTTGGCGCTCCTGGCGGTGCACGGCACCCGCCCGCGCCGTGGCGCCTGGCTGGGCCTGCTGGCCGGGCTCGCCCTGCTGCTGCCCGGCCTGCGCTGGGTGAGCCCGATCGGTATCGACGCCTGGCTGGGGCTGGTCGCCATGGAGAGCGTCTTCTACGCCGCCTGGGGTGCGGGCGCCGCCCTGGTGGCCAGGCTGCGCCTGTGGCCACTGTGGAGCGCCGCGCTCTGGGTGGCGGCCGAGTGGGCCAGGGGTGAGTTCCCCTTCGGCGGGTTCCCCTGGGCGCGGGTGGCCTTCAGCCAGGGTGAGTCGATCTTCACTCCGTACGCGGCACTCGGCGGGGCGCCGCTGGTGAGCTTCGCGGTGGCCCTGTGCGGTGGCCTGCTCGCGCTGGCGGTGTCACGGTCGTTCACGGCTCCGCGCACGTCTCCGGCACAGGGAGGGGCCAGGGGCCCGCGCTGGGGGCGGGCCGTCGCGTGGCCGCTCGCCGGGGCGCTGGCCGTGCCGGCCGGGGCGCTGGCCGTCCCCAGGTACGGCGACGAGGGCGAGAACGTGACCGTCGGTGTCATCCAGGGCAACGTCCCCGGCCGGGGCATGCACCCGCTGGGCGACGAGCCGGCCGTGGTCCTCGGCAACCACACCAGGATGTTGCACCAGATGGCGCGGGACATCAGGGAGGGCAGGACCCCCCGCCCCGACCTGGTCGTGCTGCCGGAGAACTCCACGGACATCGATCCGCTGCGCAGCGAGTTCGCCAGGAGCGAGATCGACGCGGCGGTCAAGGACATCGGGGTGCCCGTCCTGGTCGGCGCGGTGGTCGGGATCGGGGAGAAGAACCGGGCGACCCGCAGTCTGGTCTGGGACCCGGTGACCGGGCCCGGCGCCCACTACGACAAGCAGCAGCTGGTCCCCTTCGGGGAGTACACCCCGCTCAAGGAGCTCGTGCTGGCCCTGTTCGAACGCGCCTCCCTGGTCGGCAAGCAGTCGGTGGCGGGCACCCGCGACGGCGACCTCAGGATGGGGCCGGTGACCATCGGCGCGATCAACTGCTACGAGGTGGCCTTCGACGGCATCGTGGGCGACACCGCCAGGACGGGCGCCTCGCCGCTGGTGGTGCAGACCAACAACGCCACCTACGCACTGACCAACCTGCCGCCGCAGCAACTCGCCATGTCCCAGTTGCGGGCCGTGGAGCACAATCGGGCGGTGATCACTTCCGCAATTACGGGTATATCGGCATATGTGACTCCAAGCGGTTCGATCGCCTGGCGCACCGGGGAACTGGTGCCCGCCATGAACGTCCTGACAGTCCCCGTCAGGACCGCGCAGACCATCGCCACGCGCGTGGGCGCGCTGCCCGAATGGGCCTTGATACTTGTGGGTGCGGGCGCGGTGGCCGTCGCCTGGCGGCGCCGGACGCGCGGCGTGGGGCACTCCGTGATCCGAAAAGACGATCAGCAGGTGGGAGACGCGTGATGGAGCGGATGCTTGGTCGGGTGCTCGTCATCGTCCCGACGTACAACGAGCGGGAGAACCTGCCGATGATCACCCGGCGGCTGCGCGAGGCCGTGCCCGAGGCGCACCTCCTGGTCGTCGACGACGACAGCCCCGACGGCACGGGGGCGGTCGCCGACAAGCTGGTGGCCGATGACGACCACGTCCACGTGCTGCACCGGCCGGGAGGCAAGCAGGGCCTGGGCGCGGCCTACATCGCGGGTTTCCGCTGGGGCCTGGGGGAGGGCTTCGGTGTCCTCGTGGAGATGGACGCCGACGGCTCCCACCGGCCAGAGGAACTGCCCAAGCTGCTGGACAGGCTGACCCGCGGGGCCGACCTGGCGATCGGCTCCCGCTGGGTGCCCGGCGGCAAGGTCGTCAACTGGCCGGCCTCGCGGGAGTTCCTGTCGCGCGGCGCCAACGTCTACACCCGGTTCATGCTCGGCCTTCCGGTCCGCGACGCCACCGCGGGGTTCCGTGCCTACCGGGCCGCCACCCTGGAGAAGATCGGCCTGGAGGACGTCGAGTCGCAGGGCTACTGCTTCCAGGTGGACCTGACCCTGCGTACGGTCCGCAACGGGCTGCGCGTCACCGAGGTGCCGATCACCTTCGTGGACCGCACCATCGGGACCAGCAAGATGGGACGCGGCGTGGTGGTCGAAGCCTTCTGGCGGGTCGCCGCCTGGGGTGTCATGGGCCTGCCCGCGCGTCTGCGCCGCCGCCGCGGTCGCTGATCCTCGGGGTACGGCGAGGGTGCGGTCCCAAGGCTCCGCCGAAGACGCGTCCACGCTGAGCGAACGCGGAACGCACGACCGCTCCGCAGCGTTGTCATGTCATACGGCTGTCGCATGAGTTGAGGCAAAGATGCGCTTTCTGCTGGTCCTGACCTTCCTTGTAGTGCCGGTCCTTGAGGTGTTGGTGCTCATCCAGGTCGGTCAGGTCATCGGTGGCTGGACGACGCTGGCCCTTCTGCTCGCCGGGGGCCTGCTCGGTTCCTGGATCGTGCGCCGCGAGGGCCGCCGGGCCTGGCGCAACCTTCAGAGCGCGCTGCAGAGCGGGCGGATGCCGGACCGCGAACTCGCCGGCGGCGGCCTGACCCTCGTGGGCGGCACGTTGCTGCTCATCCCCGGCTTCCTCTCCGACGTGCTGGGCGTCCTGTGCCTGCTGCCCTTCACCCGGCCGGTGGTCCGCAGGCTCGGCGCCTGGTTCTTCGCCCGCCGGGTGCGCACCATCATGGCCAGGAACGCGGCGGGCGCCGGACTCGGTTCGCCGTTCGGCGACGGCTCGCCCTTCGACGTGCTGCGCGACGCCGGGAGGCCGCCCGGCTCGGGTCCGATCCTGCACGGGGAGGTCATCCGTGACGAGCCGGCCGCCTCCGAAGGGGCGGCCGGTCCTCGGAGCCTCACCGATCGCTGAGCGCGGCCAGGCGGCGCAGTGAGAGCCGGAACAGCGCGGCGTTCAGCGGCCTGACCGCCAGCCAGCCGAGTCGTCCGGCCGCGCCGAACGGCAGGTCGAGATCCTCTTCCCAGATGATCGTGCTGCCGCCGCCCTCGCGGGGCAGCACGCGGAAGACCCCGGTGCCGCGCACCGGCCGCCCCGTGTGCCGGACCCCCACGCTCCTGGGCGGGTCCCACTCGGTGATCTCCATGGTGTCGAGGAACCCGAGAGGTCCCACGCCGGTGAAGGCCGCCAGCCGGCTCCCGGTGCTACGGCCGTTCCCGGCGGTGATTCGTGCCCGGGTCAGGACCATCCACTCGTCGTGCCTCGACCAGTCGGTCAGCACGGAGAAGACCTGCTCGGGCCGGGCGTGTGCGTCCACCGAGACGCTGATATGGGAACGGGTCACCTCCGGTTCCTTCCCATCGCCCGGCGGTCGATCCTCTGGGAGGCACCGCGGACATTGGTAAAAAATCCTATTTTACCTACCTTTTAAGTAGAGTTAAAGTTGTGAGAATGTGATGGCCTGGCGGGCGACGCCGGTCCGGGCCGGCGCCATGCGGAAGTTCCGGACGGTCCGTGACCGCGGGAACGGAGAGGAAGTGGGGCTGTTGTGACCGCGTTCGCGAAGGGAGCCGGCCTGGTCACGGTCAGGCCCGTTCCCTGGGACGACGGTGCGGCTGTGGCGCTGCGCCAGGCCATGACCGAGGAGATGGGCGCCCGCTACGCCGACCTGCTCGCCGCCACCCCCGGCCTGCTGCCCCGGGGCATGGACGTCGAGCCTGAGACCGTCGCCTACAGCGGGGTCGCGTACTCGGCGGAGGGGCTTCCCGTCGGGCACGTGGCGCTGCGCAGGCTCGGCGGAGAACTGGAGCTCAAGCGGATGTTCGTGGTCCCCTCGCATCGGGGCACCCGCGTGGCGCGAGCCCTGCTGGCCGCGGCGGAGGACGCGGCTCGCGCGCTGGGCGCGTCCCGGATCATCCTGCAGACCGGTGACCGCCAGCCGGACGCGGTGAGGCTGTACCGGAGGGAGGGATACACCCCTGTCCCGATCTTTCCTCCGTACGAACGGCTCGCGGGTTCCCACTGCTTCGAGAAACTCCTGTCGTGACCCATGGTCAGAGCCGGGGCTCCCGGCGAACACGAGCCGACACGCCTTCGCCGGCCCGGCCGATGGGTTCGGCCGGACCGGCGAGGTGCCCGTGGGTACCTGGATGATCAGCTAGGACGCCACGCGCTCCGGGCTGTCGACGTAGATCTCACCGAAGTCGATCGCCGGGGCGAACCCGGCGAAGTTCCGCTGGACTTCGGCCTTCTCCGCCGCGTTCGGGTAGGGGTTGGTGCAGTTCGTGCCCGCGCTCGCGCCGGACATCAGGTCCGTGCACCGGCCGGTGCGCCGGTCGGGCAGGCCCAGGATGTGGCCGATCTCGTGGGTGGCGATACGCAGCGGGTTGTGGCCCTCGGCGGTCGCCTGCCGTCCCATCCACACGGTTCCGCGGCCCAGGCTGGTGGGCTGCGCGCGAGGCCAGCCGTTGTCGGCGAGCACCACGAAGTCCGCCGGGCTGCCGGCCACCAGCCGCACGTTCGAGACGCTGGAGTTCCAAATCTGTGCCGCCTGATCCACGGCGGACCGGAACTCCGCGGCTCTGCTCGCGTCGTATCTGAGCACGCGTACGGCCGCCGTACGAGTGTCAGCCGCGTGGACGAGCGTGGCCTGGACGGGGATGGCCACCAGGAAGGCCAGTCCCAGGATGAGGGCGACACCGAAGCGAGTGATTCTAGACATTTCTAGCGGGCCTCCTCGGCCATCGGGGGGTTGCTCGCGGGGAGCAGCTGGTGAGGAGGCGGGGTCAGCCGGTGACGAGCGTCAGCCCGTACACCGAGAGGATCTCGTTGACCGGCTGGTGGTAGGTGGTGCCGCCGACGGTGCAGTTGCCCGAACCGCCGGAGGTGACGCCCTGGGCCTGGCTGCCGGAGATGTAGGAACCGCCGGAGTCGCCCGGCTGGGCGCACACGGTGGTGCGGGTCAGGCCGCTCACCGTGCCCTGCGAGTAGGTCACGCTGGTGTTGTGCTGGCTGATGACGCCGCAGCGCCAGCCGGTGGTCGAGCCGGAGCGGCAGATCGAGGCGCCGACCGAGGCCTGGGTGGAGCCGCGGACGATCACGTTCGCGCCGCCGGAACCGCGCACCCACGGCTGCACGGTGTGGCCGGGAGTGGCGACCCAGGCGTAGTCGTTGCCGGGGAACGACGAACCCTGGAAGGTGCCGGACGGGTTGGTGGTGGTGTTGCCGGCCCGGCCGCAGTGCCCCGCGGTCACGAAGCCGGGGGTGGTTCCCTTGCGGACGGAGAAGCCGATGCTGCACCGGCTGGAGCCGATGTAGTAGGCGAGGCCGCCGATGATGTTGGCGAAGGGCTGGGGCTTCTCGGCGGAGAGCGTCACCCGGACGGCGTTCTTGTCGACGCCCGCGGCGGAGACGAGGGCCTCGCCCGCGGCCTGGTCGCCGGTGAGGACGACGACGCTGTTGGTGGTGACGTCGACGTACCAGAGGGACGCGCCGGCCCTGGCCTCCGCGGAGGCCTGGTCGAGACCGTCCTTGACGGCGTTGAGTTCGGCCAGGGTCCGGCCGACGATCACGGGCTGCGCGCCCTTGGCCCTGATGGCGGCGGCGTCGGCGGCGTCGGTGGTGGCCACGGAGAGCTGGGAGGCGTCGCCGTTGAGCCAGGCACCGGCGTAGTCGGCGCCGAGTTCACCGCTCAGGGCGGACTCCGAGGCGGCCGCGCGCTGCTCGTTGGCCAGTCGCTGCACGGCCTGCTCGGCGGTGAGGCCGAGGTCGCGCTGGAGGGCCTCGAGCATCGCTGCCGGAGGCTGGGGGGCGAGGGGGGCGGGTGCTGCGGAGGCGGGCGCCACGGTGGCGGCCAGGTACAGGGCCACGGTGGTGGCTCCGGCCAGGAGGGTACCTCGACGTAACATGAACACTCCTTGTGAGGGGTGCTGTCAAGGTATTTGCGGGGCGCCCGTTAAGGGATCTCCCAAAAAATCCCTATCGCGATGTTATGGAGTCCTGATCACCGATGGCGGGAGTGATCGGCCCGGACACGATCTGGAGCACGTCTACCCGCACCGGCAGGCCGTGGCCCTGTGCGGGGGTGACTGACAGGCCGCCGGCGGATGCGGATCCCGGGGAAAGGGCCGGGTTGATCCCCTTCGCGGGGGTAGAGGTTCTTCTGAAGGCGTCGGATGAGCCGTTCGTGTTCGGCGTCCGGCGCGGGCTGGAGGTCTCGAGGAGTCGCCGTGGACGGATCCACACCATCCACGCCGCAGGTGGGCTGCAACGACGTGGGGCCTCACCGGGGACGGGCGAGAATGCTCGCGGGACTTGTCGAGGCCAGCCATCTGGGCACGGTGGAGCGGCTGCCGTCCCTCGTCGAGGAGCACGCCGCGCATGTCGGTCTGTACGACGTGCTGATCTACCTGGCCGACCTGCAGCAGGACGTGCTGCGCCCGCTGACCGGCCGGGGGGAGAGCGCCGAGCGGGAGTCGGCCGAGCTGCGGATCGACGGAACGCTGGCGGGGCGTGCCTTCCAGGAGATGCGCGTGCTGCCCGGCGCCGGTGCCGCGGGCGAGGGGGGACGATGGTGGGTGCCGCTGCTGGACGGCACGGAACGCCTCGGGGTGCTGCGCGTCAGTGTCCGGCCGGACACCGACGGCGACCGGTCGCAGGAGGACATGCGGCACCTGGCGTCCGTGGTCGCGCTGATGCTGGTGAGCAAGCGTTCCCAGAGCGACTCCTATGCCCGGCTGGTGCGGACCCGGCCGATGAACGTCGCCGCCGAGATGCAGTGGAACCTGTTGCCGCCGCTCACCTTCACCGGCGAGAAGGTGGTGATCGGTGCCGCGCTCGAACCGGCGTACGAGCTCGGTGGCGACGCCTTCGACTACGGGCTGGACGGCGAATCCGTCCAGCTGGCGGTCTTCGACGCGATGGGCCATGACGCGTCGGCAGGGCTGACCGCCAACCTCGCGGTGGCCGCCTGCCGCAACCAGCGCCGCCAGGGTGTCGGCCTCGTCCGGGTCAGCGAGGGGATCGAGGAGGTGCTGATCAAGGAGTTCGGCCAGGGCAACCGTTTCGCCACGGCCATTCTGGCCGACCTGAACATGCGCACCGGAGTGTTCGCCTGGGTCAACCGGGGTCATCACCCGCCGGTGGTGATCAGAGGGGGGCGGTGGGTCACCACCCTGAGATGCCCGCCCGCCCACCCGCTGGGCCTCGGCCTCGGACTGCCGGTGACCCTGTGCAGGGAGCAGCTGGAGCCAGGCGACCGCGTGCTCCTCTACACCGACGGCATGGTCGAGGCCCGCGACCGCGCGGGCAGGGAGTTCGGTCTGCCGCGCTTCGTCGACTTCATCATCCGGCACAACGCCGACGGCCTGCCCGTGCCGGAGACCCTGCGCCGCCTGGTCCGCAGCGTGCTGAAACACCACGACGGCAGGCTCCAGGACGATGCCACGGTCCTGCTGGTGGAGTGGTGCGGCGGAGCCGAGGGCAAGCTCAGCCTCTGAGCCCGGCGGGGCGCCGGATCAGAGCGCGGGGGAGTAGGGGCTCTCACCGTCCCGGATCGCGGTGAGCATCCGGGCCGTGTACGCCTGCACGGCCTTGTGCAGGCCGTGGCCGAAGCTCACCCGGGCCACCCCGAGGGAGGCCAGCTCGCCGAGCGACGGCGTACCCGGACGGAACAGGATGTTGATCGGCCCCTCGATCCGCTCGGCCAGTGCGCGGACGGCCTCGGCCTCGGCCGCGAAGATCGGGTAGACGCAGTCGGCGCCCGCCTCCAGGTAGCGGCGGCCCCGCCGCACCGATTCGGCCAGCCGCTCCCCGGCGTCTCCCGTGCCGTTCATGTAGGTGTCGATCCGGGCGTTGATCACCAGGTCCACGCCGGCGTCGGCCGCGGCGGACCGGACGGCGCCCAGGAAGGCCGCCTGCTCGTCGACATCGACCATGGCACCGGTGCGCGGATCGGAATCCTCCAGGTTGCAGCCGGAGGCCCCGGCGGCGGCGAGCCGCTCGACCAGTTCGGCGGGCTCCAGCCCGTAGCCGCGTTCCATGTCCGCGGTGACGGGCAGGCCGACCGAGCGGCTGATCCTGGCGATCGCGGCCAGCATCTCCTCGACGGGTGTCTCCTCACCGTCGTCGTAGCCGAGCACCGGGGCGACGGCGGCGCTGCCGGTGGCGATCACCGGGAACCCCTCGGCCTCGACGGCACGTGCCGACGCGGCGTCCCAGACGTTGGGCACCACCAGCGGTCGGCCCGGCACGTGCAGCGCCCGGAGCGCCGCGGCTTTCTCACCGGCCGTCGTCGAGGTGGTGCCGGTGGTCTCTCTGCTGGTCTGAGTGGTCATGGAAATGACCTTAGGGAGAAAGCGAACCGACCCCAAGGACCAATTCCGCACTAATCGGCTGAGCCACTTCGCGCCCCGGTCGTCACCGGGGCAGCGGAGAAGGCAGTGGAGAAGACGGAGACCTTCGGCCCCCTGGTCAGGGGGCCGAAGGTCTCCGTCCCTTCGAATCCGTCAGGCGCTCTTGCGGCGCTGGGCGCGTAGAATCGCCAGGCGCTCGTTGAGCACCTCCTCCAGGTCCTCGATCGTGCGGCGCTCCAGCAGCATGTCCCAGTGCGTACGCGGGGGCTTGGCCTTCTTGGCCTCCGGCACCTCGCCGTCCACCCGGAGGGCGGTCGCACCGCACATGCGGCACTCCCAGGTCGCCGGGATCTCGGCCTCAGCGGCAAGCGGAACGTCGAATCGATGGCCCTTCGGGCAGGTGTAGGACACCTCCTGGCGCGGGGCCAGATCGGTGTTGCGGTCGTTCTCGTAGCTGGTCGCCCCGAGCCGGGTACCGCGTAGCGCACGCTCGCCCATGTCTGAATGCCTCCTGAGGGCCCCGTCGTGAGGGGTTCGTCTCCCACGGCGTACAACGCTTGATACCGTGTGTGGATTCCCACAGACAGCGTGATCCAATCGCACGTTCTTGACCCGGTCTGTGAAGGAACCCTTTTCCGGAGCGTTCTCAGAGGCGTTCCGGCACCTGGTTTCCGGCCGCCCTGATGGCCTTGGGCAGGTCGATGAGGGCGAGCAGCACGAAACCGAGCACGAAGAAGATCACCAAAGAGACGATGCCCAGGCGATAGCTGTCGGTCAGCTGGAGCGCCAGGCCGAGGGTGAACGACCCGAGGAACGTCGAGCCCTTGTCGCTGATCTCGTACAGGCTGTAGTACTCCGCCTCCTTGCCCCGCGGGATCACATGTGAGAACAGTGACCGCGACAGTGCCTGCGTCCCGCCCATCACGATCGCGATGGCGAATCCCAGTGCGAAGAAAGGCCCGGCCGACCCCTTGGGCAGGAAGTAGGCCACGGCCACCACGGCGACCCAGGCGATCAACGCGACCATCACGACCCGCTTGGCCCCGTAGGAGGCGGCGAGTCGGCCGAGCAGCAGCGCCCCGAAGAAGGCCACGAACTGCACCATCAGGATCGCCGCGATCCGCACCTCCTGGCCAAGACCGAGCTCCTTGTCGGCATAGGTGGCCGAGAAGGAGATGACGGTCTGCACGCCGTCGTTGTAGATGAGATAGGCGACCAGGAAGCCCAAGGTCAGCGGGTAGCGCCGTAGCTCCCTGATGGTGCGGCCCAGCTGGCGGAAGCTGCCCGTCACGGCCTGGGCGGTCGTCTCGGTGCCGGGGGCGAGCGCCCGCCGGTTGCGCAGCCGCAGCAGCGGGATGACGGTGAACCCGCCCCACCACAGGCCCGCCGAGGCCAGGGCGATGCGTACCGCTTCGGCCTCGGTGACGCCGAAGGACCTGTGCTTGAGGAAGAGCACCAGGTGGAAGGCGAGCAGCAGGCCGCCGCCGAGGTAGCCGAAGCCCCACCCCTGGGCGGAGACCCGGTCGCGCTCGTCCGCCGTGGCGATCTCCGGCAGGAACGAGTTGTAGATCACGAACGCGGCGGCGAAGGCCACGTTGGCCACCAGGAACAGCGCGCCGCCCAGCAGGTAGCGTCCGTCGGCGACGAACCAGAAGCAGAGGGTGGCGCCGGCGCCGAGGTAGGCGAACAGCCCCATGAGCTCCTTCTTGCGGCCGGTGTGGTCGGCCAGGGCGCCCGCCACGGGCATCAGGATGATCTGCAGGATGGCCGCGGTGCCCACCACGAAGGAGTAGTAGGCGCTGGGCCGCACGTCGAACCCGAGCACGTCCACGTAGGGGCGACCCTGGGCGGCGGTCTCCGCGATCGTCGTCAGGTAGGGGCCGAGGAAGACCGTCAGGACGGTGGTGGGGAAGGCGGAGTTCGCCCAGTCGTAGAAGTACCAGCCGCGCTGTTCGCGGCGGCGGGCCTGGGGGGTTTCCTCGACGACCTGTTCGGAGGTCATGGGGGTCCTCGGTTCGCTGGGGGGCGGGGGGCAGGGGCGCTCGCGCGGTCGTGCGTTCAGGTCGCCACGAGAGGGCAGGCGCGTGGTGGCCGGGCCGGTGCTCTCGCGGGGTCCCGCCTGTCCCGGCGGTCACGCGCCCGCACGCCACTCATCTCACCGGGGCGGCTCATGTGACTCACGCGGTTCACGCGGTTCATGCGGCGAGACGGCCGGGGTGCCACTGACCACGGGCCTCCAGCACGTCGCGCAGCCCGGAGATGTTGTCGGTCATCAGGCCGTCCACGCCCGCGTCGAGCAGGCGTTCCATCACCCCGGTGTTGTTGACGGTCCACACGTGGACCTGCATGCCGAGCGCGTGCGCCGTGCGGACCAGGGCGGGCGTGGTGATCCGCAGGCCGCGGAAGCCCACCGGCACCTGCGCGCACGGTACCCCGGCGCGGGCCAGGCGGGCGAGCAGCCGGCCGTATCCGGAGGTGGTGGCGGCGGCGCGCAGGGCCGCCACGCCGCGTGGTCCGAGCGAGGAGCACACCTCGCGACCGATCGCGGCACGGGCGCGGGCGAGTCGCTCCTCGGAGAAGGAGGTGAGGCAGATCCGGTTGTGGGAGGCGGTCCGCCTGACCGTCTCGGCGAGCGGCGCGATGGCCGCCGCCTCCTTGACGTCGATGTTGAAACGCGCCTCGGGCCACGAGCCCAGCAGGTCCTCCATCAGCGGGATCTCGTCCACGCCGCCGATCCGTGCCTCGCGCACCAGCCGGTACGGCAGCGCGGCGATCCGTCCCCGGCGATCGGTCACCCGGTCCAGCGTGTGGTCGTGGAAGGCCAGGAGCACTCCGTCGGAGGTGGCGTGCGCGTCGGTCTCCAGGTAGGTGTAACCGAGCTCGACGGCCCGCTCGAAGGCGGCGAAGGTGTTCTCCCTTCCCTCGGCCGCCCCGCCCCGGTGGGCGAAGGCGAGTGGGGCGGGATGGTCGAGGAAGGCATAACGACGCTGCACGTGCAGGAGTATGCCCCCTGTGAGCAGGGCTCGCCATCGCGGGCAGGTGAACATTTGGGTCACAAGACCACGGAACCGGACCGATCGGCGAGTCTTTGCCTCGGCTTGTTCATCGGCTTGTTCATCACCATGGATGATGAAAAACACCTGGTCGTCCACGGCAGACCTCGCCGTTTCAGCTGGTTCTCGGTTCACGGGAGCACGACGTCGAGACCGAGGTCCACGAGAACGGAGGCCGCGCATGAGCACCGGGAGCATTCCGAAGCCCGTGGCGGGCGTCAGCGGGTTCGTCGACGACCGCCTCGGCGCCGCCTCCTTTCTCAAGCGCAACATGCGGAAGCTCTTCCCCGACCACTGGACGTTCCTGCTCGGCGAGATACCGCTCTACTCGTTCGTCGTCCTGCTGCTGACCGGCGTGTTCCTGACGTTCTTCTTCAGGCCCACCATGGGCGAGATCGTCTACGACGGCTCCTATGGCCCGCTGCGGGGCATCATGATGTCCGAGGCGTACGCCTCGACGTTGAACATCAGCTTCGACGTGCGCGGTGGCCTGCTGATGCGGCAGATGCACCACTGGGCCGCCCTGCTGTTCGTCGCCGGGATGATGGCGCACATGCTCCGGATCTTCTTCATGGGCGCCTACCGCAAGCCCAGGGAGCTGAACTGGGTGATCGGCGTGCTGCTGCTGATGCTGGCCCTGGCCGAGGGGCTGACCGGCTACTCCCTGGCCGACGACCTGCTCTCCGGTGTCGGCCTGCGGATCACCGCGGGCACGATGATCTCGTTTCCGGTGATCGGCACCTGGCTCACCTTCTTCCTCTTCGGCGGCCAGTATCCCGGCGAGGACATCATCTCCAGGTTCTACTCGATACACATCCTGCTCCTGCCGGGCGTCCTGCTGGCGCTGATCACCGCCCACCTGATGCTCACCTGGGTGCTGAAGCACACGCAACTGCCGGGCAAGGGCCGCACCAACGACAACGTGGTGGGCGGGCCGACGTACCCCTCCTTCATGGCCAAGTCGGGCGCCTTCTTCATGTTCACCTTCGGGGTCATCGCGCTGCTGGGCACCTTCGCCCAGATCAACCCGATCTGGTTGTACGGTCCCTACACCCCGGCCAACATCTCGGCTGGTTCGCAGCCCGACTTCTATCTGGCGTTCCTGGACGGCGCGCTCCGCCTGATGCCCTCCTGGGAGATCAACTTCCTGGGCTTCACGCTGCCGATGAGCGTGCTGATCCCGGCGCTGGTGCCGGCGGGCATCATCATGACGGGCCTGGCGCTGTATCCGTTCATCGAGTCGTGGGTCACCGGGGACCGCCGCGAGCACAATGTGGTGGACCGTCCCCGGAACAACCCGCACCGCACCTCGATCGGCCTGGCCGCGATCACGTTCTACGGGATCCTGTGGCTGATAGCCTCGAACGACGAGATCGCCGCGTTCTTCCACCTCTCGCTGAACATGCTGACCTACACCGGCCGCGTCATGATCTTCCTGGGGCCGGCCCTGGCCTACTACATCACCTACCGGATCTGCCTGGGCCTGCAGCGCCGCGACGCCGCGCAGATCGGCCACGGCGTGGAGACCGGCGTGATCAAGCGTCGGCCGCTGGGCGACTACATCGAGGTGCACGTCCCGCCCAACGAGGGCATCGAGGCCCTCATCCGGGGCAAGAGGCCGATCCCGACCATCTCCACGGCCGTCGAGGACGAGGAGGGGATCCCCGCGGCCAAAAAACACCGCCGGCTCGCCAGGCTTCGCGCCAGGATGAGCAGGGTCTACGGGGGCGAGAAGGTCCCGCTCGACGGTGCCCGGGGGCACGACGGGCAGAGGCCGGACGGGCAGGGAGCCGAAGGGCGCGCGGCCATCGGTTCGGGCACCGGTTCGGGCACGGAGGAGAGCGGGCGCCCGAACCGATGACGGTCAGTCCTCCGGCAGCGCCTTGCCCGACCACTCCTGGCGGCGGACCTCCGCCACCGCGATCGCCGCCGCGACCGAGACGTTGAACGAGCCGACCCGGCCCACCTGCGGGATGTAGCAGACGCCGTCGACGGCCTCCAGCAGCGCGGGGGAGCATCCGTGGTCCTCGCTGCCCACCACCAGGCACACGTCGCCGTCCAGCTTGGCCTCGGACAGAGGCACCGCGTCGCCGGTCAACTCCACCGCGACCACGGTGAACCCGTCGTCCCTGGCCGCCCGTACGGCCTCCAGGACGGGCACCGGCTCCTCCCAGGCCACCAGGCGGTCGGTGCCCAGCGCGGTCTTCTGCGCCTTTGGGTTGGTCGGCGGGGTGGCGTTGCCCGCCAGCCAGATCCGCTCCACCCCGAAGGCGGCGGCCGTGCGGAAGATGGAACCGACGTTGAACGGGCCGGTCACCGACTCCAGGATCAGTGCGAGCCGCCCCTCGGTGTTTCTTCGCCAGGTGCGGTTGAGGCGCTTGACATCGGTCGGGCGCAGCTGCCTGCGCGGGTTCGCCGTCATCGGTCGTTCACCGTTCCTCGTCGTTCCTCGTTCGTCTCTCGGGCGGCTCGTGTCCCGCCCGCCGGGATGACCGTGCTCACCGCGCCGGGTCCGCCTGCGACCTGGCCTGCACCCGGAGGATCCGGTACGCCGAGCGGGAGGCCACCCGCTCGGTGGGCCAGCCCCGCTCGTTCAGCCAGCGCTGCAGGGAGTCCGAGCCCAGGTGCTTCTGGACCACCAGGTGGGCGACGCCGTCGGGGGCGAGGCGTGACAGCCAGCGGGTCAGCATCTCGTGCATCGCGGCCTTGCCGATGCGGATCGCCGGATTGGACCAGATGGCGGAGAACCGTACCTGGGGCGGAACCTCGTCGACGTGCATCGCCCTCACGTTGCCGAGGGAGGCGGACCTGGCGTTCCTGGCGCACAGCTCCACGGACCTGCGGTTGACGTCCACCGCCCAGACCGTCGCCTCGGGGGCGCGCGAGGCCATCGTCAGCGCGATCGGCCCGTAACCGCAGCCCAGGTCGAGCAGGTCGCCGCCGGACGGCGGAGGAGGCACGCTCTCCAGCAGGATCCGGGTGCCCACATCGACGCGCTCGGCGGAGAAGACCCCGCTGTCGGTCTCCAGCTTCAGGTGAAGGTCGGGGAGCACGAGCGTGACCGAGCCGGGACGGCCGGCGGTCTCGGGACGCTCCTCGAAGTAATGTGCCACGTCGTAGAACGTTACCAATGGCGGGGACCCGCTCAGGGCAGCCGCGACCCCAGCAGCAGGGCCACCCCGGCGGTCACCAGCCCGGTCAGGACCGCCGCCACCACGAACCACTGGGTGACCTCCTGGTTGACCGTCCGGTAACCCAGCGAGGTGCCGATCTGCTCGTACACCTCCCGCAGCTGGCTGCCGGACTCCGCCTCGTAGGCCCGGCCGCCGGTGCCGTCCGACAGGGTCTGCAGCGTGGTCTTGTTCACCGGCACGTTCACGTCGCGCCCGTCGATCGAGACGGTGCCCTCCTGGGTGCCGTAGGCGATCGTGGAGACCGGCACGCGCGAGCTCATCGCCGACTCGATCGCCTCCGCCACCGAGCGGCCGGAGGTGTTGTCGCCGTCGGACAGCAGTACGATCGCCGCGGGCGGGGGGTCGGTCACCGCCTGCTGGTCGAAGGAGCGCAACGAGTCCAGGGAGCTGAACACCGCCTCGCCGATCGCGGTGCCCGCACGGGTGCTCAGGTTGCCCAGGGAGGTGTTCACCGCCTGGTGGTCGGTGGTGGGGGAGACCACGACGGAGGCGGAGCGGGCGAAGGCGACCAGCCCGACGTTGAAGCGTTCCGGCAGGTCCGCGACGAACTTCTGGGCCGCCTCCTTGGCTGCGGCGATCCGGTTCGGCTGGACGTCGTCGGCCTCCATCGACAGCGAGACGTCCAGCGCGATGATGATCGTCGCGCGGTCGCGGGGAATCCGTACCGAATCGGCGGGACGGGCCGAGCCCACGATCAGCAGGCCCATCATGACGAGGAACAGCAGCGGGGCGACGTGCCGCCGCCAGCCGGGCTCCGAGGGGGTCACCAGCGTCAGCAGCGGCAGGTTGGTGAAGCGCAGCGCGTAGCGGCGCCGGGCGAACTGGGCGGCCACGTAGCCCGCCACGAGCAGCGCCAGCGCGGCGAACAGCCACAGCCAGGCCGGAGAGAGGAAAGTCACCGTGTCGCTCCCGACCTCGGGTGCCTATGGGTCAGGTACGCCATGCGCCGCTGCCGCAGTACGAACTGGGCGATGTCGAAGACCCAGTCGCGGTCGGTGCGCAGCACCAGGTGGGCCACCCCGCAGCGGCGCAACGCCGTCTGGTTGGCCGCCCGCTGCGCGGCGGCGGCTTCCGCGTACGCCCGGCGGACCTTGGGCGTGAGCTGGATCTGGCGGCTTCGCCCCGACTCCGGGTCGGTCAGGTTGACCAGTCCGACCGCCGGCAGCTCCAGCTCGCGGGGGTCGATCACCTCGACGGCCATCACCTGGTGGTGAGCGGCCAGCCTGCGGATCGGCCGCTCCCAGGGCAGCTCCAGGGTGGGATCGAGCGTGGGTTCGGGGTCGAGGAAGTCGGAGACGATCACTCGCAGGCCGCGCCGTCGCCGTGCCGAGGCCATCACCTCGATCGCCTCGGCCAGGTCGGGGGCGTCGGTGACGGCACGACCCCTGGGAGCCTCCATCAGCGAGTGCAGCAGGCCGTACAGCGCCGGGCGGCCGCTCCTGGCGGGCATCCGGTGGACGTACTCGTCGTGCAGGACGTACGTGCCGAAGCGGTTTCCGATCCGGCCCGCCAGGAAGCCGATCGCCCCGATGGCGGCCACGACCAGGTCCCGCTTCTCCATGTCGGCGGTGCCGAAGTCCATGCTGGGCGACAGGTCGGCCAGCGCCCAGGTCTCCAGCTCCCGGTCGGCGACCAGGTCGCGCACGTGCGGGACCGTCGTGCGGGCGGTCACCGCCCAGTCCATCCGCCGGATGTCGTCCTCGCCGGGCACGTAGACCCGGCTGTCGCCGAACTCGCTGCCAGGACCGGGAAGAAGCCCCTGGTAGGCACCCTGTAGCAACCCGTCCAGGCGCCGTACGATGGTGAGCTCCAGCCGCCGCAGTGCCTGCTCGGCAGTGCCGATTGCGACGCTGCGCGTCGCGGTGAGGCCGCTCTTACCCGGCTCCTTCCCTGCTACCGGCGACGCTGCGCGTCGCGGTGAGGCCGCTCTTACCCGGCTCCTTCCCTCGTCGTTCATCCGCTTCGCTCCTTCACTCCTCAGTCCAGTCCCCGGCGCGGCCTCACGGAAGTCCCTCAGTCCAGGTATGGGCACGTCCCCACGCCGCTTTCTGAGGTGGTCACCGGGGGCCCTGGTTCCAGACGACGAGGGGGGGCGGAACGGCGGCGAGGATCTGGCGGATCACGTCCTCGGGATCGATCCCGTCCGCCAGGGCGTCGAAGGTGAGCATCAGCCGGTGGGACATCACGTCCACCGCCACGTCGCGGATGTCGTCGGGGAGCAGGTAGTCGCGGCCCCGCAGCAGCGCCAGGCCACGTCCCGCCGCGACCAGGCCGAGGGTGGCCCGGGGACTGACACCGATCTCGATGTTCTCCTCCAGCCCGGCCAGGCCGTAGTCGGCGGGGGAGCGGGTGGCCATCACGAGCCTGACCACGTAGTCGGCGACGAGCTGGTGCACCGAGACCTGATCGGCCATCGACTGCAGCGCGGCCAGCCGCGCGGGGTCGAGCACCGCCCTGGGCGTCGGCGGTGTGACGCTCATTCGGTGCAGGATCTCCAGTTCCTCGTGGGCGCTGGGATGGGCGACGCGGACCTTGAACAGGAACCGGTCGCGCTGGACCTCGGGGAGGGGGTAGACGCCCTCGGACTCGATCGGGTTCTGGGTGGCCAGCACGATGAACGGCCTGGGCAGCGGGTGGGTCTCCCCGGCCAGGGTCACCTGCCGCTCGGCCATGACCTCCAGCAGCGCCGACTGCACCTTGGCCGGGGCACGGTTGATCTCGTCGGCGAGCAGGAAGTTGACGAACACCGGGCCGAGCTCGACGTCGAAGACCTCGCGGGAGGGGTGGTACACCCGGGTGCCCACGATGTCACTGGGGACCAGGTCGGGGGTGAACTGGATACGGGCGAAGGCGCCGCCGACCACGGTGGCCAGCGTCGAGGCGGCCAGGGTCTTGGCCACGCCCGGTACACCCTCCAGCAGGCAGTGGCCACGGGCGAGGAGCGCCACGAGCAACCGCTCCACCATGTGCTCCTGCCCGACGATGACCCGCCGGACCTCGGTCAGGGCGTCGCGCAGCAGTCCGGTGTCGATCTCGCTCGGCAGTTCTTCTGCGACGGTCATGTCGATATTCCATCACGTCCGGCAAGGGAACCGCCGGGTCGACCCGGCGGTGAATCGCCTCCCTCGTCATGCTTCTCGTGTTCGAGACGGCCGGTGCCCGTCTCGGCCGAGGGAGGCGAGCAGCCGGCTTCTCGGGTGGGGAGGTCCCCCGAGCCCGGTGGCGGCCCGCGCGGCGTGCCCGATCTCGTCACCCGTGCGGCATGGGGTGATCGGCCGGGTGTGCTTTCATGTCAGACGTGGCCACTCCGCTCCAGTATGGCGACCCGCCCCAGCTGGGACCCTTCGTCGTGCAGGCACGTCTGCGGGTGGGACCCGCCGGGCTGGTCTATCTCGGGCTCGCCCCCGACGGCAGGGCCGTCTCGGTCGCGGTGCTGACCAGGGGAGCCGCGCTCGACCCGGCGGCCCGCGACCGCTTCGTCACCGGTGTCCGTGACGCGGTGGCCAGCCGTTCCGGTGTCCGCGGCTGGATGGCCAGGGCGACCCGCGGGCGCACCGCGGTGGCCGACACGGTTCCGCAGGTGCTGGCCATGGACGGCGGGAGCGCCCCGTGGGTGGCCACGCCGTACGAGCCCGACAGGGCGGGAGCGGAGCGGTTCCTCGAACCGGTGCTGGTCAGCGGAACGCTGATCGGCGAGCAGCACGGCCCCGACTTCGCGCCGCACTGGGTGGGCGACCGCTCGCCCGCGCTGCCCGCGCCGCCCAAGGACGCGCCGCCGCCGACCGAGACCCGCCGGGCCGTGATCGCCGCGGGGGTCGTGCTGACCCTGCTGCTCGTGTTGCTGGCCGTGACGGTCTGGCTCCTGCTGCGCAAGGAGGACGATTTCCGGCCGCCGCCGAGGCCGCTTCCGCCCACGGTGTTCGTGCCGACCCCGCCCCCGATCCCGGCGACGCCGGATCCCGGCCGGCCCACTCCTTCGCCGTCGCCGAGCCGGAGCGGGACCGGTACCCCCGGCCCTGAGCAGGGCGACGAGAACGAGGGCGAGCCGATCTAGGAGGGCGCCGTGAGGCCGCGCCGGGGACTGGACCGAGGAGCGAAGGAGCCGGGTCCCAGCGGCCGAACCGCGACGCGCAGCGTCGCAAATGGCTCGTGAGGCCGCGCCGGGGACTGGACCGAGGAGTGCCCGTGAGGCCGCGCCGGGGACTGGACCGAGGAGCGAAGGAGCGAAGCGGATGAGCGACGAGGGAAGGAGCCGGACAAGAGCGGCCTCACCGCGACGCGCAGCGTCGCCGACAACACGGAGCGAAGCGGATGAACGACGAGGGAAGGAGCCGGACAAGAGCGGCCTCACCGCGACGCGCCGGCGTCGCCATAGACACGGCGACGCCATAAGAACGCCGAGCCGCTGTCCGGCCGTTTAAATTGCCATCCTTCTTTGTGAAGATTCTTCTCTTTGTCGCTATAAAACGCCCTCTGTCGGATAAGGGGGACCGTGTACCGATATGAAGTGGTACGCCGAACGTGACCGCGGCAGGGAAGGAATCGTCATCATGACGGATGTGTCGAGCGTGGGGCCCCAGCCGGGCGATGACCGCCCGATTCTGACCAACCGGCAGGGGCACCAGGTCTACGACAACCAGAATCAGCGCACGGTCGGCGCGAGGGGTCCGGCCACGCTGGAGAACTACCAGTTCCTGGAGAAGATCAGCCACTTCGATCGCGAGCGCATCCCCGAGCGGGTGGTCCACGCCCGAGGGACGACCTCCTACGGTTACTTCGAGGCCTACGGCACGTTCGGTGACGAGCCGATCAGCCGCTACACCCGGGCGAAACTCTTCCAGGAGCCCGGAAAGCGGACCGATGTGGCAGTCCGGTTCTCCACCGTGATCGGTGGCAGGGACTCCTCCGAGGCCGCCCGCGACCCGCGCGGGTTCGCGGTGAAGTTCTACACCGAGGACGGCAACTGGGACCTCGTCGGCAACAACCTGGGGGTCTTCTTCATCAGGGACGCCATCAAGTTCCCCGATGTGATCCACTCGCTCAAGCCGGACCCGGTGACGTTCAGGCAGGAACCCGGCCGGATCTTCGACTTCATGTCACAGACGCCGGAGAGCATGCACATGCTCGTCAACCTGTTCAGCCCGCGCGGCATCCCGGCCGACTACCGGCACATGCAGGGATTCGGGGTCAACACCTACAAGTGGGAGAACCAGGAAGGCGACAGCCGTCTGGTGAAGTACCACTGGATCCCCAAGCAGGGCGTGCGCAGCATGACCGCCGAGGACGCCGCGGCCGTACAGGCACTGGACCTCGGACACGCCACCAGGGACCTGCACGAGGCGATCGAGCGGGGTGACTTCCCCGAGTGGGAGCTGCGGGTGCAGATGATGAGCGACGACGACCACCCCGAGCTGGACTTCGACCCGCTGGACGACACCAAGGTGTGGCCGGAGAACGAGTTCCCGCCCATGCCGGTCGGCAGGATGGTGCTGAACCGCAACGTGGCCAACAACTTCGCCGAGAACGAGCAGATCTCCTTCGGGACCGGTGTCCTGGTCGACGGCCTCGACTTCTCCGACGACAAGATGCTGGTGGGCCGTACGTTCTCCTACAGCGACACCCAGCGCCACCGGGTGGGGCCCAACTACCTGCAGCTCCCGGTCAACCAGGCCAAGCACGCCGAGGTGCGCACCAACCAGCGCGACGGGCAGATGACCTATTTCGTCGACGGCCAGGGCGAGAACCCGCACGTCAACTACGAGCCATCCATCACCGGGGGGCTCAGGGAGGGGCAGTACCCCACCTACGACGAGCAGGGGCCGGTCATCTCCGGGAGGCTGACCCGCAAGCGCATTCCGCGTACCAACGACTACACCCAGGCAGGCCAGCGCTACATGCTCATGGAGCAGTGGGAGCGCGACGATCTCGTGCGGAACTTCGTCGACCTGCTCTCCCAGGCCTCGCGCCCCGTCCAGGAGCGGATGGTCTGGCACTTCCTGATGGTCGAGGACGACCTCGGGCTCAGGGTGGGGGAGGGGCTGGGCATCAGCCCCGGGGACGTCTCCCACCTGAAGCCGTTGGTCGGCCAGGACCTGACGGACGAGGACCGCGAGCGGCTGTCCAAGCTGGGCAAGAACGGGCCGCGCGACGTGAACGGCCTGAAGATGACGCACTGCGTGCCCGACGAGCGGGCACGGGTGGAGCGGTAGTAACCGGTCGCCGGGCCGGGGTGCGCGCCCCGGCCCGGCGGGAGCGGCGGTCGCCGGGCCCCGGAGCGCGCGGGGATGGTCAGGCCGTCGGGCACCGCCGGGGTCGGGCCCGTTGATCGGGATTTCCCTTAACGGAAGAGACCATCGGTCAAAATCACCCGATTTTTCCGCTTAAAAGGTATGAGTGCCACTACAGCGGGCACGCGATCCTCAACCTGAGCTGCCAGTATCTGAGCCGTTCTCACTCCCAATTGGATCGCCATGCCTGTTAAGAGCAACGTTATTCCGATCATCAGCTGGTCCCGCCGCTCCTCCTGCCTCAGCGAGGATCCCGAACTCTTCTTTCCGGTGTCCTACGAGGGGCCGGGTCGTGAACAGTACGAGCGCGCCAGAGCCGTGTGCCGCCGCTGCCCGGTGCGCGGGCGCTGTCTGGAGTACGCGTTGAACACCCAGCAGATGGACGGCGTGTGGGGAGGCACCACCCCCGACGAGCGCAGGGCCACCATGACCAGGGCGAGGCGCCAGGTCAGGTAGCGGTGCCCCGGAACCGGTCGGCCGTCCGGGCCTCGTCCTGCCCGTCCTGTTCGCCGGGCTCGCCCGCCTCTTCGACGAGCGCGCCGAACCTGGCGGCGTTGCGCTGGGCGTTGTCCCGGCAGCAGTTGTTGAAGAGCACGTGGGTGACCTCGGCCTGTGCGGCGAGCTCTCTGATCCTGACCGCCCAGTGCTCGAGTTCCGCCTCCGAGTACAGGTAGGCGAAGCGCTCGTCGATGTTCTTGCTGGTCCACCTGCCGGAGTGCCCGTGCAGCCGTACCACGGCGAGGCCGGAGGTCGCGGCCAGGACCGGCGGGATCGACGAAGGATGCCCCTGGGGCATGTCGACCCCCACGTAGGCGAGATCGTGTTCGGCGAGGAAGGCCAGGGTGTCCTCGCGGTTCTCCTCGTCCATCCAGGTGTGGTTGCGGAACTCGACGCTGATCCGCATCGGCGCGCAGCGCCGGGCGCACTCCAGGATGTGGCGCCTGTTGTTCTCCCCGATCGGGAACCACGGCGGGAACTGGAAGAGCACCGCTCCCAGCCTGCCCGCCTCGTGCAGCGGTTCCAGCGCGCTGAGAAATCGCCGCCAGACCTCGTCGACGATCTCCGGCGGCACGTCTTTGAGGTAGAGGTTGTGCTCCGGCGGTGCGCCGAGTCTCTCCCGCAGGTCCCGGTAGAGGGCGGCAGGCCGGGTGGGGTGCCCGGTCAGCAGGGAGAACGCCTTGACGTCGAAGGTGAACCCCGGACGGGTGCGGTCTCGCCAGGCCTCCACGGTGCTCTGCGACGGCGGGTGGTAGTAGGTGGCGTCCACCTCGGCGATCGGAAACCTCGACGCGTAGTAGGCCAGTCGCTTCGCCGGGGTGGAGGCGTCACCGGGATACCAGCCCGACTCCAGCAGCGATCGGTGCGTCCACGAGGCGGTGCCCACGAGGATCCTGCTCATGCCCGCGTCCCTCCGATGATTCCGACGGTCCCGTCGCCGCGTGGTCTCTACGGCCTCGCGCCGACGCCACCGGCCAACTCGCCCAGGCGTCCGGGCCCTCCGGTGCGCGGTGAGAGTGGCGGGGTGTCCATGCCTTCGGCGTCGCGCAGTCCCGAGAACAGCTCGCTCATCGCCTCCAGCGCCGTGTGCCGCGGCTGCCAGCCCAGCTCGGCACGGGCGCGGCCGGTATCCATGATCGGCATTCTGAGCACCAGGTCGACCAGGCCCGGTGAGGCGGGTACCAGCCTCAGGTGCCAGGCCGCGGCGGCCGCGCTCCTGAGCGTCCAGCCGGAGACGGGCACCAGCCGGGCGCCGAGCAGCTCGGCCAGCACCGAGGGCTCGATCACCGGGCCGGCCGCGATGTTGAAGGCACCCGACACCGGACGGGTGACCGCCAGCCGGTAGGCCTCGCCGACGTCGGCGCTGTGCACCACCTGGAAACGGAGCCCGGGGGTGTCGGGCACGAGAGGGATCAGGCTCGGCCGCAGCAGCCGCCGCGGCACGAACGGGCCGCCGAACAGCCGCCGCTGCCCGACCGCCGCCTCCCGCTTGAAGGTGAACCCCGGCCGCAGCCGCACGACCCTGATCTGTGGATGGTCGCGTTCGAACGTGTCGAGCACTCGTTCGAGGTAGGCCTTCTCCCTGCCGTAGGCGGCGCCGGGCCAGCCGTGGGTCGGCCAGTCCTCGGTGACCGCCCGGTCCTTGCGCGCGGAGGAGTAGGCGCCGACCGAGGAGGCGTGCACGAGCGTGGAGACGCCCGAGCGCGCGGCGGCCTCGAAGACCCTGATGCCGCCGAGGACGTTGTTCCGCCAGGTGGTCACCGGGTCACGGGCGGGCTGGAACAGCCACGCCAGGTGGATGACCGCGTCGGCCCCCTCCAACTGCGGCGCCAGGTCGCCGGTGGTGATGTCCACGGCACGCCAGGTGGTCTTGGGCGGCTGCCAGGCCGGCGGCCTGCGGGCCAGGCCCACGATGGATGTGATGTCGGGATCGGCGGCAAGGGCGGACACCACGCTGGTGCCCACGTTTCCGGTCGCGCCGACTATGACTACTCGCATGTCTACCGGGTGCCCGGGGAGAGGCCGGTGAATCTTCTCCCGTCACGGCTTTGCCGTACGTGGTGGTTCACCGGCCGCACATGACCGCCGTGCCGGTCAGCGGCGGGGTGACGGCCAGGGGTTGGGGCGGCAGCCGTACAGGGACTTGGTCTGCTGGAGCATCACCGGGGCCCGCCGGCCGGGGCCGGGGCAGGACACGTGGCCGTGGCCGAGGCCGTGCCCGACCTCGTGGCTGATGACGTACTCGCGGTAGGAGGCCACGTCACGGCCGTAGCCTCGTGCCCCGGTGTTCCAGCGGACCGCGTTGATGATCGCGCGCTCGCCGTTCCAGCAGGACAGCGTGCCGTTGGTCCGCATCGGCAGGCAACGCCGGTCGGCGGTCTCCGGGCTGCTCAGCGAGACCCTGAGCTTCACCGGGCCGCGTGCCACCCGTTTGAACCGGTACCCCCAGCCGCGCGGGTCGTTGAGGATCCGGTGCACCTCGGAGGCGAACTCCTCCACCTCGAACGGCAGGCCGCGCTCGACCTCCACCGCGTACCGGATGACCCTGCCCTTGCCCCTGGGAGGTCTGGCCTCGCCGGGGGCGACGGCGTAGCGGCCCTTGGCCGCCCGGGGCACCTTCATCCTCAGCGGCTGCTGCCGGCCGTTGGCCAGCAGGAGCGGCTCCTTGACCGGGCCAGAGGGGTCGGCCGTCCCCCGAGGCTGCGGCGGCGGGGTCGGTGTCACCGGTGTCACGGGTATCTGGGGCAGGGCGGCGTCCGGGGGTGGGGGAATGTCGGGAACGGCTTCGAGGTGACCGCTCAGCAGGGTGACCGCTCCGGCCGTGAAGGTGGCCACGACGCTGAACGCGAGAAGCCACATAACGGTCTTGGAGTCACGTCGACTTTCGTTCCTGGACATAGTCCGTAAACCCTATTGCCCCTCGGCGGTAACTGATCAAACCGGGGGAAAATCCATCAGATGGTGGTATCTCAGGGAGCCCCGCGGTGGGTACGCCGACGGCGGCCGCGTGCGGCGGCCGCCGTCGGATCCGGGGGTTCGCGGTCGCGGGCCGCCGCCGGTGCCGTGCTTCGACGGCGGCCCGGTGACGGCCCGGTGGTGGTCCGGTGTCCTAGGAGTGCGGGCAGGTGTCCTGGTACTCGGAGATGTTCCGGTCACCCCGGGGCGCGGGGCACAGGAACTGCTCGTAGCGGGTGTCGTTGTCGACGAACCGCTTCAGCCACGAGATGCTGTACTTGGCGATCGTCGTGTTGGAGCTGTTGGGCGCGAAGTGGCTGGCGCCGTCGAGCTCCAAGTAGGCCTTCTCCGAGGAGGCCGGGATGCTGTTGTAGAACGGCTTGGAGTGCAGGCTCACCGAGGCGATGCTGTCGTTCTCCGCGCCGACGATCAGCGTCGGGACCCGGATGCCCGACCAGCTCTTGGTCAGGTGCCACGCGGTCAGCGGGACGGCCGCCTGCAGCTGCGGTCGGCTGTTGGCGGCCTCCAGAGTGCCGCCGCCGCCCATCGAGTGCCCCATCACGCCGAGCCTGCCGGCGTCGACCCGGCTGGCCGCCGAACTGCTCTGCACCAGGTAGTCGAGCGCGGCCAGCAGTTGCCTGCCGCGGCTGGCGGGCTGGTCGGAGGTGGTGATGGTGTCGATGTTGAAGACCACGAAACCGTGGGAGGCCAGCCGCGAGGCGAGCCAGGCCATGCTCGACTTGCTCGCGGTGTAGCCCGGGGCGATGGCTATTCCGCCGAAGGTCCCCTCGCTGGTGGACGTCGGGTAGTAGATCGTCCCTCCGCCGAAGCCGGTCACCCGGAGCGAGGAGACGTTGGTCTCCGCGATCGCGAACGGCCCTCTGACCGCCTCGATGCTGGCGTTGGTCGGGTCGGGGCCGCGGTCGTACGGGCCTGCGGCGGCGGCCTGTGCGGCGGGGGCCGCGACGGCCTGCGCGGCGGGCGCGAGGCCCCCGCCGGTGCCGAGCAGAGCGAGTGCGAGGGTCAGCGTGGCGACAGTCGTCGCCCGGCGGGACCGCCTGGGCGCGCGGGCCTGGGGGGTGGTGCGGTACGGCTGCACGTTGCTGTACTCCGTTCCTGTGGGGGGAACCAGGGCGATACGGTGGTCGGGTCGACAACCGTTCGTCGCGCGCCGGTCCGCCGCCGGAGGCGGCGGCACGGTCAGCGCCACCAGGTGACCCCTCGGGTTTCTGACAGTCGCCACTTTCTCGTTGTCAGGCCGGAAGTGCATCGGTGAAATCACCCGTACTGCATCGCACCCGTGAATCAGGACATCAGCCGCACCAGCTCCACCCGCGAGCGGATGTCGAGCTTGGTGAAGATGTTCCTGAGGTGGTGCTCGACGGTCCTCGGACTCAGGAAGAGCCGGGCCGCCACCTCCCGGTTGGTGGCGCCGTCCGCGACGATCCGCGCGATCTGGTACTGCTGCGCCGTGAGTTTCCCGGTGGCCCCGGGGTGGGACGACCTGACGGCCTCCCCGGCCCCGCGCAGCTCGGTGCGGGCCTGCTCGGCCCAGAGGCGCGCGCCGAACCGCTCGAACGTCTCCAGGGCGCTGTGCAGATGCTCCCTGGCCGCGCCGGGGCGCCGGTTCCTGCGCAGGGCACTGCCGAAGAGCAGCTGGGTGCGGGCCGTCTCGAACTCGGAGAAACCCTGGTGGTGCAGGTCGAGCGCCGCTCTGAAGTACTCCTCGGCGTCTCCGGGGGCGGCCAGGAGCGCGTGACAGCGCGTGGCGAGCGCGCGTCGGTCGGGGCTGCGGGTGCTGCCCACCCAGCCGTCCAGCACCCGCAGGGCCCTCTCGGCCGCCTGCCGGTCGCCGGTGCGGGCGGCGGCCTCGACGAAGTGGGGCGTCGATATGACCCGCACCACGAGGTGGCCGCCTGCCCCGCCCGATCCGGACGTGGCCCGCAGCCGCTTGGCCGCGTCGGCGTGGCGTCCCGCCGCGAGGTCGAGGTGGGCCAGCGCCCAGTTGCCGAGTGCCCCCGCCACCCCCAGGCCGTGGGCGCCCGCCAGCTCGATGGCGCTCGCCGCCCTGATCGCGCACGTCTCCTCGTCGCCCTCGACGGCCGCGGTGAGCGCGAGCCATCCCAGGTGCTGGCCCGCGCTGTTGGGCCTGCCGCGTTCCTGGGCTATCCGGAGTCCCTCGACGGCGCTGGCGGCGATGGAGGCGTAGCGGCCCATCCAGATCTCGGCCTGGATCATGAACTCCAGTACCTGGGGCACCGTGGAGACCGCCCCGAGCGCGCGCGCCGTCTCCACCGCCCGGCCGAACAGCCGCTGCGCCTGCGCGTCGTCACCCAGCAGCAGGCCGGCCACGCCCGCCCACACCAGCACCGACGGGGTACGCACCGAGGGCGCGAGCTCCAGCACCCGGCGGAGCGGATCGGCCGCCTCCCGGTGACGGCCGCCGAAGGTCGCCGCCGTACCGGCCAGATACTCGAACATCAGCTGGGTGGCCGCCGGGTCGTCCGGGCGGCGCAGCGCGGCGGCCCGCCGCGCTATGTCCAGGTAGCGAACGTTGTCGCCGGCCAGATAGCTCGCCTCGCCCGCGCGGATGAACACCCGGACGGCCTGTCCCCGATCCCTGTCCAGTAGCGACTCGGCCGCCGACATCAGGTCGTCCCCGGCGCTGCCGGTCTTCCCGCTGCGCAGCTCCAGGTTGCCGCGGATCAGCTCGGCCTGGCTCCGTACCTCCTCGGAGATGGTCAGCGAGTGCAGGCGGGCCAGCAGCGACCGGGTGCGCCTGGGCAGCCCGGCACGCCACGCGCGGTTGGCGGCGGCGGCCAGGCGCGCGGCCTTGACGTCGCCGTGCGCGGTCAGTTCGGCCGCCCGCTCGAAGGCGAGGAAGGAGGCCGGATGGCCTCCCTGGAGGTCCGCCGCCGCGGCGGCCGCGGCCAGTTCGTCGGCCAGTGACTCGTCGGGGCCGTCCATCGCCTCGGCCCGATGCCAGGCGCGCCGCAGCCGCTGGTGGTCGTGGCGCAGCACGCCGGCGAGCAGGCGGTGCGCCGTTCGGCGCCCGGCAAGCGAGGAGCTGGCGTAGACCACGGCCCGCATCGCGGGCTCACGGAAGTCGTAGCGGTCGCCGGCGGCGTCGGCGACGCGGACGATCACGCCCGCCCTCTCCGCCGGTTCGAGCACGGTCAGCGCGCAGCGCGGCTTCGCGGCCTCGAGCAGGGTGACCGTCTCCAGGTCGGGGTCGGCCGCGAGCAGCAGGAGCATGTCCGCGGTGTCGCCGGGCAGCCGCGCCAACCGGTCGGCGTACGCGCGCCAGAGCCGCCCGCCCCTCGGCAGCGTCTCGGGCGGCGCGACGGCGCCGGAGAGCTGCTCGGGACTGAGCGACCGGGCGAGTTCTCCGAGCGCGAGCGGGTTGCCGCAGGCGATCTCCAGCAGCGACGCCCGCACGTCATCGGCCAGTTCCGGCACCAGGTCGTCCGCCAGTCGCCCGGCCGCCTCCTTGTCCAGGGCGCCCAGCTCGAAGGCCGGTATGTCGTCGGGGACCGCGGTGCCGTCGTCGGCACCGAACAGTAGTACCACCGCCTCCCCTGTCAGCCGCCTGGCCGCGAAGAAGAGCGCCTCGCGGCTGGGCGCGTCGAGATGGTGAACGTCGTCGACGCAGGCCAGCACCGGGCCGTCGAGGGCCACCAGGAGATTGAGCACCGCGGCGGGAAGCGCCAGCCCGCCGTCCACCGCGCCCAGTTCCAGTGCTCGCGCCAGCGCCACGGCCTGTGCCGGGGGCAGCGCGGGCAGCCGGTCGGCGACCGGCCGGAGCAGTCCGTGCAGCCCGGCGCAGGGCAGGTGCGACTCCGCCTCGGTGCCGCGTGCCCTGAGCACGGCGAAGTCGCCCGACTCGCCCGCGCGCTCAGCCGCGACATCGAGCATCGCGGTCTTTCCCGTTCCCCGTGCCCCCCGCAGGATCAGCGCGCCTCCCGATCCGTCGCGCGCGGCGTCGAGAAGTCGCAACAGTGCGTCCTGCTCCGCGTCACGGCCGTGCAGTGCCGGTGACCGGATGACGGGGGAGGGTGAGGGCATGTCCCAGTGTTACGCGCGTATGTCGCGCCTGGAAAGGGCCGGGGCGGGGTCTCCGCCGGCCCGCACCGATGCCCCGGCACCTTCCGGGGAGAACACCGGTGATTTCACCGATGCGTGCCGGGGAAACGGGCCGGAGGGAGGGGGTCTCCGGCCCGTTTCAGGGGGGTCACCAACCCGGGAGGATCATCTTTCTGGCCTGCCCGGGGTCGTCCGCGCCCAGGGCGAGCCGGGCGTTGTCGCGGCACTGCGCCAGGGAGTGCGCGGCGAGGCTCTCCCGCACCGCGGGCACGCTGGGCGCCGACATCGACAGACTGGTGACGCCCAACCCGACCAGGACCGTCGCCAGGAGCGGGTCCGCCGCCGCCTCGCCGCACACGCCGACGGGCTTGCCCACCGCCTGCCCGGCCGCGGCGCAGTCGGCGATCAGCTGGAGCAGCGCCGCCTGCCAGGGGTCGAGCAGGTCGGCGAGATCTCCGTGCTGCCGGTCGGAGGCGAATGTGTACTGGCTCAGGTCGTTGGTGCCGATGCTCAGGAAGTCGAGCTCCTTCAGCAGGCGTTCGGCGCGCAGCGCGGCGGCGGGGACCTCCACCATCGCCCCGACGCGGGCGATTCCCCGGGCGCGGGCCCGCCCGGCGAAGTCGGCCGCCTCGCCCACCGTCGTCACCATGGGCGCCATCACCCACGGCTCGGCCCCGCTCTGGCGCGCGGCCTCGGCGATGGCGTCGAGCTGGGTGTCGAGCACCTCGGGCCTGACCCGGGACACCCGCAGCCCCCGCACGCCCAGCGCCGGGTTGGTCTCTTCGGCCAGCCCGAGGAACGGCAGCGGCTTGTCGGTGCCCGCGTCAAGGGTGCGGACCACGACGTGCCCGCCGGGCGCGGCGCGGAAGACCGCGGCGTAGGCGGCCACCTGCTCCTCATAGCCCGGCTCCTCACGCCGGTCCAGGAAGAGGAACTCCGTACGGAACAGTCCCACTCCCTCGGCGTCCACCCCCTGCGGTGCGAGGTCGGCCGCGGAGCCGATGTTGAGCAGCAGCTTGACCGGGTGGTCGTCGGAGGTCCGGCCGGGGCCCCGGCTCGTGCTCGTCCGGCGGCGTTCGGCCTCCGCCAGGCGCTGGATCTCGGCGGCGGCCTCCTCGCCGATGCCGACCTCCACCTCGCCCCGCAGACCGTCGACGGACACCCACGTCCCCTCGCCGACCTCGCTCACCTCCCGGCAGGCGACCACGGCGGGCAGGCCGCGGGCGCGGGCCAGGATGGCGGTGTGGCTGGTCGGACCACCCCGTGAGGTGACGAGGGCGAGAACGCTGTCGGGGTCCAGGTTCACCGTGTCGGCGGGGGAGAGATCCTCGGCGATCAGGACGAAGGGATGACCGGGGGTGGGCACCCCGGGGACGGGTAGGCCGAGCACCGCCGCGACGGCCCGGTTACGAACATCGTCGAGGTCGGCGGCTCGCTCGGCGATGTAACCGCCCGCCGCCAGCAGTGCGCGCCGATGGTGGGCGCATGCCTCGTCGATGGCGTGCGCGGCGTCCTTGCCCGACCTGACGGCGGCCTCCACGGACTCGTGCAGACCGGGGTCGTCGGCGATGAAGGACTGCGCCTCCAGGATCGCCCGCGCGTCGGCGTCGGGCGCCTTCTCGGCCCGCTCCGCCAGTTCGGCGGCGGTGGCTCGCAGCGCGTCCAGTGCCCGGCCGAGTTCGGCGTCGGCGTCGGCGACCGGCGTGGGGGCCGGCAGCTCCGGCGGGGCCGCCATCCGGCAGACTCGCCCGGCGGCCCGCCCCGGGCTCACGCCCAGGCCCTTGAGCGTCTCAGCCATGCGGTGTCTCTTCGGCGTCGAGGTCGCGGGCGAGCAGGTCGGCGAGGGAGTCGAGTGCCTCGTCGGCTCCCGGTCCCTCCGCGTCCAGGGTGACCTCCGTGCCGTGCGTCGCGCCCAGCGCCAGCACGGCGAGCATGCTGTTGGCGGGTACGGGTTTGCCTTCCCCGACACGGATGCGGACGGGCATCCCCTGCTTGGCCGCGGCCTGCACGAAGATCTTCGCAGGCCGGGCGTGCAGGCCCGTGCTTGAGGCGATGACCACTGTCCTCTCCGGCATCTCCGGTTCTCCTTCTGCGTGTTCTGCGAGTGGTGTGAGCTTGCGCCGGCCCTCCCGCCGGATCCGGCGGGAGGCGGGCGGGGCACCCCGATGTGGATCGGGGTGCCCTCCGGCGGCTCCCCGGTATGGCCTTTCGCTCCTGCCCGGCCCGAAGGCCCGAAGCTCCGGGGGCCGGGGCGGTCAGGGTTCGATGGTGACCTTGATGGCCTCGCCCCTGCTGACGATGTCGATCCCCTCCAGAACCTCCGCGAGCGGCAACCGATGCGTGATCAGATCGGAGAC